>CAZAWQ010000309.1:0-1897 GCA_964488585.1 uncultured Roseivirgaceae bacterium
GCGCCGGGGAGACCCCCAGGCAGGACGATCATATCGTAGTCATCTTTTAATGCTGATTCCAGATCAGTGTCCGGGATAAGTTTTACACCGCGGCTGGCGGTTATATTCTCAGCATCGAGCCCGGCAGAGATTACTTCTATGTCGGCACGTCTCAGTAGATCGATAATGGTAATGGCTTCCAGCTCTTCACAGCCTTGTGCCAGAGGGACTAAAACACGGGGAACCAGCACTTTGGAAATTGATGTTTCTGCCATAATCTCTTGTTTATTTTTTGATGATTGCGAGCCCTTTCAATACATTCAAGGCTTCATAAAGGCTGTAATCTCTCGAAGAAAGTGGCGATGTTTCCTCTACTTCTGACTCATCTTCTTTCATTTCTTCGTCTCCCTCTGTTACCGGGGCTTCCTCCAGTCCGTTCTAAAGATGTCCCTTGAGGTCGGCCTCTTTCACCTGCATATCAATGGCATTTTCAATCAGGGATATCTTTACCTTATCGATGATGATGTCCGGTACCACACCTGAGACCTGAATTGATCGGCCATTGGGGGTGTAATACCTGGCTGTTGTTAGTTTTAGTGCTGCATTATTATTCATAGGCAGGACGGTTTGCACGGATCCTTTACCAAAGGTTTTTTCACCCATGATAATGCCACGCCGATGATCTTGTAGTGCACCGGCAACAATTTCTGATGCAGATGCAGAACCGGCATTAACCAGTACAATTAGTGGTACGTCCGGTAGCTTGGCATTAGGTTTGGCATTAAATCTTAATTTTGAATCTTTGATGCGGCCTTCTGTGTAAACGATCAATCCTTTGTTAAGGAACATATCTGTAACGCCGACAGCGGCAGTCAAGATACCACCCGGATTATTTCTGAGGTCAAGAATCACGCCTTTAAGCTGGTTATTATTGTCTTGTTTCAGTTGATCAATTGCCTTACGTAGACTTTCAACGGTATGTGACTGAAAACTTGAAATACGCAGATAGCCAAAGCCGGGCTCCAGTGTCTCGAATCGAACACTCTTAACCGTGATTACATCTCTGATTATCGTGAACACCAGAGGTTTTTCCTCTTTCTCACGAATGATTGTCAGTTTAATGGCATCACCAGGCTTGCCACGCATAAGGTCGACGGCTTCATTTAACGACAAACCTTTAACCGATCTATCATCGAGTTTGATGATCAGATCACCAGCTTTTATGCCAGCTTTTTGTGCGGGGGTATCATCAATGGGGGATATAACCTTGACGAAACCATTTTCCATTCCAACTTCTATACCAAGGCCGCCAAATTCACCGGAAGTGCCTTCTCTCAGAGCGTCATAGGATTCGCCATCAAGATAGACAGAGTGAGGGTCTAGTCCTTCCAGCATGCCGCGGACGGCATTCTCAAGTAACTCCTTGTCATCTACTGGCTCAACATAATCACTTTTTATTTTCGCAAAAATTTCAGTAAAGGTGCGTAGCTCATCCAGGGGCAGCGCCTCGGGTTCTGACGGTTTGGTCTCTCCGATGACTATTTGAGCACCAGCCAGTAGAAGTAACAGGCAAATAAAAAGATTACGAAAGGCGTTATTCATTATTTTCTCCGAGTCTCATACAAGGGAGTTTGGGCATAATATTTTTACAGCATACAGGCGACTACTATTCAGTGACAGGAATAATGACGTTGTAGCAAAATGTTTTGCGTTAATTCCTGCACCACCTGGCAGGGTTGACCGGGCTACCATTATTCCTTATTTCAAAATAAACACCAGAACGAAGTTGCCCACCACTATCACCGGCAAGGGCGATGATTTCACCTGGTAGCACCCAGTCTCCGGTTTTTTTCAATAAACTTTGATTATAACCATACAGGCTCATATAACCATCACCATGATCAATGATAATTAGCAG
>CAZAWQ010000310.1:0-7193 GCA_964488585.1 uncultured Roseivirgaceae bacterium
TCCGGGGACCAGCCAGAATACGCCTTTATCGGCAGGTCAAATGTAGGAAAATCTTCATTGATTAATATGTTGACTAATCATAAAAATTTGGCCAAGACATCCTCAACACCTGGCAAAACACAGCTCATCAATCATTTTATAGTTGACAACCAGTGGTATTTAGTTGATTTACCTGGTTATGGCTGGGCAAAAGTAAGCAAATCAAAAAAACAACAGTGGAAAAAAATGATCACCAATTATCTTCAGAATAGGGACAATCTGTTCTTGTTATTCGTATTGCTAGACTCCAGGCACCCCCCTCAGAAAATTGATATGGATTTCATTCGTTGGTCTGGCGAAAATGGAATACCATTGGCTATCATCCTAACTAAATCTGATAAGATCTCCAGGAATAAATTGCTAGCTAACAAAAAAGCTCTTGAATCAAGGCTTAGCGAGGATTGGGAAAAGCTTCCCAAAATATTCACCTCATCTGCCATTGATAAAACCGGAAAACTTGAAATTTCAGATTATATTCGCACCACTTCCAAACAATAAGAACAGACCTTTATGGAATTAAAGGAATTGGTATCGATATCTGGAAAATCCGGACTTTTCAAAATAATAAAACCTGCCAGGGCAAGTGTAATTGTCGAATCTTTTGATGATCAAAAAAAGAAATTGGTAATTTCCGCCAATCAGCGCATCTCTGTATTGGATGAGATATCCGTATATACCAATAGTGCGGAAGGATCGATTCCCTTAGTACAGGTATTTCAAACTATTTACCAGGAATTTGGCAGGGAGCAAGCTATTGATAAGGATGCTACTAATTCTGAATATCTGTCGTTCTTTCAAACTGTGTTACCTGAATACGACCGTGATCGGGTTTATGTCTCTGATATAAAGAAGATCGTTCGTTGGTATTATATACTCTTGAGGGAAGCCCCTCATTTGGTACATACAGAAGCTGATGAAGAAGAGGAATAGGTGTTTGGATTATTTGAAATAATCTTCTAGTCTGTCCACCATTGATTTTGAGCCAATAAAAAGCGGGCAACGTTGATGGAGGCTATTTGGGGGAATCTCCAAAATCCTGGAATCTCCAGAACTTGCTTTTCCCCCTGCCTGTTCTACGACAAATGCCAATGCATTGCACTCATACATCAGCCGCAGTTTACCCTTTGGATAACGTGTAGTTGTCGGATACATATAGATCCCTCCTTTCAATAAATTGCGATGAAAGTCTGCTACCAAAGCGCCAATATATCTTGCTATATGTGCATTTTCATGGCAGTAGGTCAAATATTTGTTTACGGGATCAGGAAAATCAAGAGACGCAGCTTCATTCACCGAATAGATCTTCCCATCGTCAGGGATTCGCATATCCTGATGACTAAGAAAATACTCTCCTAATGTTGGATCGTAGGTAAATCCGTTCACTCCTTTTCCAGTAGTATAAACCAACATGGTACTTGACCCGTACAGTAAGTATCCAGCCGCCACCTGATTGGTCCCTAGTTGTAATACATCCTCATCTGTTACCGGAGACCCTACCGGAGACAGGCGTCGGTAAATTGAAAAAATAGTACCGATTGATACGTTCACATCAATATTGGAAGAGCCATCCAGGGGGTCAATTGCAATGATGTATTTCCCGTTATTGTGAAGGTCGATCACACTTTCATCTTCTTCCGAGATTATGGCCCCGGCCTCTCCTCCCGCAGTCAAAGCCCTGATGAAACGGATGTTTGCCAACACATCCAGTTTTTGTTGATCTTCTCCCTGTATATTTTCACTACCTATACTTCCTGAGATATTAACCAGGCCCGCTTTGTTCACTTCCCGGTTCACCACTTTTCCTGCTAGTGCAATATCCCTCAATAGCTGGGATAACTCACCGGTTGCATAAGGGAAATCGTCTTGAAATCTTTTGATGAACCGATCCAGAGTAGTGCCAATAGGTAAGCCAATTCTGGAGTCTTCCATAAATTAATATTCTATGAGGTAGCTTATTTCCCCGATTTCGTTATACTTACCAGGGACACTTAAAAATAGCATTAAAATCACTAGGGTAAAAATGAAAGTATTCAAATTTGGTGGAGCCAGCGTATGTGATGCCCACGCCGTCCGAAATATGCGTGATATCATACATAGTCAGAAGGAAGCTTCGCTACTAGTGGTGATATCTGCCATGGGCAAAAGCACCAATGCGCTGGAACGAATATTGGCACTTAAAATAGCCGATCAAAATTATATTCAAGCAATAGGTGAATTTAAAGAGTACCATACTAAAATATGCCAAGCGCTTTTCGATTCAGAGGAACACCACATTTTTCAGAAACTAGAACTATTGTTCCAGGACCTCCATCAGAATCTGAAAAATGAGTACTCCAATGAAGACAAAATGTACGATCAGGTTATTTGCTTTGGTGAATTACTCTCTACCACCATAGTGCACTCATTCCTGAACCAAACCGGGGTACCTTGCCAGCACCTTGATGCCCGGGAGTTAATTGTAACTGACAGCACCTTTAAGGAAGGCAAGGTACGATGGAATGCTACTCGAAAAGCCATAGATAACCGGGTCGATATAAATTCCTCATCATTTTACCTAACTCAGGGATTTATTGGAGCGGATCAAAATGGGAACACCTTAACCCTTGGCAGGGAAGGCTCTGATTTTTCAGCGGCAATATTTGCGTTCTGTCTGAATGCTGAGTCCGTTACCATTTGGAAAGATGTACCGGGTATCCTTAATGCAGATCCGGACTTATGGAAACAGACAATAAAGTACGATAACATATCATATGGGGAGGCGGCAGAAATGACCTACTACGGCGCCACAGTGATCCATCCAAAAACCATTCGTCCACTTGCAATAAAAAAAATACCTCTGCTAGTCAAATCATTTAAAGACCCCTCGGCTGAAGGAACCTTAATTGGTGACATTATACACGACACTCTGGAACCTGCAGTAATTTTCAAAATGAACCAGTGTTTGATTTCTTTTCATGTTCGGGATTTCAGTTTTATCAACGAAAGTAAACTTAGTATGATTTTTCATCTTTTTGAGGAATTCAACATTCGCATAAATATGATGCAAAGTTCTGCTATCTCCTTTTCTGTTTGCATTGATAGCCCCGATAAAAAGATGAAATCCTTGATTGATGCCCTAAGTGCTGAATTCGACATATTCTATAATGATCATCTGGAATTGATTACTGTAAAGAATTACCAATACGATTTGGTCACTAAAATAAAAAAAGGAAAAATAATACTACTTGAACAAAGAACCCGCAAGAATATCCAACTGCTAATAATCCCTTTGGGAACAGGGGAGCAGGGGAATAATTGAATGGGGAAATAATTGATCAATAGAACGCCGAACGCCGAAGTTATACCGGTCATAAGTTCTTTCTCAATATTTGGGTGATATCACCCAGGTAGCTGCTCCCGAACAGGTTCAGGTGAACCATCAAGGGGTAAAGGTTGTAGATATCAAATCGTTGCTGATATCCAACTGCTAAAGGATAGGATTGGCTATAGGCCTGATAAAATCTTTCATCGAACCCGCCAAATAATTTGGTGAAAGCCAATTCGATTTCCCGATGACCATAATACACTGCCGGATCCATCAAACATGGTTCCCCTTCAGGCCCAGTCATAACGTTCCCGCTCCACAGATCACCATGTAGAAATGCAGGAGGTTCCAGAATGATATACTGGTCAATTCTACCAAGTAGTTTGTTAAGATCAATCTGAACCTTAGCCGGGAGAACACCGGAATCCACTGCCGTTTTAATTTGAGGCTGTAAGCGCTCTTGAATAAAAAAATCGATCCAACCATGGTGCCAATGGTTAGACTGGGGTAATCGGCCAATGTAATTATCTGTTGTCCAACCAAACTGATTCCCGGTCTGTCGATGTAGACCGGCCAGTCCTTCCCCTAATCGCTCCCAATAATAAGCGCCCGGTGAACCTGATTTGATAAATTCCATAACCAAGTAGCTGCTGTCCTGCACAATACCGTTATTGATTGGTTTGGGTATCAACAGGTTACCGTAGCTGGCCAATGCTGCTAAACCTTCGTGCTCCCTTTCAAACATATCCAAATATTGAGGTTTATTGCATTTCACAAAGTACGCTCTGCTATCAGTTACCAAATGGTAGCACTGGTTTATACATCCACCCCCGACAGGATGCCAGGATGATATTTTAGTGGAATTCCCAATTGATTGCTGGAGAATCCTGTTTAGTTGATCAATGTTCATAGGTTTGCGCCAGAACCTGCTTTAATGTGTCTCTCTTAAATATTCAATTAACTCTTGGTTGCATTCATTAAGGACATTAAATACTGTTTGAAATCCCGATTCACCCCCAAAGTATGGGTCTGGAACTTCGAGGTCCTGGCCGTTCGATTGGAAGGCTCGAATCAGAAATATGCCATTGTGCGATACTCCGTGAATCTGAGCCATTGATTCAATTTGCATTAAATTGTCCTGATCCATGGCTAGAATGTAGTCGAATTCAGAAAAATCCCGCTCTGTAAACTGACGGGCGCTGTGGTTAATATTAACTCCATTGACGAGAGCATTACTAACGGACCTTTGATCCGGCGGGTCACCTAAATGATACGCTGAGGTGCCAGCTGAGTCAGCCGAGAATTGATCTTCTAACTTAGCTTCCCTTATTCTTTTATTAAAAATTGCTTCAGCTACCGGAGATCTGCAGATATTTCCTAAACACACAAATAAAACTTTAATCATTATGTTGATTTAATCTATGTAATTTCCCATTTTATTACTATTTTGAACTCCCGACAAGGAAATTGTAATTTTAAGTTAAACATTCTATTTTTTTGCAAAGCGAACAGCTTGTCGGAGTAAAGTTAACTTCTCTAAACAAGAATATTTCATTCCTAATCAAGTACGGGATGCTGGTGCTAGTATTGTCTATAAATTATGCCCTCAATAAACCCCCGAAACAGCCTTCCCAAAACCCGAAACAACCTTCCCAAAAACTGATTTCTAGCTCGGATTTGAATTTTTCTGAAAATAAACAAAAAAATACCACCTTATTGTCAACTGAATATCAGCAGTTTATAAATAATTTTATTGCTGAATAAAGGTTTTTTTACTCAAGGTGGTTACCTATTGATAGTCTGTGGTATACATGAATGCATAACACACAATTCATACACCTGTTTAACACTTTTACCGAAAAACCTTCTTTAATTAGAAGGTTTTTCTTTTTTTTATCCCTCAACACTTTCCCTGTAACTACCCAGAATGGACTTTATAAAGATTACCCGGCAATATGAACCGCAGATTGCTTTGGTTGAATTGGATCGACCCAAGGAATTAAACGCCCTAAACCTGCAAATGATGCAGGAATTGAAGCAAGCTCTGACATCTTTGGATGATGATGCTGAAGTACGTGTAATAGTAATCACGGGAAACGATCAATCCTTTGCAGCCGGGGCTGATGTCAAGCAGATGTCAGATAAAGGGGCTATAGATATGCTGAAAATTGATCAGTTCAGTACTTGGGATAAAATTAGAAAAATCCAAAAACCATTGATCGCCGCAGTTTCAGGATTCGCCTTAGGTGGTGGATGTGAACTGGCAATGACTTGTGATATGATTATTGCGTCGGAATCCGCCCGATTCGGGCAACCTGAAATAAAAATCGGCGTGATACCTGGCGCAGGTGGGACTCAAAGATTGACCCGTACCATTGGCAAAGCCAGAGCCATGGAAATGGTGCTCACTGGAAAATTCATTAATGCGGAAGAAGCTTTAAAATATGGTATAGTAAATAGGGTAGTACCCGTTGAATCCTACCTGAATGAATCCATCAGACTCGCCAGTCAGATTGCCAAGATGTCACCAATGGCAGTAAGGCTAGCTAAAGAATCTATTAACAGGGCCTATGAAACACATTTAGATGAGGGTCTGTATCTTGAACGCAAGAATTTTTATCTACTCTTTGCATCAGAAGACCAAAAGGAAGGAATGCAGGCCTTTATTGAAAAACGGGAACCCAAGTTCAAGGGTAATTAATTTAATTTACATTGAGTCCAAATCCAGCGGTTACCGAGTTGTATTCATTGAAGGTATAATCCCCGTGTAAGGTGATAATCGCCAGCTTTATTCGAAATCCCATGGTTACCTTTAATCCGTCATAAGTACTGCTCACAGCAATCGGGTCAACCAGATCATTTCCATTTCCAACTTCATAGGTGCCCAACACCTTAAGGTCCGACAAAATTTGATTGTAACCAATGCCTCCGTAAAAAGTAAATACTGATAAATCGTAAGAGATCAATCCCTCCAGAGTCCAGGAGTTTAAATCCTGAACACCGATTTGACCATCTCCCGGATAGGTTCCTGATACCTGGGTCTCAGTATCAATATGGGTAAATCCTCCAAACACGGAAATGTCCACCAATAGCTCGTCACCAGAAGGAAAATAGTCATTCAGTCTATGCAATATTCCAACGCCCCACATTTTGGCCTCGAAGTCATCATCGAATTCCAACAAGGGCATAAATCTAACCTTCAGGTCTGTGTTGGGAATCACGCCAATTCCCAATTGTACCATAGGAAACAAGACGGCCTCAAATCCATATTTTTCCTCTAGTGAGTTCCCTGGTGCACCTGCAAACGTTTCACCGGTACTCGGTATCAGGTACTCAGGGTATAAGTCCTCAGGCCCAAATACCGTGGGGACCATGTTGTCCGTTGGAGACAACAGTTCTAAATCCTTATATTCACTTTGGATGAATTGCGTGAACTGCGCTTTTGTAGGAACAAAAACTGCACTGGCAGTAGCTGTTAAATCAAATCCCATACTATGGGGGCGGGCAGTATTGTACCAGCCATTATTCCCAGCATACCCAAATCCCTTGGCCAGTGGTGAGATGTAGTCGGCGGTAAGTTTATTTGCGTCGTCAGGATGAGCCAAAAGAAAATCACTGAGGTCATCCTGACACTTTATATGATGACCTAAGAATAGGTGAAACAGGGTCAGAATTATTAATCTTTTATGCAATTGTATGATTTATGTCTTAGTAAACTGGACCCTTGTCCATTGATGTGGTAACTCATTCGCAGATTCACAGGCCATAGCAACTTCATCACTGTGATTGGGTATGCTGGGAATAATGGCTGGTACAATACTGCCCGCCCCCATAGTATGGGATTTGATTT
>CAZAWQ010000311.1:0-4800 GCA_964488585.1 uncultured Roseivirgaceae bacterium
ATATAAGGCGCGCCTGTTTTGGTCTTCTGAATTCCCAGATGTTTCCCAGCCGCCTATATGACGGATTATATTCCAGACCCCTTCGGGTTGAGGTGGCATAACGCTGGGGCCATATACCCGGTTATTAAGCAATCCGCTTACAGCCAAAGCCTGGTCCCT
Source organism: uncultured Roseivirgaceae bacterium (assembly GCA_964488585.1). Classification (GTDB taxonomy): domain Bacteria; phylum Bacteroidota; class Bacteroidia; order Cytophagales; family Cyclobacteriaceae; genus SZUA-3. The sequence continues at coordinate 160 of CAZAWQ010000311.1, forward strand.
TATTTGTTCTGCGGACAATCTTACCCTGGGGCCTCTGGCCAACAACTTGTTATATGGATCCAATTGCAACAACTCAGGACTTACCAAGGATGACTGTCGGTAAGTTGCCGACATTACTATTTGCTTTAAAAGTAATTTAATACTCCATTTATGTTTGTGCATGAACTGAACCGCCAGCCAGTCCAACAGAGCGGAATGGGTTGGGGGAGATCCTTGACTACCAAAATCCTCCAGGGTTTCTACCAGCCCCAATCCAAAAAGTTGCTCCCAAAATCTATTAACTATAACTCTGGCGGTCAGCGGATTTGCTGGATCCACTAACCACTCAGCAAGTTCCAGACGATTGCCAGGATTTTGAGAAAGAGATTTATTCAATGCTTGAGGAACTTTGGGTTGGACCTCGTCGCCATGAACCAACCAGTTGCCGCGAACAAATACATGGGATGTCCTGGAAGAGTCCGCGGGCATCTCTTTCATTACCGGTACTTGAGCAGGTTGTATCGACATATACTTTTTAACCGCTTTTATATAGTCAACACCAATGGTGTCATTATTGGATCTAAACTGATTAACCAGCAGACCATATTGCTCTTTGAAGGCTTTTTGGGGAGCGGAAAGAAGTTCAGCATTGGGTTCATCACTGGTTTTATCACTGTCCTGGGTGTTATTGAAATATGCGTAAACCGCGTAGAACTCCTCATGTTTGATGGGATCATATGGATGTGTATGACACTGAACACAGCCAATAGTGGTTCCCTGCCAGACTTCAAATGTGGTATTCACCCGGTCCAGTACCGCAGCTACTCTGAATTCTTCATCGTCGGTACCGCCTTCATCATTGTTCATGGTGTTTCGATGAAAGGCTGTAGCTAATATTTGATTGTCTGAAGGTTCAGGTAGAAGATCGCCTGCAAGTTGTTCAATAGAAAACCTGTCGAACGGCATATCTCCATTGAAAGCATCAATCACCCAATCCCTATACATCCACATAGTAGGCCTTAAATTGTCTTTTTGATAACCCTGAGAATCAGCATATCTGGCTAAATCCAGCCAGAAAGAGGCCCATTTTTCACCGAAGTGTTCAGAGGAAAGTAATTTATTCACCAGGTTCCCATAGGCCTCGTGAGATGAGCTGTTCAAATATTCTTGAGCTATGGTTTCCGAAGGGGGCAAACCGATAAGATCCAAACTCACGCGTCGTAATAAGGTGGCCTTGTCAGCTTCATCCGATAAATAGAGATCTTCTTTGGCTAGTCTGTCAACTACAAATCCATCAATGCCATTTATCACGCGGCGATCCTGAATTTCAGGCGGGTGGATTGCTGAATCGGGAGCTACATAGGCCCAATGATCATCCCATTTGGCCCCTTGCTTAATCCAGTTTTTCAGGATGGAAATTTCCTCAGCATTTAATCCGAGACCTTCAGGTGGCATTCTAAGCTCGGGATCTTGTTCCTGAACCCTTTGGATCAGGGCACTTTTCTTAATGGATCCAGGAATAATGGCAAAATTACCGGAGGTAAGGGTGTCCAGAGCCATTTGACGAAAAAGGAAACTCAACCCTCCTTTTTGCCGCACACCACCGTGGCATTTCATGCACTTTTTATTAAAAATTGGGCGTACCTGAGTGTTGAAATCGACGTCAGAATATGAGAAAAAATCTCTTGAGATCCACAGAATAGCTCCAAGTGCTATAATGATATAGGCAATTTTTGAGAAATTGTTTCGCATTTGATCCCTTTATTAACTATCAAGATAGCGTATTGAGGGCTAATTTGCCAGATAGTAACCTCTTCAATTGCAGGGTGCCAAGTGCTAAGCGTCGGGAGGAGTGTCGTATCCAAATTTCTGCAGAATCATTTGCCCTTCAGGGGAAAACAAAAAATCAAAAAACTGCTTGGACAAATGGCGTCTTTCATTGCTAAGAATCACCACTCCCTGTGCCAATGGTGTATAAAGGTCTTGGTTGAGTTCCACCCAACTGCCTTGTTCTTTCATTCGAGAAGAAAGCACCACTGATTTTGAGGTAAACCCAATCTCCGCGGATCTTGATAAAATAAATTGATTTGTTTGAGAGATACTTTCTCCATATACAAGCTTCTTTTGGATCGATTCCAGAAGGCCATGATGTTTCAATACTTCCATAGCGGCGATGCCGTACGGTGCAGTTTTCGGATTGGGAAGCGCCACGTGCTTTACTTCGGGGGATAGTAATTGGTTAATGGAGGGTTGCAGTTCTTCAATCGCACTCCACATGATTAATTTGCCATATGCATAGACCGTGGGCTTTTCCTTGATTAAACCTGCCCGAAATAGTTCTTCAGGATATTTCATGTCTGCGGAAACAAATACATCGAAAGGGGCACCTTTGCTGATCTGGGCGGTTAGTTTGCCAGAGGAACTTACCACCGTAGCACAGGAAAGATTGGTTTTCTCTTCAAAAGCACTGACAATTTCCTCCATGGCGAATTGCATGTTGGCCGCGACCGCAATAGTTAAGGCATAATCCATTGATTGACCACATCCAACCAAGGTGGTGCAAAGGAGTATCTTTAGCCACATCCCGCTAAACCACAATATGCTATTCTGAGACACTTCACTACCAAACACCTGCATAACTTAAATCTTCCCCTGATTGTGATTGCAGGAATTGGTATTTCAAACGGGTGATCTGTCTAAAATGCAGATAATCATGGGCCAACCAGTTGTTGAGTAGTAAGCTCGCGGACATAGGACCTATTCGCATGTGTGTGGTGGCATTATCCCATCTTGGTGCTTGTAGTGATTTCAACCAATCCACCGAAAAGGACCTTTCAACAAGGAATTTAGTGACCATTTCCTGATAATTCTGATCAATATAACTACGTGTACTTACCATGCCTATGGGGTCAAATGGGGGAAATGACTTTTCCGGGGTCTCCAGAACATGTTTAACTCTGGCCCTGAAGTCCTCTCGCTCTTCATCATACAAGTGGCAAACAATTTCCAGTAGGCACCATTTATCGGCACCTGGTTTCCACATACAAGTTTCTTTGCTTAGGCCAGACAGTAAGTGCTCAAATACCTGGCGATTGCTTGCGAGGGACTCAAGGATGTTAGCGAGGTTCATAATTTCAGATTCAAAATTGAGATCTCAAATTAGTCATTAATATTAGTCATTAATAGAATATGGGACAACGCGCTATAGATTTACGATTACTGATGGACCCATGAGCTAGTCCTAATCAGGAATCTTCAGCATCTAAGGTAACCTCAACAGGCCCATTTAACATTATTAAGCTTTTTCCTGAGCCATCTCCCACAACTTCAAACAGGTTTTCCAATTGCGGGTGGTAGCGGTGGTTTTTCGTTTTCTTTCGAAGAACATGTTATTGATCTTGGTACGCCCGTAGCCGTCCGGGCAGTGCACGTAAATCACCTTTCCTTTAACCAGGTAACTTTCGTTGGGGTTTGGTGAAGGCCGCAGGGATTCAATCAGTTGATCATTTGGCTGGGAGGATAGAAACGTCACGTGCACCTTGCTTAAATCTTTATCCTGAAAGGGATTCTCCTGAATTACTATGTCCATTTCATTAGCAGGCAGTACCAGGGTCGGCACCTCAAACCCGAAGTGGTTTAAGATACGCTCTCTAATAGTCGCTGCAAGTTCATCAGCATTCTGATCAGCTTTAAACACTAGGTTCCCACTTTGGATGTAGGTTTCCAGATTTTGTAAACCAACATTTGATAATAACTGGCGCAGTTCAGCCATGTTGACTATCTTCTGTCCACTTACATTGATTCCTCGTAAAATTGCTATATAGACCTTCATTCATGTCAATATTTTAGTGTCCCCAGACAATTTCTCATTGCTCATTTCTCATTTCTAATTTAACCCCTGGTATTTGCTTCAATCTATCATCTGCTAAATCTAGTTTCGATATCGGCACCTTCAAAATCATTTTGCACCGCTCCTCGAAATGCTGCCACAATACCTTCAACTTTAACTCTTTTACCAGGTGCATCACTCCGTTCATATCAGGGTAATCAAAAGTCAAAACCCAAGATTGTGAGGGCTCTTTCTCTACTATATTCCCAGTTTCAAGAGCCTGTTTGGCGGCCTCGCGGTATGCGTGGACCAGTCCGCTAATTCCAAGTTTGGTGCCTCCAAAGTATCGTACTACCACAATCAGCACATTGGTGAGGTCAAAAGAACGTATTTGCCCCAAAATTGGATCGCCGGCACAGTGTCTGGGCTCCCCATCGTCAAATGCACGGAAATCCTTGGCATCTGCACCAATTGCGTACGCATAACAGTGATGCCGGGCCTTATAATGCGTTTGGCGCAATTGGTCAAGGCGTATTTGCACCTGTTCCAGGTTCTCTACCGGAAAGGCATAAGCCTCAAACTTGCTGCCTTTTTCTTTGTAATTCCCCTGTGATTCAAGATTAAGCGTACGGTATCGAAGAACCATCAGTTCATTCGAAGGTAACGCTTTGCCTCATTTTTCACCCCATGGTATTGAGCTAATTTCATGGCCTTTTTATAGTAATCACGAGCGGCATCTTTATCTCCTTGAGCATCCGCAATCCGGGCCATTCCTGCATGTGCCAGGCTCTTTTTATTGTCAGCTCGTGCACCCAGGTGCTCACCGGTTATAA
>CAZAWQ010000312.1:0-5928 GCA_964488585.1 uncultured Roseivirgaceae bacterium
TAAAATAGGACGCATACTTTTGCAATTTAGTTAACCGTGCGTAAATTGGGCCACTTCGCTTGTACCTAAACAATCCATATGAGTTGGTTAACTGAAGCTTTAAAAAGCAGCCTGGGAAGAAAACTGATCATGTCCATTACCGGTCTATTTTTGATCTTGTTCCTGGTAGGTCATGTACTGGGGAATTTGCTGCTTTTCCTGGACGATGGGGGGCAGGCCTTCAATGAGTACGCCCGGTTTATGACCAGTACTCCTGTCATACAGGTACTTAGTATAATCACTTATGCCAGCATTATAATTCACGCAGTTTATTCCATTATTATTACCCGAAAAAATCGTGCAGCCAGACAGGTGCAATATGCAGTAAATAAAGCATCAGCTAATAGCCTCTGGTCTTCACGTAATATGGGAATACTGGGTATTATTGTATTGATCTTCCTGGTGGTACATTTTCGTTCCTTTTGGTACGAAATGAGGTTTGGTAATATTCCCGTGGTAAATTATGATGGAGCCGGGGAATTTAAAGATCTTTATAGCATTGTGGCGGAGGCCTTCACACATTGGTGGTATGTGCTACTATACGTACTAGCCATGTTCGGTTTGGCGTTCCACCTTAGTCATGGATTTAAAAGTGCTTTCCAAACACTGGGACTTACTCATAAGAAATATACCCCTTTGATTGAAGGAGTAGGGCTTTGGTTTTCAATTATAGTACCAACGCTATTTGCTGCAATTCCTGTGGTAATGTTTATTAAAAGCTTAGGCTAATTATCTAATTTTCTATGAAATTCCATTCAAAAACCCCCAGTGGTCCATTAGAAGATAAGTGGTCCAAACATATCTTCGACATCAAGCTGGTAAACCCGGCTAATAAAAGAAAATTCGATATAATAGTTGTAGGTACCGGACTGGCGGGTGCATCTGCAGCGGCAACCCTGGCAGAACTTGGGTACAACATCAAAGCTTTTTGCTTTCAGGATAGTCCCAGAAGAGCTCACAGTATTGCTGCACAAGGTGGAATTAATGCCGCAAAAAACTACCAGAACGATGGAGATAGTGTATTCAGATTGTTTTACGATACCATAAAGGGGGGTGATTACCGTTCCAGGGAGGCCAATGTATACCGGCTGGCAGAAGTCAGTGAAAATATAATTGATCAATGCGTAGCCCAAGGGGTACCATTTGCCAGGGAATATGGTGGGCTGTTGTCAAACCGGTCATTCGGAGGCGCTCAGGTAAGCAGGACTTTCTATGCCCGGGGGCAAACTGGTCAACAATTACTGCTAGGCGCCTACAGTGCCATGAGCAGGCAGGTTGCCAATGGAAAGGTACAAATGTTCCCCAGGACCGAGATGTTGGATTTAGTAGTAGTTGAGGGACATGCCAGAGGAATTATTACCCGTAATCTTATTACCGGGAAAATTGAGTCCCACAGCGCTCATGCAGTAATATTGGCCACCGGGGGATATGGCAATGTCTTCTATCTTTCTACCAACGCCATGGGCTCAAATGCCACCGCAGCCTGGAGGGCTCATAAAAAAGGGGCTTTATTTGCCAACCCCTGTTTCACCCAGATACATCCTACCTGTATTCCGGTGAGTGGTGATCATCAGTCCAAATTGACTTTGATGTCTGAATCACTGAGAAATGATGGACGGGTATGGGTGCCAAAATCCAAGGGAGACAACCGTAACCCCGGCGATATTCCTGAAAATGAAAGAGACTACTTCCTTGAAAGGCGTTACCCTGCTTTCGGTAACCTGGTGCCGAGGGATGTAGCCTCCAGAAACGCCAAGTACGTCTGTGATGAGGGCCAGGGCGTGGGCGCCACCGGTTTGGCCGTTTACCTGGACTTTGAAGATGCTATAGGGAGGGATGGAAGAGATACTATTGAATCCAAATACGGCAACCTGTTTGACATGTACCAGCAGATTACAGGAGAAAATCCTTATAAAACACCCATGCGCATTTATCCTGCGGTACACTATACCATGGGCGGGCTCTGGGTTGATTACAATTTGATGACCAGCATTCCTGGTTGTTATACCTTGGGTGAGGCTAACTTTTCAGATCATGGAGCCAACCGGCTGGGCGCCAGTGCACTCATGCAAGGATTAGCGGACGGATATTTTGTCATACCCTATGCCATCGGGGATTACCTGGCTACCAGAACTTATAGCAAGGTCTCAACCGATCATCCGGAGTTCCTCAAAGCCGAAAAGGATGTTAAAGACCAAATTCAGAAAATTCTTAGTATCAACGGTACTTCTACGGTAGATGAAATTCACAAAGAGTTAGGTAAGATCATGTGGGATCATTGTGGCATGTCTCGTACCGCACAGGGCTTAAAGGAAGCTAAAGAAAAAATCCAAGCGGTAAAACAACAATTCTGGAATGATGTTAAAGTACTTGGCACCAATGAGGAGCTGAATATGTCATTGGAAAAAGCTGGGAGAGTCGCTGACTTTATTGAACTCGGTGCTTTAATGATTGATGATGCGCTTCATCGCAAGGAGTCCTGTGGAGGTCATTTCCGCGAAGAGTACCAAACTGAAGAAGGAGAAGCTTTAAGAGACGATGAAAACTTCACTTATGTAGCTTCCTGGGAATATCAGGGTGAAGAAAGTCCTGAAATCCTAAATAAGGAGCACTTGGAATTTGATAATGTCAAATTGACACAAAGAAGTTATAAATAGATCCATATGAATTTTACCTTAAAAATATGGCGCCAAAAAGATGCTCAAAGCCAGGGCCAATTTAAGAATTATCAGCTGACAGAAATCAGTGCTGATAGTTCCTTTCTTGAGATGTTGGATGAACTAAATGAACAATTGATAAAGAAGAATGAAGATCCGGTGCATTTTGATCACGACTGCCGTGAGGGAATTTGTGGTACCTGCAGCATGTACATTAATGGCAGAGCCCATGGGCCACAAAAAGCTATTACTACCTGTCAGCTGCACATGAGAAGCTTTAGGGACGAAGACACCATCACCATTGAGCCATGGAGGGCTAAATCATTTCCGGTAATTCGGGACCTGGTGGTTGATAGAAGTGCGTTTGAACGCATCATTGAGGCTGGTGGATATATATCCGTTAGCACAGGAGGTGTACCTGACGCCAATGAGATTCCAATTACTACCTCAATTGCCAATGAGGCTATGGATGCCGCTTCCTGCATCGGCTGTGGCGCGTGTGTGGCTGCTTGTAAAAATGCCTCAGCCATGCTATTTGTAGCGGCAAAGATATCGCACCTGTCACTGCTCCCGCAAGGAAAGGTCGAAGCGGAATCAAGGGCCGAAAGTATGGTTGCTCAAATGGACCAAGAAGGGTTTGGGCTCTGTACCAATACCGGTGCGTGCTCCGCAGAATGCCCCAAAGAGATCAGCCTTACCCATATCGCTCGCTTGAATAGACAGTACTATATGGCCAAACAGGCTTCCGATAATATATCTGATAAAGAAGAAATTCATGAAGGATAAGGATACTCAACACCGAACACCGAATACCGAATGTCAATTTTCAATCGATTGCAGTGATTCATCCAAAAGTGATTTATATAGAGCATTTGATTTAAGCAATTTTTCCCGTAAATTATAGAGGAAGTCCTTACCATAAACACTACGCCATGTTTAACTCTAAAGTCCTATTAATACTTACACCACTTTTCATGCTATTTGCCTGTAGCTCCGAAACCGGACAAGATTCAAGTACCCTGGAATCCCTGGAGGGTTCCTGGCGCATGATAAGCTATAAAGTGGAAGGTGATGATTCCTGGAAACAACTCCCTGGTTCGGTGGTCCAAGAAAAATATATTACCTCAAGCCATTTCACTTGGATCCAATACGAAACAGAAAAAGACACTGTATATGGAACTGGTGGAGGAACCTACAGCTATGATAAAGACGCACACACCTATACGGAAGATATTAAATTTTTTCTTCCGGCAGGATCTAACGAACATGGCCAGTCTATTCCATTTGATGTTCTTTTTGAAGACGAGAAATGGTATCATACAGGATATGCCAAGGTTTTTGAATTTGATCCTGAAACTGGTGAAAACGTAGTAATAGATTCTGAACTAATTGAAGAAATTTGGGAACGAACCGACGCTAAATCCAGCGATGAAAGTCTTGTAGGTACCTGGCTGCTGGAATCCTTTAAAGATCATGGGGATTCAATTAGAACGGATTACCCGGAGTTTGTAAGCATCTTCAAACTGGTCACACCTACACATTTCGTCTGGGTACACTATATTTCGGAACAGGACATCGTGATAGCAGAAGGCGGTGGAACATACAACTACGAAGGAAACACCTATACTGAAACACTTAGATCGGTTTACCCATCAGGTTCTAATCAAGTAGGTACGGTAATGCCCTTCGAAAGCCGGACCGAGAATGACACCTGGTATCTCCTTGGAAACATTAAAAGATTGGAACTGGACCCTGATTCTGGTGAAATGGTTTCTAAAGACTCAGCCAGAATTGATGAAGTCTGGAAACTGTTTCTGGGTTTAGGATCTTGAGGCGATCTTTGATCTCTGATGTCAGATTTGAGATTTGAGATCCTAGATTTGAGATCTTAGATCCTAGATTTGAGATCCTAGGTATCCGCAGGTCTTCGTTTTAAGGTAACGGTTTCATTGATCCAGCAACCAACCGTTAGGTTTTGTCCTTCTTTTAAGCTCAATTCGAAGATTTCTTCCATAGAAGGGAATTGTTTTTCAGCATTGGACATTCCTCGTCGATTTCCGGCTCTCTCATACATCTTATAAGCTGCCAAAAACACTGCGCGATCATCAACCTTGCTTATTCCTTGCCTGCAGTCCTTGTAGCTGGTCATGTATAAGTCTCCTACAATTTTGTAAGCTTCCTTTCTTGAAGGGTCACTTTTTACCGCTGCAAAGGCACTGCTACGGGATTTTGATTTTATGCCTCTGACTCGATAATGGTTCGCCAGACCGTAATGTATGTCCGCTTTTTGTTTACCAGTCTTTGCAAGTTCCAGTGCTTCCAAATAATATTTATTAGCTTCATTGTAATTTTTGGCAGCGTCATTTTTTATAGCGATTATTTTGGCCATACTGAATGTAGGCTCTTGCTCCTGTAACGTTTTAGATGCCTTCAGGAAAATTGGTCTTTTGGAACAGTTGTAAGTCAGTGATAAAGCTATAATACGCTTTGCTAGAGCCAAATCAGAGGGGTTTGCTTCAAATGCCGGTCCGATCTTGTTTTCTATAAAGTCGCAATCGATCTCAACCATACCAGTGAGCATCTTATTAATAAAGTCCCTGTTCTTTTCCAGCGATGCCGTGTCCTTTCCGGCTTTTTCATAAGCCTCAACATTTTTGTCAAGGATTGTCATGGTTTTACCATATTTCTCAAGTACCTCATCATCCGTTAAACTTCCTCCACCAGCCCGGTATCTACGTATCACGTCCATATAGGCCACCAGGTTATTTATGGCAACTTTATCTCCATTGAGCTCAAAAGTTCGTTCGAACAAGTCGTAAAGCTCTTGATAGCGTGACTTATCGTCCTTAAGAAATTTGTATGCCTTATAGGCCTTACGATTCAATATCTGAGCCTCTTTACCAAAATGTTTAATACGTTGGTCATATAACTCCAGACATCGATCCTGATATGACCTTTTTTGGTTAGGGTCTGTCTCTTTGGCCTGTAACTGATCATATATCTTTACACCATTGATGTATATAGCCGCGTTCAGATCCGGTGCATTGGTTAAAAGCCACTCTAAAGGTTCTGTGGCCCCTTTGAAGTCGTTATTCTTCATCAGATCGTTATAGATGGCATTCTTTTCTTTAGATGTTGCGGCGTCATCGCCCCAATTCCAACCCGCTTGGGCCTTTAACTGGGTGATGCCTATCATAAAAACAACGATATAAGTGGAGATCAATTTCATAAC
>CAZAWQ010000313.1:0-1945 GCA_964488585.1 uncultured Roseivirgaceae bacterium
AACTGACATCTAAAACAACCCTGCAAGATACATCACAATCCGCTCCATCCAAATCATCATACTTAGGGACTAATTAGTAATTCAATGAGAAATATCATGTTTAAAAAATATATTATTTTAATAGTAATAGCCACCTGTATAGCGCAAAATACCCAAGCCCAGGAATGGGATTGGGCAACCAGCGTTTTTTATAGTTTTGGTCTGCCCACGGGTGACCTGCAAGACTTTACCGATAATACCAGTTTTCGTGGAATTGTCTTCGATGCCAAGAAATTCCAAACTGAACAATTCAGCATAGGTTTTAGCCTTGGTTGGCAGGTGTTCAAGGACCGGTTAGAGGGTACCTTTTCGGAAGAAGGGCGGGATATTAACGGGACCCAGGTGCGCTATGTGAATACCTTGCCAATTATGCTAACAGGACATTACCATTTGGGAGAGCCGGGCGGCGCCCGTCCCTACCTGGGAGCAGGAATCGGCACGGTTCATAGTTTGCAACGGGTTGATGTGGGTCTGTACACCGTCCAGAATAACAATTGGCATTTTGGCTTCTATCCGGAAATAGGAGTATATATACCGGTATCGTTTGACATGGGAATTAATCTCGCCGCAAAATACAATTATGCTATTGGTACCAGCAATTCAATTGATTATTCATATCTCTCATTGAGCGTAGGATTTACCTGGTTGAATTAAGCACTGTATGAGATTTGGATGGAGCGGATTGTGATGTATCTTGCAGGGTTGTTTTAGATGTCAGTTAGTATGAAAGCCCTATTTTACTTTATCGCACTCTTGATGGTGGTTTCCTCCTGTAGATCAACCGAATTAATCGGTTCGTGGAAACGCGAGGACATCCCTGCTAAAAGTTATAAAGACATTGGAATAATCGTCATGACACCCAATATGTCTACCAGATCCATTGTAGAGAGTGATATAGCGATAATATTGGCTCAAAAAGGCATAAAAGCTTCTCCAACCTTTGATATTTTCCCTTTTGCCGCAAAACGAGAATTGTTTGAAGAGGTTGATGCTGAAGAAATGCGGGAGCATGTAAAAGAAAGAGTTACCAAGTTCGGTTTTGAAGCACTGCTCATAGTTGCCGTACTGAATCAGGAAACAGAAACCCGCTATAACCAGGGTTCCAGTTTTTCATTTGCCGTGCCAGCCTACCAGTATAACTATTATGGTTATTATCAATACGCTTATGCTACCATTTCTGCCCCTGGTTACTATACCACGAAAACCACCTATTTCCTGGAGTCGAACTTGTACGATGTAGCTTCTGAAGAACTTATTTGGACGGCTCAAACCAAAACAAAGAAAGACGCGTCTTCCATTCATAAAGAATCACAGGTTTTTGCCAACATTATTGTCCAGGAAATTTTGAAAAAACAAGCCCTTCAACCATAGTATGGTAAGATCCGGAAATTTTTCAACCGGGAAATGGACCCTGATCATCATTAGCTGGTTTGGGATGGTTTCCTGTAATTCACCGAAGGATACCTCCGGGAAAGAGATTATATACCAAACAAAACCAACAGAATCTCCAAAAGATGGACCCCCTGGAATGGTATGGGTACCCGGCGGACAGTTCTCAATGGGTGCGCTCGATAGAGATGACCAAGCCAGAGAAGACGAAAGTCCTGCGCATCAGGTGGTGGTTGATGGTTTCTGGATGGATGCCACAGAAGTCACTAACCAGATGTTCCAGGAGTTCGTAGATGCCACTGGCTACATTACTACCGCAGAAGTAAAGCCCAAATGGGAAGATATGAAAAAGCAGCTACCACCGGATACGCCAAAACCCCATGATTCAGTGCTGATTGCTGCTTCTATGGTGTTTACACCGGTTGCTACGGAAAATTTATACGATTGGTCTCAGTGGTGGAGCTGGGTGGCGGGAGCCTCCTGGAGAAATCCTGAGGGTTCCATAAGTTCCATAGAA
>CAZAWQ010000314.1:0-5181 GCA_964488585.1 uncultured Roseivirgaceae bacterium
TGGGATAATCGAATATTCTTGAAACGATCACCAACATTGTCTGTGTGCCCTTCCAACTGGATGGCAATGGTGGGGTTCTGCATCATCATATAGGTCAATTTATCCAATTCAGGGTAACTGGTAGATATCAATTGTGCCTTGCTCCTATAAAAAAGCACATTATTCATTTTAACCATTTGCCCCTTTTCAATGGGTGTGAGGTACAAATCCCGTTCTACTTCCACATATTCTTCAACATTCGTCAGGTCCAGTCGATCCTGAACAGAATAAAATCCCTGCTTCTCGGCAAAAAAACTATAGACCCGGCTAACTGGCAATACAATTTCGTAATAGCCACTTTCGGGATTAGACCTGGCTATACCTATTTCGATATCATCATTAAAATCATGGTATGTAATACCTGTGGACAATGGGGCACTGGTCTTACTGTTCAGTACTTTACCAAATACCAATACTACCGGTTCAGGTTTTACCGGGGTTGGCAGTACGATTTTGAAAATATCGTTCTTTCCCAAACCTTCTTCATTACTGACAAAATATGCATAGTCTCCTGCCGCAGGTACACTGTAGTAGGCGTCTGTGCCCGATGAGTTTATGGGCTCCCCCAAATTTGAAGGCTGTGACCAATTTGTCCAGCTTTCATCCAATCGACGCGACATGAATATGTCGTTGCGACCATAGCCCGGATGGCCGTTGGAACTGAAATAAAGAGTTTTTCCATCAGCCGCCAGAAAAGGTGAAAGCTCGGTGCCCGCGGTGTTGATCTGTTTTCCTAAATTTAATGGTGCAGACCAAATATCATGGCCTTCTGCGAAACTTACATACAAATCCCGGCTTCCATAGGTATCATCACGGTTTACCGCCAAAAGTATCACTTTGCCATCATTGGACAGGTAGTATTCATTATAAAAACTCTTATTGTAAAAGCTTCTCATTTTTACGTCCTCGGGTATGGTCCATCCATTGTTGGTTCTTCTACTAATAGAGAGGCCCATTCCTTTTTGTCTTCCGTCAGGAGTATAGGTATTCATTAGTAACAATGTGTTGCCATCAGGGCTAACAGAAAATACCGCATTGGGGCCTTCATTGTTAATTGGCCGCTTTAAATTGACTGATTTAGACCATCCATCAGGACCGAATTTGGAGTAATAAACATCCTGAAGGTCGCTTGCACCACCGATATTAGCAGGATCCGACCTCCTGGAGAAATAGATTTCTCTGCCATTTGGGGTTATGACCGGGCTCATTTCTTCATATACGGTATTTATAGAACTTCCTAAATGCTCCGGAGGGTGTTCATAGCTCAGCTCGCTTTCCAGGTTGATAGGTAGTTTGGTCCCTCGTATGGTAAAATAATCCGCCTGCAAATTTCCTGCACTCCAAAGTGCGATCCCGAATGCCCTGCCTATCACTCCATTAAAAGTTTCAGTATAAAGGTGTTCGTCATTAACTAGATAGTGAATTTGAGACCCCTTTTTCTCTACTTTCAATACATTGTAATCCAGTTTTACTTTCCCCGGTTTTTGATTGACATCGCAGTTGACCTGACCACCCACAACTTGACAAATGGAGTATCTTCGCCCTTTTATTAAGAAATAGTGGGCATTCTGAGGGCTACTTGCACCCCAAATCAGTCCATACTCAGTTCGTGACTTTTGGGATTTAACCCGCAACTCTATGGTGAAATTTTCACTGATCTTTAGTTGGTTACAATAGTAGGTAATGGAATGAGGATTTTGACCGGTGTATTTCCAATTATATTTACCACTTTTTATTTCCCCATGATTAAACTGATTATTAACCTCCCGGAACATGGGTTCGTTCATCTGATCAAAAGACTCCTTATAAAGTATTTGCTGCCCGTAGATAGAGGAATAAAAACAAAATAAAGTGAATAAAAATACTGAGACTGACTTACCCATCATATCAATGTAAATAACTGAAATTATTGCTATTTATTTCAGGTAAAACCTTTTACACCATAACCAGTGTAGGATTTAATAGTTTATTTTAACTTCAACCCATGGATCTAAATCAGGTAACATTTCCATCCACTGACATAAGCCGGTCTATTTCTTTTTATCAGGCCCTGGGGTTTAATTTAATTGTGCACACTCATTCTGGTTATGCTCGCTTTGAATGCCCGGCTGGTAATGCAACTTTCTCGTTACACCAGGCAACAGAATCTCCGAAGGGTGAAGGTATTGTTGTATACTTCGAATGTGATAACCTGGACCAAAAAGTAATTGATTTGCAAGCCCGGGGGATTAAATTTCAGCACCCACCTGCCGACCAAAACTGGCTCTGGAGAGAGGCACGTCTGTTAGACCCTGATAACAACCTGTTGATACTTTATCATGCAGGCAAAAACCGCAAAAATCCTCCCTGGAAGATCCAGAGGACTTAACCATCTTATAGATTGATAGACAATTTCCAACAATGAGATTCATATTATTGCTTCTGACAACATTACCGGCAATTTCACAGGACGTCCAACTTCCCTTGTGGCCCCAGGGTGTTCCTAACCAGGTGAGCAGTGCTGAACAAGAGGTTCGGGAACATGGAGATATCTTGTGGATCACCAGGGTACAAACACCTGATATCAGTGTTTTTCTCCCTACAAAGCAGCATGCCACTGGCCAGGCAGTAGTTATTTGCCCGGGAGGAGGTTATTCCGGACTAGCTTACGATTGGGAAGGAACCGACATAGCAAAATGGTTGAACTCCAAAGGGATTGCAGGGATTGTATTAAAATATCGACTTCCTTCACCGGAGTATCAAAAAACCCCCCGGCTGGCACCTCTTCAAGATGCTAAACAAGCCATGCGGCTGGTTCGAAAAAAAGCTTCCCAATGGAATATCAACCCCGACCAGATTGGTGTGATGGGATTTTCTGCAGGAGGCCACCTGGCATCTACTTTGGGGACCCATTTCGATGATCCTGAGGCTGATGTTGAGCATGGGTTGTCCGAAATTAGCGCCCGACCTGATTTCATGGTGTTGGTCTACCCGGTAGTTTCTATGGCTGATGGTATTGCCAATGTTGGCAGCAAGAGAAATTTACTGGGAGAATCTCCTTCACAAGAATTACAAGATAACTATTCAAATGAACTGCAAGTTAGCGAGCACACCCCTCCTACTTTTCTGGTACATTCATCGGATGATGAAGCCGTGCCTGTTGACAATAGCATCCGTTTTTACCAGGCACTGCTCAATAACCGTATTTCCTGTGAAATGCATCTCTATCCTCATGGAGGTCATGGTTACTCCCTGGCCTTGGATGACGGCCATTTAAAATACTGGCCTGATCTTCTTGCTGAATGGCTTGATAGCCTAGAATAAATTCTTTGCTGTTTCCACAGCTTGGAGCTACGGAATTGGTTGTTAGCCAGAGGCTATCAACAGCTTCTGGAACAAGATATCAGCATCCCTCCGGTGAAATATCATCGAGCAACTCCAGTGCACGCTGGCTGACTAACTCATAGGCGTTATCAATGGCTTGTTCCATGGTGGTATCTTCTCTAACTAAAGAACTTACCTTCCAAATATTTAGGGGCGCCAGTTGATCGGTGTCCAAATCCAGGGTACCACAAATCACCGCCATTCTTTTGTGAAATTGTTTACAAAGATTATGGACTCCCATCACAACTTTGCCCTCCAAAGTTTGGTGATCGAATTTCCCTTCTCCGGTAATTACCAGATCTGCAGCAGCCACTGCCTCTTCGAGCCCCACTATTTCAATTATTGCCTCAATACCTGACTGGACATTTATAGGGAAGAATGCTTTTATTCCGGCTGCTACACCACCCGCTGCCCCTGCCCCTTCAAAATCATCTACTTTGATCCCAGGTACCTTCGAGACCACCTGAGCAAAGTTCCTCAGTCCCTGGTCCAGTAGTTCCACCGCATCGGCGTCAGCCCCTTTTTGTGTGGCATAAACATAAGCAGCTCCCCGGGATCCACAAAGTGGGTTTTTAACATCCCAAACCACCGTCAAGGAAACCTCTGCAGCACGTACTCTCTGCCGGGTGTCATCAAAACCTGTCAGTTTTAGCAAATTGCCACCAATTGGTTCCAATAACTGATGGTGCGCAACTGCTTTTATACCCAGTGCACTAAGAATGCCCATTCCGGCATCATTGGTAGCACTACCTCCTACAAACAGATAGATATGAGTAACACCGCGATTGTAAGCATCCAGCATCATTTGTCCGGTCCCGTAACTCGAAGTAAGCAGACAATCCCGTTCATCTTCTTTTAGCAAGTGCAGACCTGATGCAGCGGCCATTTCTATATAGGCCTTGTTTTCAGACAGTTGGTAAGTTGCGGTAATCGATCTTCCCAGCGGGTCGTCTACATTTAAAGACACGGGTTGCAAGTCCAGATACTGCTCCAGAATATCCATTGATCCTTCACCGCCATCCGCTAACGGAACCTTGTTAACAGTCAGGGTCTCATCGAACTGCAAAAGGCCCTGTTCGATTGCATCGCAAACTTCATTGGCGGTCAGGGAACCTTTGAACTTATCAGGAGCAACTAAAATATTCATACAGATTCAGAGCATTGATTCATGTATTTAGGAAATACAGCATTCAGTGGGAATCACCCAGGGAATTAAATTATATCTTCAATTTCAGCTATTTGTTCTGCACTCAAGGTAATTTTTCCTGCTTGTGCATTATCCTTTAATTGCTTCACATTGGAATTGGAAACAATAACCGGTCCTATAGCGCTGTTGCAGAACGCTTCTATGCATATCCCATTGGTCCTTGTTATCAATATCCTCAGTCAGATCATACCAAGAGTACTTGATTGCCGGTGGAAGGGATGTAGCTTGTTGCTTCTGCTGCCCAAACAAGCAGCACATGCTGATCATTGTGCATCCTGTTACCAATAATTGTATCTTGTGTTTCATATCTTGTGCCATTAACCACACTTCAAACAATATAACAAAAATACCATCTATACGCGAGTGAAAGCAATCAACTACATTATCCCATTTAGCCTGTTCCTCGCTGGTAATGTCCACGCACAAGTGGTATGTCCGGGTGCCTACGACAAGCACCTGCAGGGAATTGCTACTGATGAAAACCAATCCATCTACTGGTCATTCACAGTGGACTTGGTAAAGACGGATTCCAACGGAAAATTGTTAACTAAAATTTCTGTACCCAACCACCA
>CAZAWQ010000315.1:0-1925 GCA_964488585.1 uncultured Roseivirgaceae bacterium
ACCATCTGGAGCAACAAATTCAATCGAAGAAACAAAAGGAAGGGCTGTAATTTCTACCAGCCTTGATGAATCGGTTTGTATCAGGGCCCCATTTAACCACTTTGTGGCATACCAAACGGTCACCCCCAAATCCTCAATAGAAGTAATATAGCTAGTGTTTACAGGAAGATCCTCTTCGGTAATATTAATTCCCTGCTTAGTTCTTCTTTCGATGGCTCTGGTCGATAAGAACTCCGCTGGGTTTTCAATGCTATAACTGCTATTTTTTTCCTTAAAAAAGACCATGAACCTATGGTCCTGAGCACTAAGGTGTAAAGTGCTTAGAAACCATACTAATAGTACTGGCAGAAGTAGCTTACTCTTTTCCATAATCTGTTAAGATCTGGTCAAATTTAATGCCGAATTCTAAAGTTCCCAGACAATCGGGGTCAGTATTACAGAAATCCAATATACTGGAGTTTTTGTAAATCAATCCCACATTTAGCGCATAAATTGATTGCCTGATGTCTTGATAGATCAAAGTATCCCGGTCATTGTTCTCGAACACCGTCAGATTATCAACAAAAGTCCCGGCAGGTGTTTCCATTGACCCACTAATCTCTGTGATCTGATATTCATCCGGGGGGGATGAATTGAAAAGATTACCATCCCACACCTTGTCAAGCCTGATGGGAAAAACCATTTTCACAAATGGGATATTGTTTTCTACCACGATTGCGTGGTTTTGGGTTCTACGGGAGGTCCACACTGAATCTAGCTGCCATTTGTCGGTTGATAAATCCCTTTTAAAACGGTGAAGAATATAATTGAGTTCGCTTTGAGTGGAAAATGTGTCAACTACCAGTTCTTTTAGTTGATAATGAGTTGTATCGGTGGCAGCAAACAATGAATATTCAATTTGTTGAATCTGATAGATTCGATAGTCACCAATTTCTAAAGGAAAATAGTTAAAGCCTATTTTGCTGGGTTCAAGGGTATCTGAACAGCTAAATAGAATCCAACCAATAACGCAAACATAAATATTGCGCATATCCATCAATTATTATGGTTAAAACTGGAGGCAATCCAGCCCCCGCCAATTACGTCTTCACCTTGGTAAAATACTGCAGCCTGCCCCGGTGCAATGGCATGAACACCTTTTCCAAAAAATACTTTCATGGTGTCCCCTACCTGTTCTATGACGGAAGGTGTTCCAGAATCGTTGTACCGTACTTTGGTTACCGCATCAAACCGCTGGTCGCCAAGATCTGAAAACTTGATCATATTTAACTGATGAACATACATGC
The DNA here is from genome assembly GCA_964488585.1 of uncultured Roseivirgaceae bacterium. Lineage (GTDB taxonomy): Bacteria > Bacteroidota > Bacteroidia > Cytophagales > Cyclobacteriaceae > SZUA-3. Next base: position 1,287 of record CAZAWQ010000315.1, read on the forward strand.
CATTCCGGGCCAATTCATCAAATGTTCCTAAAATAATTCTATTGCTATCTATTTGAATTTCTGTAACATAAACTGGATAACCTAAAGCAATACCTAAACCCTTGCGCTGACCTACTGTGTAAAATGGAAAACCTTCGTGTTTTCCCACCACGGTGCCATTTTCCAAAACAAAGTCGCCACCTTTTACTTCTTTTTCCAAGCCCGTAACCCGTCTTTTAAGAAATCCCCTATAATCGTTGTCCGGCACAAAACAAATCTCGTAGGATTCCGGCTTATTAAGCAGTTCAACAAAACCCCGATCAGATGCCATTTGCCTGATTTCACTTTTGTTAAATGCACCCAATGGGTATTGAGTACGGCTTAGATTCTTTTGTGAGATACCCCAAAGTGCATATGACTGGTCTTTTAGTTCATCTTTTCCTTTTGATATCACATAGCGGTCATTTTCCTGTCTAACATTGGCATAATGACCTGTGGCCATAAACGCGCAATCCAGTTTATCAGCCCTTTTTAACAGCGCTTCCCATTTAATATGGGTGTTACATAAAACACAGGGATTTGGAGTACGTCCTTTTAAGTATTCAGAAGTAAAATTGTCGATAACATAATCACCAAATTCTTCCCTGATGTCCAGAATAT
>CAZAWQ010000316.1:0-3205 GCA_964488585.1 uncultured Roseivirgaceae bacterium
TGTTGACGTGTTTTTAGGAGAAAATCTTTGCCCTCAGTTTCTGACCATTGATAGATTTGACCGGATTTAGACGTTTGAATTTCAGCTGTTTTTTCTGTTTTTGAACCTTCTCCAGTACATGAGACTAAAAAACTATGCGTCACAAGTGTTGGTAGGAAAAATAAATACCAAATATGTTTAAAAGGTGATCTCACTACCAGGGATTTAATGCAAGTTATTCTCTATTATGGAATTTCGCAGATGCCTATGATCGCTTTGCGCATCGGTAATAACATTCCCTGAAAAGTTAACACGCTCACTTGGTTTGCCTTTCAACAGCAAAGCTTTAGGCCGTACAGATGAGAACAGATTTCCCACAACACTTATATCCGTAGCACCTTCTAAAACCATTCCTCCGGCATTCAAATCATCATCCTCCCGTTTGGTGCTGTCTTTACCAATGTAGCTATTCGAAAAATTGTTGCTTGACACAGTAATTCTCCCACTTTTCGGACCGATAGTAAGTGCATCTTTACCCATTATGGTAAAGGTGTTGGCACTCACGGCACACCCATGAGCATCGCGAAGATCGATCCCGCCGGAAACGTTGTGTGCAATCACATTAGCGCTGATGGTGATGCCGTAGCAACCCTTATCAAGAATGATCGCAGTGCCCGCACATTCTTCGATCATATTTCCTGTCACCACAGATCCATAGGTATTTTCAATCACCACGCCATTTCCCAAATGATCGTCAAGATTGTTGCCTGTCATACACAAGTTGAATCCATCAACACAATGTAAAGCATCCTGGTTTTCCTCAAATTGATTGGCAGAAACTATGATATCATGACAGCCTATCAAATTCAACCCTGTTCCCTTGTTATATGTGATCAGAGAATTGCTGACCCGTGGATCTTCGTAACAGTAATTAAGCAAAATTCCATCTCCACCATGATAACTGACGGTTATACCTTGAATGAATATCTCATTAATCCATCGAGCTTCAATACCATGCCCGCTCTTTTCGTTTCCGGTGATACGAAAATTTAGTAAGTTGACACGCCACAATTCCGATTCACGGCTTTCTCCTTTGTCCGGGTGTTGAATTAGTAATGCCGATTTGCCTTCTGTGTTCATGTTTTTAATATGAGTGGCAGTCCCTGCTCCCTCTATTTGAACATCCGGTTTATTAATTATTAGTGGCTGATAAATCTCAAATATTCCGGGAGGAATACGAACTACGCCACCCTCCTCAGGAAGGGCGTCTATGGCATCTTGCAAACTTAAAAAAGCACCGGCCTCGATGTAAGGCCTTGCTCCCGGAAGCCGGAAATTTTGGAGTACCGTACTATTCTGACAAGAAAAAAATACCAATACAGAAAGGACCAGTAATACGGGGAGTAATAAATTAACACTTATTTTCATGATAGACTTTTGGTTTGTAGTAAGCTATTCGACTATCTCAACCACTCAATAATTTGCTCATGGACTAACCGGTCTTCTCCCAAAACGGAATGCTTGAAGTTGTCTTCCACACTATTTTGGTTGTATACGGTTTTAGGATAGTTTAGATTACTTACTTGTTCAATTTCATTAGCAGGAAAACCGTCACTTTTGCGAGGATTTATTATTAAAATTTTTCGGGGACAAATAGCCGCCATAAGGTCGGATAGGTCATATTTCTCAATAGCTCCTGCCACTGTGGAGGTTATATAGGCAGGTAAATAATCCTTGGACAGGGCAATATCTGCAAAACTTATAAATGGCTTTAATAAGCAAATTTTTTGAATATCATCTTCGAACACAGCTGCGTGCAGCAATTCACTGCCAGTTGCTCCAATGGCAAGGGCTGTAATTGTCTCAAATTCTCCGTTGTCAGATTTAATAAAATTAACAATCCTGAGAATATCTTCAGCCCTCATCCCCACTATGGACTTATTGGTCAAAATGCCTGCAAACCATTGATTAAATGATGTGTTATCAATATAGGCATCGCCTTTTAAGTATCCGGGGCCTAAACTACCGATGCCCCGTACATCAAAGAGTAATACAGAATAGCCCTGTTTCAGCATTGAATGTACCATTAGGCTGTCCTCAATGGCGGTATGTTTCATCCCCTGTTCATCTAATATCAATACTACTTGGTTTTTCGACTTTTCTACCGGTCTAAACAAAGCTACAGGAAGCATGTAATCGCCACTCCCAGGAATCAGGTATTTATCCAGAATGTATTCCTTTTTTAGGTATCGTCCTGAAAAAATGGCACTTCCGTAACTTGTTGGGTCTTCAAATCCGGATAATCGCCTGGCCTCGGTAGTCACTGCAGCAATATGATCATCCGCATTCTCTCTGGATCTGGATAACTGTAATTTTGTAACCTGATTCTCAACAACTCTTTTATTTAGCGAATAAATTGTTTCACTTTGAAGAGCGGCGGACAATTGTCCGGTTTCAGTTACCTGCAAATCTTTTTCGGGTATGATATCAACTTCTTCATCTGAAGAATCTCCCGGGTTATTCAAAAACTCCTGGAAAAATGCGTAAGTGGCTTCATTGTTTTTCCTGGTAAACCCATGACCATAATCTGCTTCTGTCATTTGCAAAAAATCTTCTTCTCCCAGGGCTTTGTAAGCCATTTTTGCTTCCCGGAAGGTTTCCCTTGCACCCTGAATACTGAAAAAATCACGGGTGGTAGCTACAATCAAGGTAGGTTTTGGAGCACGAAGTTCGATTAAATCTGCATGATCCAGGCCTTCGCTAAGAAAATGATAAATATTTTGTTCTGCATCCTGCGGACCTATTGATTTAAATATGTACTCATAATTTGTTATAAAACATGTGGGAGCAGCAGCCAGTATCCGATCGTCTATGGCAGCAATAAAGGCTGTAGAGGTACCTCCACCAGACAATCCCGTCATCCCGATCCGTTCAGGATCTACTTCCTTTCTAGTCAGGAGGTAATCAATACCCCGAATACCGTCCCAGATAAAATATTTTGCCGGCGAGTAACCGGAAATAAAACACTGGGCTCCGGGATAAGAATGTTCGGTGGTAGAACCAAAACGGGATTTCCCTGTTTTCGCATCATAATATTGCAAGCGCTCACCCTGGCCAATCTGGTCATAGGTTAACACAATAAATCCCTTTTTTACAAGATTTATAATTACATGCTGATAAATATCCCGGCGGAAACTTTGGGTGCTATGGCCAATGGCATTGAGAA
>CAZAWQ010000317.1:0-21054 GCA_964488585.1 uncultured Roseivirgaceae bacterium
GGTTAGCTTCAATTTTGAAGATGACCCAACTTTAAATATCAGAATTCAGACCCAAGATGCTGCTGGAGAAACTTTCCAACGAGCTTTTGTGATTGAGGTTACCGATGTGAATGATGCGCCGACCGCTGTTGATGATTTAAATAACAATACCACTGAAAGTACCAGTATAAATATCAACGTGGTGACCAATGATACTGATGAAGATGGTGACGGCACCATAGTACCTGCAACCGTAAGTATTGCTTCGAACGCATCAGACGGAAATGCAGTAGCCAATGGAGATGGTACCGTTACTTATACACCTAATAACGGATTTACCGGTGGAGACAATTTCACTTATACTGTTGATGATAATCAAGGTGCTACATCCAACCAAGCCACGGTAGTGATCACAGTTGGCCCTAACAGTCCACCGGTAGCCAATAATGATCCCAACAATGTTACTGATGAAGATAACTCTATCAACATTGATGTGGTAGCCAACGATACCGATTCAGATGGAAGCATTGACCCGTCTAGTGTAAATATCTTGTCAGATCCAATTAGCGGAACTGTGGTGGTCAATAATGACGGCACGGTTACTTACACCCCTAACCCAAATGTAAGTGGCAATGATAGTTTCACTTATGAAGTAGATGATAATTTAGGCGCCACATCCAATGTAGCTCAAGTAACAATCACCATAAACCCCATAAATGACCCACCGGTAGCCAATGACGACGCTGACAACACACCAGAGGACGTAGCGGTTATTATAGACGTAATCGCCAACGACACCGATATTGAGGGAAATAATACTATTGATCCTGCAACTGTAAATGTAGTTGCTAATCCAACTAGTGGAACAGCATCTGTTAACAATGATGGTACCATTACCTATACTCCTAATCCAGCATATAGTGGCCCGGATTCCTTTACGTATAATGTCAGAGATAATCAGGATGCACTTTCAAACACTGCGACAGTCACAGTAAGCGTCAGTTCAGTTAACGATCCACCGGTAGCCATCAATGACACAAATAATACCACAGAGGAAGAAACTCCCATAACAATTGACGTGGCTGACAACGACACGGATTCTGATGGTACCGTTGATCCAACCACCGTAACTATTGTTGATAACCCTTCAAATGGAAGTTTAGTTAATAATGGTGACGGCACCATCACCTATACTCCTAATATTAATTTTGCAGGGAACGATAGTTTTACCTATACCGTTCGTGACGATCAGGGGGCAGTCTCAAATACAGCACTTGTAATCGTTATTGTAACTGACATCAATGACCTTCCGGTGGCTGTTGACGATCTCAATCATACTACCAATGAGGACGAATCCTTAGTCATTGATTTGACTGCAAATGATTTCGATCCAGACGGATCTATAAACAACGCTACCATAAATATTGCAGTATTACCGGCAAATGGAGGCACCGCCACCCCTTTCAGTAACGGCTCCATACGTTTTGACCCGGCCCCCAATTTCAACGGAATTGATAGCCTTCGTTATACTGTGGCAGATAATCTTGGAGGAATTTCTAATACCGCTTTGGTAGTAATCACGGTTAATGATATAAATGATCCACCAGTGGCAGTAAATGATAATGCCAATACTGAGGAAGATACACCAATTGAAATTGATGTACTGCTGAATGACACCGATATTGATGGTACCTTAGTACTATCTTCTGTGATTATTTTTTCAAATCCCGGAAATGGTACTGTGCTTGTTAACACAAGTGGTACTTTAACTTATACTCCTAACATTGACTTTATTGGCTCAGACAATTTTACTTATAAAGTAACTGACGATGATGGTCAACTTAGTAATGCTGCCTTAGTTTCTATCGTGGTTAGCGACATAAACGATCCGCCTATTGCAAATGACGATGTAGCCAATACCGACGAGGACCAGCCAGTTACCATCAACCTGACAAATAATGACACCGATGTTGATGGTACCATTAACAAAGCCTCCATAGTTATCGTCACTGATCCCTCCAATGGCTCCGTAGTGGTCAATTCCAATGGGACAGTTAAGTATACTCCTGTAACCAATTTCAACGGACTGGATACTTTTACTTACACAGTGGAGGACGATGACGGCGCGTTGTCAAATATCGCGCAGGTTAATGTTTCCGTAAAAGACGTTAATGATGCTCTGGTAGCAAATGACGATAATGTAACCACGGATGAAGATATTGCAGTACTAATTAATGTTTTGGCAAATGATGTGGATTCTGATGGTTCAATTGACCCGAGTTCCGTGAATATTGTCACTTCCCCGGTTAATGGAACCGCCGAAGTTAATACTGATGGTACGGTAATCTATACACCAGCGCTTGATTTCAATGGCAATGATGTCTTTACTTACAATGTTAGAGACGATCAGGACCAAGTTTCGAATATTGCTACGGTAAATATTAACATCAAAGACGTTAATGATCTGCCCGTGGCAGTGGACGATCAAATAACTGTGGATGAAGACAGCCCATCCAGCCTAAATATTATCGAGAATGACTCAGACGTTGATGGGGTCCTGGTTGTTACAGGAATCACCTTGATTTCAATCCCTATCAATGGCGTGGTCGAAGTAACCAGCACTGGCGTAACCTATACTCCCAATGAAAACTATACGGGAGAAGATACCTTTACCTACTCCGTGGCCGATAATGATGGAGGTGTTTCGAACACTGCTACAGTTAATCTTACCGTAAGAGATGTGAACGATGCCCCTATTGATCTAATTCTTAGTAATACGTTCATTCATGAGTCTGAACCAATAGGTAAAGTCATTGGAACGTTTACTACTGTTGATGTCGATCCTGATGAGTCATTTATCTATAGTTTGGTTGTTGGTGAGGGCAGTGAGGACAACAGTGCATTTGCCATCAACGGGGACCAACTTATTTCCCAAATAACCTTTAGTCAGGTACAACAAGAGGATTACAATATACGGGTTAAATCAGATGATGGTGAAAGTTCTCTGGAAATGACTTTTGTTATTTCCGTATTTTCAGATCAGAATCCCCCATTTATTATTCCTGGCAATCTTCCAAGGTATCATCCTACCACCAATCCGAGCGAGACCTACAATATAACCATTGAGGATGATTTTGACGTCAAGCGGGTGTTATTTAGTTACAGAGGAATTACCACTGCCCGTGATGCATGGACCGTTTTGGAATTGACCCCAGAAGTACGCTTTTACCAGACCGTGGTTGATGCCAGTATGTTCGATGACATTGGCATTCAGTATGAGTTTATTGTATTGGATGCAGACGGGGGGGCTATAAATCTAATAGGTTTTACTTATAACCAATATGAAGGTAATGGATTGGATTTTGAGCGTGTGGTTTTCGGAGAGCGTATAACGGACTACAATTTAGTTTCAATTCCGTTGGAACTTGACAATAGCACCGTATCCAGTATTTTTGAAGATGACTTGGGTTCGTATGACCAATTCCAGTGGAGATTATTCTCGTACAAGGCTAACAACCTGGTAGAACACCAGGGAGGACTGAACTCGCTGGAACGAGGTAAAGGCTATTGGTTGATAATTAAGGATGATGCATCATTGGACACTGGCCCTGGTAGTACTGAGCTGTTTGCTGACCAAGCATTTAATTTACACCTTAATCAAGGGTGGACCTTAATTGGGAACCCCTATAATTTCAATATATCATGGTCCGAAGTATTAATTCGAAATAAGGCCCAGGGTGTTGATTTGGAGGTGACTACTTACGATGGTGGTTACCGGACGGCAGGTATTCTGAAATCTTTCCAGGGTGCTTTTGTATTTGCAGATAAGTCGATTACCTTATCTATTCCATTAGAGAAATTTGACGCTATACAAGGAGGAAGAATTGGATCATCTCCTGATGTCAATGATGAGAATAACTGGGAGCTGGACCTGAATCTTTCCACATCCAATTTAAACAATAACATTGGGGGACTGGGAATGAGACAGAGTGCTGATCATTCCAAAGATGCCTACGACCGTATCAGAGCTCCCAGGTTCCTTGAATACCTGGATGTGAATTTTAAGAAACCGGAATATTTCGCACCTGAATTTTCCCGGGACATAGTTCCTACTTCGGAGCAGCATATCTGGGATTTCACCATAGAATCAAATGTATCAGACTCAGAGATCAGCCTTAAATGGTCGGATATACCCTCAATGGCTCCAGAAAAAGAATTATGGCTTTACCATAAGGACAAAGAGGTAATTATCAATATGTTGGAGAATGAATATTATAGCTTCACCAACCGGGAAACTAATAATTTTGCTGTATATTATGGCAACAGTGAATTCATTGCTAGGGAGTTACAGCCAGCCCGGGCGGTTTTGGCTGCAGCTTTTCCCAATCCATTTACCAGCAACTTGACAGTGATGTTTACCCTTCCTGAACAAATAGAAGCAGATTTTGCCCGCCTTTTGGTCTATGACTTAATGGGTAGAAAGATCAGCCTAATTTGGGAAGACCAGTACAGTCCTGGCTTCTTCCAGGTGGATTGGAATGGAACAAATGCACAGGGCAGCAATATCCCAAGTGGTACCTATCTGCTACGCCTTGAGGTTAACGGACAAAAATCAATATATAAGCGTGTCATCAAATATTAACAGAGCCGTATCATACAATTTTATGTGCTTGATGGTATGTACCATTGGGGTTTTCCATAGTGGACTATCTCAGACTTTTTCGGGCAAGAGCAATGCACTTGAAATTCAAATAACTGATCCTGAATTATCCGATAAAACTGCTAAACCCATCATAAGATGGATATATCCGATGGAGTCAGTACAAACGGTTAACAAGGAAACGGTGAATTTGAAATTGGGTATCATTTCAAAGTCTGCGGTGGTAAAGGTTACATTGATAGTTAATAATGAGGTTGTGGAGGTGTTCGAAAATTTTTCAAAAGCAGACACTGGTTATCTATTCGACGCATGGCTTGAGAAAACAGTACAGTTACAAACTGGTTCCAATGACTTGCATTTAATAGTCCAAAACGAACAAGGCGCTTTAAAACATCAAAGAAAGATCGAAGTTGAGATAATACCATCATTGCGTAAAGACCACGCCCTGATATTTGGTACCGACGAGTATGAATCATGGGATATTTTACAAGGACCAGTAAGAGATGCAGATAGGATCGCCAGAGTACTAGAGGGAGATGGTTTTAACATTGAAATTGTCAGAAACACATCTACTTTTAACATGCTGAGTAAGTTGGAGGAATATGTGGTTAAGGAATTTCAACCTAATGACCAACTTTTCATCTATTTTGCAGGCCATGGTTACTTTAATCCAGGTTCTGGCGAGGGATATTTGGTATGTAAGAATTCGGTGAATCTACCAGATGCTAATACAACCTACATATCATATGATGCCATAATGTCAATCGTTAATAATATACCGGCACAACATATCTTCATACTGATGGACGCTGTGAAAGGTAGAGGAGAACTTTTAACGTCGGTACTGGAACAGCTACATGAGCAGCCAGAAGATAGCAATAGTATGGTAACGTCATTTGAAGGAAAGACCAGGCTTGGCATTTTATCTGGCTCCTTGCACTATGAAATGGGTCTTAGCCACAATGCGGGGTCTCCATTGAGTAGAGCTTTTATTACCTACTTAAGAAAATCTGAGCAATCCGAACAACCTACCTGGGATGATCTCTTGTTGGAATTTGAAGACGTTGACCCGGTCCCTATTTACGTGGAGTTTGGTGATCACAGCGCCGGTAAAGGGTTTACCTTCAAACAGCCAAGATCCGGCAACTAGTTTACCGGTATTTCTTTCGTTTGGCTTTCTTATTCCGGTTGTTAGATTTTTTCTTTCGCCCGCCAATTATTTGTTTGAAAATATTTGCAATCGATCGTTTCTCCTTGTAGTCCTCACAATCCAATAGGGCATCCAATGGGTAAGAGAGGGGTTTGAATTTGGCATTTTTCACGTCCTTAAATTCCTGATCTTTATTTACCTGCTCCATAAACAAACCCCAAATAGGCAGGGCCATGGCTGCTCCCTGACCGTAAGTAATGGTTCGGAAGTGGATATTTGGGTCATCACTCCCAACCCAGGCACCAGCCACCAGTTTTGGAGTCATGCCAATAAACCAACCGTCGGCATGGGATTGTGTGGTGCCGGTCTTGCCCGCAATGTCGTTTGTAAGTTGATGATTCGATCTTAATCTTCGTGCTGTCCCTTTTTCCACTACCTGCCCTAACATATGCAGCATCAGCGCGGCAGTTCGTTTAGACATCGCCCGTTGGTTTTTTGGATTGGGCATAAATTCCTCAAGCAAATTACCGTCTTGAGTCTCAATTCTTTGTAAGTACCTGGGTTTTACCGCTGTTCCTTGGTTAACGAAGCTGGTGTATGCACCCACCATTTCAAACAAGGACAGATTGGGTGTTCCCAGGGCTATGGAAGGAACCTCTGGAATTTCACTTTCTATTCCCATTTTTTGGGCCATGGAGATAGCATTTTTTATTTTTGTCCTTTTGAGGACCTTCACAGAAACGGTATTGACCGAATGCGTAAGAGCGCCTTGAATTGAGTAGTATCCATCATAATTTTCATTGGCATTCCCAGGTGACCAATCATCGAAGTTGGTATAAGTTACCCGCCTGGAAGAGACAAAGTCGCACGGCTTTACTCCGTTTTCTAATGCAGCAGCATAAACCACTGGTTTAAAAATTGATCCCACCTGCCTTTTAGTACCCATATTTACATGGTCATACTTAAAGTACTTATGATTAATACCGCCTACCCAAGCCAGAATAGCTCCGTCACTGGGGTCAATTGCCATAAATCCGGCATTAAGAAAATAAAGGTAGTGTCTAACCGAATCTAAGGGAGACATCTCTACATCCTGTTCACCATCCCAGGTAAAAAATTTTCATTGAATAAGGTACTTTAAATTTCTTCTGGATTTCACTTTCGGAAAGACCCTGAGCTTTTAATCTTTTGTATCGGTCACTTTTATGGATGGCAGTGAGCAGGGTGTTCCTGTTTTTCCCCCACGGTCTGGAACCTCCCCAATGTTCATTAAAAACCTGCTGAAGCCCTTTCATATGTTCTGAAACTGCGTTCTCTGCAAATCTCTGTAGCTTGGAATGGATGGTAGTATGAATTTTGAGACCATCAGTATACAAATTGTAGGGCTTCCCTTCGCTATTTGTATGACTAGCGCACCATTCTTGAATTTCATTTCTCAAATACTCTCGAAAATAGGTAGCAATCCCTTCGTTGTGTGTGGTAAGTGTAAATTCTATTTCCAATGGAATATTTTGAAGAGAGTCGTTTTCAGTGATTGATATAAATCCATATTTCTCCATTTGATTGAATACTACGTTGCGTCGTGCCAGTGATTTTCCAGGGTTGCGCTTTGGATTATAAAGTGTAGTTGCTTTAAGCATTCCTACTAAAACGGCTGACTCCTCGATGATGAGTTCAATGGGCTTCTTATTGAAAAATCTTACTGAAGCCGTTTCAATTCCAAAGGCGTTGTTTCCAAAACTTACAGTGTTCAGGTAAAGAGTTAGGATATCCTCTTTTGAATAGACTCGTTCTATCCTTTTTGCAATGATCATTTCTTTTACCTTGCTTACCGGTAAGCTTAAACGACCTTTATCAGTTCTGGGAAAAAGATTCTTTGCCAATTGTTGGGTAATTGTACTTCCTCCACCAGAGCTTCTGTTCCCCAAAAGAAGTGTCTTAATTGCAACGCGGACCAAGCTTTGAAGATCAATCCCTCTATGCTTGTAGAACCTGACATCTTCTGTAGCTATCAGGGCGTTGATTAAATGTGGTGGTAGGTCCTGAAATGAAGCATTAGTACGCTCCTGGAAGAAGTATTTCCCTAGTAACACACCGTCTACAGAATATACTTCGGAAGCAGTATTGTTTTCATAATCCAGGATTTCCTGGGTATCAGGAATGAAACCGAAAAAACCCCATGCTACCGAATAGTAAAATGCACTGGCCAAACCTAATACGGCCAATACCAGAAGAGCCACGAATAGCACCAAAGAGCTTACCCAACGCCTTCCACCGTACAGTACTTTTGAGCCGCTTTCAAACTTTTCTAATTTACGCACAACCACACACCGCTAACGCCTTTAATTGTTTCATATTGTCTGAATCAAAATCGTAAAATCGCTAATCGCAGATCTAATAGGAGCCATGAAATTTACGAAGGAACCATTCCAGACTCACCAGCACCAGCAGTAAGGCCAGTGCCCAAGGCCACTTGATTAACGGAGTAAAAATTTCTTCACTAAAAATAATTCCTTGAGCCTGTTTCCCACTTAACTCCATGGTTAAGTTCTCCCATTGGTCTTGACCATAAAACGTGCCACTAGTCTTTGAGGATAAACTACGTAAAAGTTGATGATCCGCCGTCAAATTGAGGGCCTCCAGTTGCATTTCGGTAACAGTAAATTGTCCTTGACTGCTCGCTGGTTTTTGGTCAATAGATGTATGTGCCTTGAAAGTATAGATCCCCGGGTGCAGGTTACTAATCCGATATTTACTGTTTCCTAAACTAGTAACATAGCTATAGCGCTCAAGGAAATTACCTGGACCCCGTAACTCCAGGTCAACAGCATGACCATAAGTTTCTTCATATATCTCATTATAGACCTCGGTTTCCAGGACTGCGGGTTCACTAACAGTAAAATCCTGGGTCAGAGGATATACTTTGAACCGGCTTTTTTCTTCATTGGAAGACAGGTATTGCACCAATTTTGACACCAGTTCGTCAAATAATTCAAAACTTTGATTCTTAGAATAGTCCTGCATTCTCCACTGCCACATGCCTTCTCCAACCATCACCGAAGTTTTTTGATCTCCGTCGTCAAACACCACCAACAATGGATTGTTTGTGGTCATGTTCCCAACTTTTTGGAACAATAATACCTCCGTTCCACCACCAATTTCATAGTTGGCAAAAGGCACAGTTACTGGATTAAAGTAGGTAATAACCTCTTGCAGAGCAGGGGAAAGTTGAAATTTTGAAAACGCGGAGTTAAAACTTGGGGTCACCAGATCTTTCTGAAAATTAATGGTCTTTATTGAAATTGATGGGTTTTCCGAGTTTACCCGATTTAGATTGCTTTTGCTTCCAACTATGGTCCACACGGGGAGTCCCGTGCTTAAATGATTGGACAATGTTGGGATCTTCAGAAATTCTTGTTGACTGATTTGGTGAAGTATGATCAGATCATAAGATTCGGATTCCGGGTTTGAAATTCCCGGAATATACAGATCAAGTTGATAGTTTTGATTTTTTTCGATGGCATTTTTAATAGCCTTTATATCGGGATGCGGATTTTTTGATGCCAACAAGATTTTTCTCTTTCCTTCTATAATCTCAATATAAGCGTGCCTGATATTGTTTTTGAGGCTAAATTCACCATTAACGGCTTCTATGGTTACTGCAAAATCTTTAAGCCCTTTGTTGGTTGCTTCTAGTTGGAAATCTGTTTCCAATAGCTGTGGTGGGTTGCCCAATTTGAGTGTTTTACTTTGAAGAATTCTACCTCCAGCTGAAATATTTATCACTATATTTTTATCTATAAAGCCATCATTTAGAATTTCGGCCCGAATAATAAAACGATTGCCCTGATAAGCTATCTTATTGTAATGAATAGTTTTTAGCCTGACATCTTGCTGAGGAATGGTATCGCCTAAACCCATGCTATATACCGGGGATTTAAAAGGAGTAAATACCGGAGATAATCCCTGGTTGTGGATTCCATCGCTGAATAAAACCACACCAGTAAGATTTTTACCTTCATAGTCAGTTTGAATACCCCTTAGCAGGTCATTCAATGGAGTACCGGGATTGTCAAAGTTAACTGAATCAATAAAGTTTCGTTCAAATGTTTGGTCAAAGGTCCTGTACTCTACTTCATAGCCACTTGTTTCCAGAGCTTGTCCCAATGTTTCAATTCGATTAATTTGATAAACCAGGAACTCTTTGGAATGTACTTCAGCAATGGAGGAAGAATTGTCTATTGCCAGCACATAATAAGGCTTTTCTATCCTGTTATTAAACTGTTTCACAATGGGTCCTACCAGCAAAAAGCATAGGAAACTAATAAGTAAAAATCGAAAGGTGATTAAAATATAGTGAGTGGTAGCACTCCAGGGGCCAGGCTTTCGATACAGAATATAGGTCAAAACCGCACCTACTGCCAAACAAATTAGAATGAACCATGGTGAGTTTTCGAAAATTAAAAATGATTTATCCATTCACCGTTTTGTTATTCCTATATTAGTCTATGTAAGCATTCCTCCGTCCACTTGAATCACCTGACCGGAGATATAATCAGACTGATCAGAGGCTAGAAAAACCGCGCAGCGAGCTACGTCTTCAGGTTTACCGCCACGTTTCAAGGGTATTGCCTCCCTCCATGCTTGCACTGTTTTTTCATCCAGTTGATCCGTCATCTCTGTTTCGATAAAACCTGGAGCTATGGCATTACATCGAATATTACGAGACCCTAATTCCAGTGCAACAGATTTGGTGAAACCCACGATTCCTGCTTTTGACGCAGCATAATTGGCTTGCCCGGCATTTCCTTTAATACCAACAACTGAGGTGATATTGATGATTGACCCACTTCTTCGTTTCATAAAAGTCCTGGTAGCCGCCTTCACAGTATTGAATACAGATTTTAGATTAGTGCCAATAACCTGGTCCCAATGTTCCTCTGACATGCGCAGTAGTAGATTGTCTCTGGTTATCCCGGCATTGTTCACCAAGATGTCCAAACCGCCAAAATCAGAGACTACCTGATTGATAAGATTTTCTGCAGCCTCAAATTTAGAAGCATCCGATCGATAACCGATGGCCTTTACCCCCAATTCTTCCAGCTCTTTGACCAATGTTTGCCCTTTTTCAACACTGGATAAATAGGTAAAGGCCACCTGAGCTCCCTGGGAGGCAAATTCCCTGGCAATAGCTCTACCTATTCCTTTTGAAGCCCCGGTTACCAGGGCGATTTTACCATCAAGTAGTTTCATTATTAACTATTTTAGGGTTCAAAAATATACTTTCCTGCTCTAAAATAAAACGGGTTAAGCGGATATCGTATTTCAAACCTAAATTGACTATTGAGGGTTCTTTTTCTTCAGATCCCGGATTTTTTTGTCTAAACATTTGGGTTAAATTTGCAGCAATCTGAGCGTTGAAATAAAACACCACATAATATGGCTTCAAAATATGATTTGATGGTAATTGGCAGCGGGCCGGGCGGATACGTTGCAGCCATAAGGGCTTCCCAGTTAGGCATGAAGGTTGGAGTGGTCGAACGAGCTGAACTCGGTGGGATTTGCCTGAATTGGGGCTGTATTCCTACCAAAGCTCTGCTTAAAAGTGCACAAGTATTTGATTACATAAATCATGCTTCGGACTATGGAGTTCAAATTTCTGGTGCTAAAGCAGATTTTAAGGCAATGGTGGAAAGGAGCAGAAAAGTAGCGGATGGAATGAGTAAGGGTATTCAGTTTCTTTTCAAAAAGAATAAAATTGATCATATCCAGGGTATGGGGGTGTTGGGTGCGCCCAAGACCATAGATGTAACTGATGAAAAGGGCTCAAAAACCTCCTATCAGTCAGAACACATAATCATCGCAACAGGTGGTCGATCTCGGGAGTTGCCTGGAATGACTATTGACGGGAAGAAAATAATTGGATATAGAGAAGCCATGGTGCTTGCAAAGCAACCAAAGCACATGGTTATTGTAGGAAGTGGCGCGATAGGTTCAGAATTTGCTTATTTCTATAACGCCATTGGCACTGAAATTATACTGGTTGAGTACTTGGATAACATCGTCCCGGTGGAAGACTCCGAGGTTAGTAAGCAGTTGGAACGCAGTTTCAAGAAGTCAGGTATTACCATCAAGACCAATTCCGAGGTCACTGAAGTTGACACCAAGGGCAGCAAGTGCAAAGTAAAAATTAAAACCGCTAAAGGAGAGGAAGTCATAGAAACGGACCTTGTTTTATCAGCTGTAGGTGTAGCTGGAAATATCGAAAACATTGGCCTTGAATCAAGGGGTATTACTATGGAAAAGGGCCGGATAGCCGTAGACGATTATTACCAGACCAATCAATCAGGTGTTTATGCTATTGGCGATGTAATTAAAGGACCCTGGTTGGCTCATGTTGCATCTGCAGAGGGTATTATTTGTGTTGAAGCTATCGCTGGAATGAATCCCGAACCTTTGGATTACAATAACCTGCCAGGCTGTACTTATTGTAGCCCTGAGATTGCATCGGTGGGTTACACCGAATCTGCCGCAAAGGAAGCCGGCTATGATGTTAGGATTGGCAAATTTCCGTTCAGTGCCTCCGGAAAAGCAAATGCTGCCGGTAATACAGAAGGTTTTGTAAAAGTTATATTCGATGCTAAATACGGAGAATGGTTAGGGGCGCATATGATTGGTACCAATGTAACTGAAATAATTGCTGAGGTGGTTGCAGCCAGGAAGCTAGAAACCACGGGTCATGAGATCATTAAGTCGGTGCACCCTCATCCCACAATGTCTGAAGCAGTGATGGAGGCAGCGGCGGCAGCATACGACGAAGTTATTCATTTGTAAGAATACCCAACATCGAATATCGAATAAGAAATGTCCAAGTAGCTACTTAACCAAGTCTTCAAAAATCGATGTTCGGCCTTCGAGATTCAATCGGTGTTCAATATTTTGCTAACTTATAGCAATGAAGGTTGGTGATAAACATTACCGCACAATTTGGTTGGATGAGAGCGACCCTGGCTGCATTAAGATAATCGATCAACGACATCTGCCGCACAAGTTTCTTGTGGAGTCCTTATCCACTGTTTCAGCTTGTGCCCATGCTATAAAAGATATGCATGTACGGGGTGCCGGATTGATAGGAGCCACCGCTGGTTACGCCATGTACCTGGCGACTCTCGAAGCTGTCGATCATCCCAAAGGGTTTGATCACTGCTTGGTGCAAAGCGCAGAAACCTTGTTAGCCTCACGCCCGACCGCGGTCAATCTATCCTGGGCGGTCGATCGTCAATTATTGGCAATTCGCCAATACACCGGGATCCAGGAAAGAATAAATATTGCGTTGTCTACTGCTGAGAATATAGCCAATGAAGATGTCAAATGTTGTCAATCTATTGGTAATCACGGTCAAAGACTGATAGAAAATATTAGTAAAAGAAAGCCGGGCCCGGTAAATGTGCTTACCCATTGCAATGCTGGATGGTTGGCTTTCGTTGATTATGGCTCTGCAACTGCCCCCATATATACCTCGACAGCGAAAGGAATTGATGTTCATGTCTGGGTGGACGAAACGCGTCCCCGGAATCAGGGTGCTCGGTTAACAGCCTGGGAATTGAATCAACAAGGCATACATCACACGGTAATTCCCGATAACACCGGTGGTCATCTGATGCAAAAGGGGATGGTAGACCTGGTTATCGTGGGAACTGACCGGACTACGTATACAGGAGATGTAGCAAACAAAATAGGCACCTACCTTAAGGCGCTGGCTGCTTATGACAATAACATCCCTTTTTATGTGGCCCTGCCAAGTTCATCTTTTGACTGGGTTATCAGAGACGGAATGACAGAAATTCCCATAGAAGAGCGCGCTCCGGAAGAAGTTAAATACATTAAAGGATTAAATGAAGGCGATATTAAAGAAGTCCTATTGACACCACCAGATAGCCCCACCGCCAATTATGCCTTTGACGTAACACCTTCCCGGTTAATTTCTGGTCTTATTACCGAACGCGGAATATGCGAGGCAAATGAGCAGTCAATCCTGAACATGTTTCCCGAAAAGAAAAGTATCGTGCTTTAATTGTTCCGAGTTCCTGATTAGACAATTTTCGTGCGCGCTACATAGAACCTAAAAACTAAAAACTAAAAATTCAAATCTACTTTGAGGCTAGTTCTACACTCCGTTCAATGAACTTTGTCAAGGAAGCCCCGTCTAGCATATTCTGGCTTAGCAAAGCCAAGTCGTATGCTTGCTTAGCGTATTTGATACGGGTGTCTTCTCTTTTTGCTGCTAAAATCTTGGCACTCAATGGGTGATTGGCATTAATGGAAACATTATAAGTTTCCGGCATTTGACCCATGAAAGGCATGCCTCCTCCTCCCCCCGTTGCCGCCATATCCTTCATACGCCGCATGAACTCAGGAAGCGTAATAGAAACCGGCATTTCATCAGGTGCCGTTGAATCAATCTGGACCATCACACTTGAATTGTCAATGGCTTTGGTAAAAACCTCTTTCAATTGTGTTTGTTCCTCTTCAGACAAAATGCTTTCTTTTGCATTCCCGGTATCGATAAGTTTATCAATAGTATCCGCATCAACCCGTTTTATTTGGGTTTTCTCTAGCTTTTGCTCCAAATGATTTATCCAATGACTATCAATTACCTCATTCATTACCAATATGTCATAGGACCTTTTCTTGGCAGATTGAATGAATGTATCCTGTTTGGCAGAATCTGTAGTGTACAAAAAGACCACATTGTCATCCTTATCCTTTTGAATAACTGCTACCTTTTCCCGGTATTCATCCAAAGTAAAGTATTCATCTTCTGTGTTCTTCAAAAGGGCGAAATCCTTGGCCTTATCGTAAAATTTTTCATCCGTAAGCATTCCGTATTTTACGAAAATCCCAATATTTGACCACTTGTCCTGGTATACTTTCCTATCCTTTTTGTAAAGCTCTCCAAGCTTATCTGCTACCTTCTTTGTGATATAAGCATTGATCTTTTTAACATTACTATCCGATTGCAGGAAACTTCTCGAAACGTTAAGCGGTATATCCGGTGAATCAATCACTCCATGAAGCAGCATCAAGAACTCCGGAACAATGTCTTTAACCTCGTCTGTAATAAATACCTGACGCGAATATAGTTGGATCTTGTTCTTGGGTACTTCAAAATCGTTTTTTAACCTGGGAAAATAGAGCACCCCAGTGAGGTTAAATGGATAGTCAACATTAAGATGTATCCAGAACTGAGGATTCTCGGAGAAAGGATACAGCTCTTGATAAAACTTTAAATAATCTTCATCCTTGAGATCCGAGGGAGACTTGGTCCATATTGGATCCGTCTTATTTATAATATTGTCTACTTTTTTGGTCTTGTATTTAGGGTTACCGTCTTTGTCCTTCCCATCCTCAACACTTTTATCCTGTTGACCAAACTTTATACTGACTGGCAGGAACTTGGAATACTTGTCCAGAATTCCCTGAATGCGACTTTCTTCCAAAAACTCTTTAGAGTCATCATTTATATGCAATACCACATCAGTTCCGCGTTCAGTCTTTTTTGAGTCACTAATGGTAAATTCGGTGTCACCATCACATTCCCAATGCGCTGCCTTGCTTTTTTTCTTATACGATTTGGTAATGATTTCTACCTTACTGGCAACCATAAAGGATGAGTAAAAACCCAACCCAAACTTTCCAATTATTTCGTTGGCATCTCCGGAATCCTTAAATTTCTCTACAAAATCAGCTGCCCCGGAAAAAGCGATTTGATTAATGTATTTCTTTATTTCTTCGGCTGTCATTCCAATCCCTTTGTCACGGACGGTAATGGTTTTCTTCTTCTTGTTGAGGATTATTTCTACCGTTACATCATCTAATTCCTGCTGGTATTCTCCAAGGGAAGATAATCTTTTCAGTTTTTGAGTAGCATCCACAGCATTGGATACCAATTCCCTTAAAAATATCTCATGATCAGAATAGAGGAATTTCTTTATTATGGGAAATATATTCTCGGTTTGTATTGAAATAGTGCCTTTCTCTTTCATTTTATGTTCTTTTTAATAGACAACTTCGAATGCGATCTGGACATTTCAAAATTCGTTCCAGTATTAGAAAGCACTGATTATTATGACAACCTGTCAGGTTTGAATGGTGAAAGGAGGAGAGTTAATGACAGAAATTTGCTATTCGGGACCGAATATTTGTTTCAGCTTGTCTTTGATCTCTGTTGGAGGTAGTCCCATTTTCTTATGTTGACCTATAGAAAGTACCATTTGTCTGATATTGGTAGATTGGAATCCCAACCGGGTGCCAAGATTCATTCCCAGTTCAAGTTCTCTGTCATCAATTTCACCATCAACCAGCATTAACCATGACAAGTCAAACAACAGATCAAATCCAAACTTTTTTCCAGCGGCTGCATCCAATGAAATACTACTTAGATTTTGATGCAATTGTTCAAAATCTACTTCAATTTCGAGACGTTGGGCGACCTTTAAAATAAAATGATATTCACATTCGTCCATGTGACCGTCAGAATGAGCCATTTTGAATAGTTGTTCCACATATGCTAGTCGATAATCCATGGGCTCCTCAATTTCTTTCTTTTTAAATGGATTTAGCAGAGGCACGATTCCTTTAATTATGGTTGATCAAAAATAACCAACACATTGGTGCATAACACCGCAAAAACTGGTGATATATTACACGTGAAGATATCCCTTACGCTTTACTATATATGTTATAGGCTTCGCTACTGGCTTGCTCTATGGATTTGCCAGATTGTGTAAGAAGATTGATATGATAAACAATGTCATCAACGACTTCCGGCTCAAATCCTGATTTCATGGATATTGACTTACACAAGCCCAGTTCTTTTGGATCAATGGTGCCATCTATCATCATGATCGCCACTAAATCAAAAATTAACTTAAGCCTGTGTTCTTTAGACTGAGATGCTTCAGCTGGATCATCAAGCTGAATCTCATCGCTCAACTCCCTTATCTCGTCCTCCGAACAAGCAAGTTTGTTTCCAACAGTCATAATAAACTCATATTCTCTTTTTTCCAGGTGACCGTCCGCCTTGGCTACCTTAATAAGTTCCTTGAGATAGGATTTCCGATTGTCCTTGTTTTTTGGTTTGAATAGATCAAATAAACTCATCTGGTTTGATTTATACTTTTACCAATATATCCCGCCATTAACGAATGCGATCAACTGAACGCACTAAAGCATCATCTTTGCGAATAAATCTGTTTGCTAATAAGTTGCAAATCAGGGCTATTGTAGGCAGATACATTCCAAACTCATAGGACCCTTCTCCTGGTACTGACACAATTTTCTCCATGCGAAATGTAAAATAGACAGCTAAGCCAAGAAAACCTGCCACCACCAGTGAATTCAACGCACCCAATTTCATCTGACTTAATCGACTACGATATTTGAATATCTCAAATATTGCTATGCCAATTCCAATAACTGCAAATATCCCAAGTATGGCGGTAGGGAAATATTCTCTTACAACCGGTTGATTCATGGAATGGACTTCAGTGAAGAAAACTTCCAATATTGCACCTGAGTTGGTGTTTAAATCCTTCTTCTCCCAAACGGGAAAAAACAGGGAGCCAGTAAGACAAATGACCACACCCAAAAGAAATAAAGACTGAACCCGTTGTATCATTTGGTTGGTGTTTTGTTATTTTGCAACTAAGGTAAATAAAACCAAGGATATTGGCACACCTCCAATAGGCCAGGGAATTCACAACAAATCATTGAGGTATTTCATCGAAGTTTCATATCTAGGACAGGCGTACCATGGCTGGCAGGTTCAACGAAATGCCCATACCATACAGAAGGAGATCAATGATGCACTGGAAAAATATTGCAGAAACCCTGTTGAAACTGTGGGCAGTGGAAGAACAGATAGGGGGGTCCATGCTATTCAACAATTCTGCCACCTTGATCTGTCCATTCAACTGGATGTCCCGACTGCAGTTCACAAAATAAATGCCATTTTGCCGACCGATATCGCAGTAATTAATATTTACAAGGTCCCTGATGATGCACATGCCCGCTTCCATGCGATTTCACGCAGCTACCAATATCGCATTTCCAGGAAGAAGGACCCCTTTACGCAAGATACAAGCTTCTTTTTGCGGCAAACATTGGATGTTTATGCAATGAATGAAGCAAGTAAATTTCTGATTGGTGAAATGGACTTTAAAAGTTTCAGTAGAGTTAAAACATCAGTTGAGCATTTTATCTGCACTATTTCCCAGGCACACTGGGAAGCTTATAACGGAATGTATTGTTTTTACGTTAGTGCTAACAGGTTTCTGAGAGGAATGGTACGGTCCCTTGTAGGTACTTTGATTGACATAGGTACTGGGAAGTTGACAATCCAGCAATTCCAGACCATCATTAAATCGGAAGATCGGAGGGTGGCCGGAAGATCCGTCCCCGCTCATGGTTTATTTCTCACAAAAGTTGTTTATCCAAAACAGCTGTTAGACCCCGCTTAGTGAAAAGAGAAAAAATTACCGGGAAGATAGTTGATTTGAAGGTGCTCAAACGGCTGGTTGGTTTTATAAAACCATACAAAAACCGATTTTACTTTCTAATTTTTCTTACTATTACTACAGCTATTCTGGGACCTATCCGGCCCTGGATAATTCAGTTAACCATTGATGATCACATTGCAATAGGCGATTATCAAGGACTGGTTAAAATGACCTTGTTATTACTGGGATTGCTTTTATTGCATGCAGTAATACAATATTCCCACACGTATCTATCGGGATGGATCGGCCAAAATATTATCAAGGATATTAGGATCCAGCTCTATCGACACCTACTTAAGTTACGTTTGAAGTTTTTCGACAATACACCAATAGGAAGATTGGTGACCCGTAATATATCGGATGTTGAAACTTTAGCTGAGGTGTTCAGTCAAGGGATTGCAGCCATGTCAGGTGACATACTTACTATTTTGTTTATTCTCATGTTTATGTTTGCGCAGGATTGGAAACTCACCTTGATTAGTTTGGCAACACTGCCAATTCTCATAGTAAGCACCTATATTTTCAAAGAAAAAATTAAAGCGACATTTAATAGAGTCAGAAATGCTGTGTCCAATCTTAACACCTTTGTACAAGAGCATATTACTGGGATGAGTGTGGTACAGATATTTAATAATGAAGAAGAGGAGTACGAAAAGTTTAAGGAAATAAATCGCGAACACCGGCATGCGAACATTGAGTCGGTACTTTACTACGCCATTTATTTCCCGGTAGCTGAGATAATTGCAGCATCAAGCATTGGTTTGTTGGTATGGTACGGAGCTGGAGGAGTTATGCGCGGCTCCATCCCTGAAGTTGGTGTACTAATATCCTTTATTATGTACATCAACATGTTCTTTAGACCAATCCGAATGATCGCAGATCGATTTAACATCTTACAACTGGGAATTGTGAGCACAGACCGAATAATAAAGCTGCTGGATAGTCAAGAGTATTTACCTGATCAGGGTACATACAAAACCGATTCCCTGGAGGGTAAAGTTGAATTTAAGAAGGTATGGTTTGCTTATAACCAACAAGAATATGTCCTTAAAGACATTTCTTTTGAGGCAGCTCCAGGAGAAACCTTAGCATTGGTAGGGGCTACCGGTGCAGGAAAATCTTCAGTAATAAATTTACTGAGCAGATTTTACGACATCAACAGCGGCAGCATTATGGTGGATGATGTTTCCATCGCTGATTATCAACTTCGAAACTTACGAGAGCACATAGGAGTGGTACTGCAGGATGTGTTTCTTTTTTCCAATAGCATTGCCGAGAATATCACTCTGGGTAATAACGACATACCATTTGAACGAATAGTTGAAGCTGCGGAGTTGGTAGGGGCCAAGAGATTCATTGAGCGGCTACCGGGAGGGTTTAGTTACAATGTTATGGAGAGAGGAGCCACCTTGTCGGTAGGGCAAAGACAATTAATTTCATTTGTAAGAGCCATGGTTTACGATCCTAAGATCATCGTGCTGGACGAAGCCACCTCATCCGTAGACTCAGAGACCGAAGAATTAATACAATACGCTATCAAGAAATTAATGAAGGGCCGGACGTCTATAGTAATAGCCCACAGGTTGTCCACCATCCAGAAAGCGGACCAGATACTGGTAATGGACGGTGGAGAAATCAAAGAACGTGGGAGCCATGACCAACTTTTGGAAATGAACGGCTATTATAGTCAGCTATATCATATGCAGTACAAAGGCGTACTTCCATGAAGAAGTGGACCATTAGAAAACTACTGAGCATTACCTTTATTTTAGTAATCATTCTTTTAGCTGGGGGGTATTACAGCTTGGGTGGACTAAATTCTCTCCAAATAGAGACTGTTATGGTAGATAGCTACCACTTGGTGGGGAGATATTATGAAGGAACTTATAAAAGCGATACTATTAGGCTCTATTTTGAGGAGATGAAGGGGTATTTGAAGGACGGAATACTAAGCGGTCAACCGGTGATCATATATGATCAGGAGTCAACAGAAAGCCGGGGCAAAGCAAGAAGTTTTATTGGAATAATGCTTGTGGAAAGTCCATCATCTGCATTTGACGATCTTGAAAAAAGAAAGATACCTGCGAAAAGATCCATAAGGGTTTCAAAAGATGCCCACATCTCGGTAATGCCCAATCCCGATAAAATAGATAGGTTGATACAGGCATACGTCCAGGATAAAGGCATTATAGCTGGTGAGCTGAATATAGAAATTTACCACGAGAATAACCGGCTGGTGATCGAGCGGCCTATTTTAGGAGGGTTTGACTAAGGCTTTTTCGCGTTGATCGCTTGCTTTAGTTGCTGAAGATTTTCATTCATTATTCTCATAAAATCACCTGTTTCTGGAGTGTTTGCACAAGGATTGAAAACCGCAACCAATAGATTTAAATCACTAAGCATTGATTTAGTTTCTTCCAGAGGTTTATCTTCCCAAATCATGATGCCTACCTGATGATCTTTTATAGTTTCTTTTAAGCCTTTCCACTGGTCATCATTTGGCATTTCATCAGGTTCCCAGTGCTCACTAATAATTTTTAATCCGTACCCTGACTCCAGGTATTGATACACTGGGTGTGAAGCAATCACTTGCCAATCTCTCATGCTATTAGCAATTTCCTCCATTCTTTTGTCCAGATCACCAAGGTCTTTTTGTAACTGCTCAAAATTCTCATTCATTGCTTGAGAATGACCAGGAAGTAAAT
>CAZAWQ010000318.1:0-5729 GCA_964488585.1 uncultured Roseivirgaceae bacterium
TAGTATTTGATATTGAAAACGATGGTGACATGGATATTTTGGTAGTTAATCAAAAACCTGTAAAAGAGTACCCGGTTGCTTCCGTTACCAGGTTGTATAGAAATGATTTAGCCAAAGGCAACTGGCTTAAGGTAGCTTTGAAAGGAATTAACGCTGAAAGTCATGGGATCGGATCAAGAGTAGAGGCAATAACTAATGGAGTCCGTATGATAAGAGAAATTGATGGGGGCGGATCCAGTCATCTATCCCAAAACTCTACTATTGCACATTTCGGTCTAGGAAATGCCACCAAGGTAGATTCAATTATAGTTGTTTGGACAGGTGGGAAAAAGCAATTGTTGACCAACCAAAGTATTAATAGGTTATTAAGAATCACAGAGCAACAAGAGGAAGGAGGTTACTGGTGGCTTATTATCGGAATATCTTTACTCATTAGCCTATTAGCGGTGATATTTTTCCTCAAATTTAGATCCTGATAAAACACCAGGGTTCCAGTTTTGTTGTTAAATCTCTTAAATGGACTTCTGGCGGTAGATTTACCATGTACACCACGGCATCAGCTACATTGATGACAGCCATGGTGGGTTCAACTGCAATCGAACCGTCGGCCTGAGGGAATCCTTCTTTCATTTTACTGGCCATATCAGTTGCGGCATTACCAATATCAATCCGGCCGCAGGCAATGTTATATTTACGACCGTCTAAAGCCGTGGATTTAGTAAGCCCGCTGATGGCATGCTTGGTAGCGTATAAGGGGCTGAATTATGGCGCATTATAAATATTATATTTTAATCCTAACGTATATACTTAAGTTAACCAAGGATAAACAACACAAAAATACAAATTATAGCCTAGTGACCTGCAAGCAAGTATATATTTCAATTCCACTATGGTACGATTAAAAGCCGTCGGCTCTAGTGGGAAAATAGGCCTTGTTTTCCAAAATAGCAACATTTTATTTAATGAAAGACGGATTCAGTGGATCCTCAAAGAGTAACTTCCTATCTGGTAGCCACGGGTTATAATGGTTGGATCGTTATGGAAGATGAGTGTGATGAAGCTATTACTGATCCTGATGAATTAACCCTTAGGGATGGAGCGTATATTGACGAGATGTTAAAGCTGTTGCTTATCAGTTAAGAGCATGAGTTATTGGTGATTGAAGATCCGATCATTAACTTATAAATAATGATTTTAGTCAATTTATGGCTCCAGCACAAAGTCGACTTGCAGAATATTCAGTGGCAATTAATGAACGTTAATTCATCAGACTACTCGCCAAAGATGGGAACTATACTAAAACTATAAGCATAGCTCTGGTCCGCATAAAGCATATAGGGTGCATGCGGTTTAGCACCCCAGCTATTATCACCACCAAGACCCATCATTTTGTGATCTATGTGTAGTTCTACAAAATCACCCTCCTTAATATCATTAGGTTTACGTAGCAATTTTTTCTCACCAGGATCAAGGTCCTCAGTGGCGTAATGTAATGCGTTAAAGCCTAACAACTCTTTATTGGCTAAAACCCTCAATCCCAAACCAATTTGATTAGTAAGACTCAACCAACGGGTGCCTGTCTTATGGCCAGTCTCCTGTGGTCGTCCATAAGCAAAATATTGATTGGCAACTGTTGAATGATACAAGCCTACAAAGGAAGCGGTGTTTCGGTCAATATAGTTTTCCCCGGGACCGCGCCCATAGTAAGTCAAGTTGTCGAATTCTGGTGGTAGTTGAAGTTTTACACCAATTCTTGGTATTTCCGGCAGGTTATCCTTTTCAGCCTTGAACACATAATTCACATCAATCTTACCATTACCATCAACATGATAATCCAATTGTATAGAGCCATTTACCGTAGGCAAATCATAAAAGGACTTAATCAGTATCTGCGTTTTTGACTCTGATTCAATGTCCATGCTTTTGACCTGACTATTTTCCATTACATCTTTCCATACTTTACAGCGTGTAGGCATTTGATTTCCAAAGTCATTGTCGGTAGGAGCACGCCAAAAATCAGGAATCATAGGATTCTTGATCAATTCATAATCATTGACCATGTAAGAAGATAAAGCGCCGGTGCTTTTTGTAAACTGGATCTGAAAATCATTACCGGAAATAGTGATTTCATTTTCTGTTTCTGTAGCAGTAATGAAATTTGAAACTGGTTCACCTATGTTGGAAATATTCCTGTTTGATAACGGCAATTGTTCTGAGGCTAATATATGCCCGTATGGCACTAAATTAGTTTCTTTTGTGTTCAGGGCATAAAGGCTTAGAAAATACTCATCTCCGCTTTCCAATGATGAAGATATATCAATAGAAAAAGCTTTTTCCGATTGCGGTGCTACATCTTCTGGGGTAAACGATCCGGATTCTATGATTCTCCCATTTTCGACAAGCTGCCAAAGAATGACCACATGGCTCAAATCATTAAAAAAATTTTTGTTCCGGATGATAATACTATTCTGTTCATCCGATTTTTCAAAGCCAATATTCTGGTAAACTTTTTTGATTTCATGTAGTGCAGGATGAGGGGTACGATCAGTTCCAACCACACCGTTTAGGCAGAAATTCTGATCGTTATGAACATTTTCAGGTTCAAAATGACCGCCATAGGACCAGGATAAATTCCCCTGTTCGTCATAAGAAGCCAACCCCTGGTCCGCCCAATCCCAAATAAACCCACCCTGCATTTTATCTTGAGATTCGATTAAATCCCAGTATTCCTGAAAGTTTCCATTGCTATTACCCATAGCGTGTGAATACTCACACCAGATGAAAGGTCGGTCATCGGTCCCTAACCAGTCACTTTCAATGCTTGCTATAGAGCGGTACATATCACCAATAATATCAGTGTGTCTTTTTTTTATATCGGTCAACTTTTCTGCTCTTTCGTAATGAACAGGACGACTACCATCCCTTTGATGAATAGCCTGGTAACCGGCTAACATATTGGGTCCGGTACCGGCCTCATTACCCATACTCCAGACGATAACACATGGGTGGTTTTTGTCCCTTTCCACCATATTTTTGATACGCTCCACATGGGCAGCTTCCCACTCAGGCTTGTTGGCTAAGGTATTTTGTGGTTCATAACCATACCCATGTGATTCAATGTTGGCCTCGTCATATACATAAAGACCATAATAATCGCACAGTGCGTACCATCTGGGGTCATTGGGATAGTGACTGGTACGTACAGCATTAAAGTTGTGCTGTTTCATTATTTTGATGTCTTCAATCATGGAAGCTGTAGTAATCACATGCCCATTGTGTCCATCATGTTCATGTCGGTTGACTCCTTTAAGTAATATTGGCTGGCCGTTTACCAACAATTGCCCACCCTTTATTTCCGTTGTACGAAACCCGATGTTTATGGAGGTTGTTTCAATCAATTCGTCAGATTTGTCAAAAAGAGATATTACCAGTTTATATAGGTTTGGTGATTCGGCTGACCAAGCCTTTACTGGGGAAACAGTACCGTGGAAATTTACTGTTAATCTTTGCCCTTTAGTTATAGAGCCGGCTGGTACAGTAGCGTCCAAAATTTCCTTATTGTCACCCCCAAGAAGTTTATATTCAATTTGGTAATTTCTGGCTGTTTGATTAGATAGATTCTGAAGCTCTACTTCTAAATTAAAAACGCCAGTTATGTAGCTATCATCCAGTGTGGCTTTAGCAAAAAAATCTCTGATGTGAACCTCGGGTCTTGCAAACAATAAAACATCGCGTTGGATTCCTGACAATCTCCAAAAATCCTGGTCTTCCAGGTAGCTGCCATCAGTGAACTGGAAAACCTGAACAGCCAATTTGTTTTTACCTTGCACTAAATAAGGTGTGAGATTAAATTCAGATGGGAGCTTAGAACCTTGACTATAGCCTACTTTTTTGCCATTAAGCCAGATGTAAAATCCTGATTTTACCGAACCGAATTGAATAAATATTTCCTTTTCAGTCCAACTTGCAGGCAACTCAAAATAAGTCACATAAGATCCCACGGGGCTGTAATCCGGATCTATTTTGGGCTGGTTCCTGGTAAAAGGATATACAATGTTGGTATAATGCGGATAACCATAGCCTTGAAGCTCCCAATTTCCCGGGACATCTATAAAATCCCAGGAAGAAACATCGTAATCCAGTTCTTGAAAATCAACTGGCCGTTCAGACACCTTTCCTACATAGTTAAATTTCCACTTACCATTCAAAATCTTAAAGAATTCATTTGATCTGATATCCTTTTTCAGGGCCTGGTCAACCGAAGTGTACGTATGGAATGTAGCACGGGCATCTTCTTTATTCTCTTTAAACATTTCCGGGTTTTCCCAATCGTTTTGACTAATTCCGAACGAGCTGCTTAAAAGGAAAATGATTAATAAGTTAGGGAATCTCATGTTGCATATGTTTTTATTAAGATACCATTGACAAATCACAAATCACAACAAACAAAATAAATCTACACTTTCTACACTAATTTGGCGCTCGGTTGTGCTGAGTATCAACTTAAACAAATGCTGAATGGATTCGAAGGGCTAATCTTTTATAAAGAGGATATGAATAATGTTTGATGTTATTGCAAACAACCAATTAAAGTAAGGTGTACATTATGAAAATGCCAATCATCATGAATCTTTGCAAAATGTAACACCAGCAGATGTGTACAATGGCAGGGATAAGCGGATACTCAAAAACAGCAATTTGATGAAACAAAAAACAATGTATAAAAGAAGAAAATTACACCTTTTGAATTGCTCAAAAGTATGACTTAACTTTATCTTATATTATTCCACTTTGGTTTGAAGACTTACATTATAACCAACAAACTGCCTCTTAGTTTTTATTCCAAATTGTTTGACTACATACGGAACAATGAAAAAATTCTTTTGCGATAATAACCGTACAATTTGTAATTGGGTTGATGCCTACGGCTCTTTGCTGGGAAAAAAGCCCTTCACTGTTGACGGTCTGGTAGCGGAAATGGGGTTGAAAAGTCCCTCTAACTTTTACCATTACTTCATTGATACCGATGATTTTATATGCCATGCCTACTACTGTGCTATTATGCGCTCTAATGCTGCGGCCCGGCCTTATCTGGATGAACCGATGGAAGCTTTTTTTTATCGAACTTAATACAGACCCCAAATTTGTCAGGCTGCTCAAGATCGTACAACAAACTTTAGATACTTTTTATTTCCGTTATCCCCGCAACAAATATCACCGGGAACTGCACTCCCAATCCCAGCCAACGGGTATCGTTTACCTAGAACATAATTACCCTGATGCAAAGCCCCAAAACATTGTGAAAGTCCATGATGCTATGGTCGGATATTACCTGCTGAAGATTAAAAATGTTCGTGGAGATGCAAAGAAAATGAAAAGGCTTCTCACTGATGTTTGTGATATTGGATTAGCCCTAATAGAACGACACTCTATAGGATCGTAAAATTTCTTTATATTTTCATGTCCATTAAACTAGTATCAATCTAGCAGATATGGCGCATCCAAATCAATTTGAAACAAAAAAGCATCCTTATGAAACAATTAAAAAGCATCCTTATGAAACATCTTTTCAAAAGCCCAACTCAAATAAGTAAAAAGTTCACCCTGCTTCTTGTGATCATTTTGGCTATTCCTCTTGTACCGTCCTGCGGAACACAAACAGCAACCTCTAAAATTGACGAGCGACCCAATATCATCATTTTGCTAATTGATGATGCAGGATACGCAGA
>CAZAWQ010000319.1:0-25518 GCA_964488585.1 uncultured Roseivirgaceae bacterium
GGCATCAAACCACGCGGACCCAATACCCGTCCAAGTTTCCCGACTTTTGCCATTACATTCGGCATGGTAATGATTACATCTATATCAGTCCAGCCACCTTCTATCTTGGAAATATATTCATCAAGGCCTACATGGTCGGCACCTGCTTCTTTTGCTTCTTCTTCCTTATCGGGGGTACACAGAACCAGGACCTTCACGTGTTTGCCGCTTCCATGAGGTAATGTTACCACCCCTCGTATCATTTGATCCGCTTTCCGGGGATCTACACCCAACCGAATACTTAAATCAATTGAAGCATCGAATTTGGTAAAGGTTATATCTTTTACTAAAGAGCTTGCATCTTGAATAGTATACTCCTTGTTAGGCTCAATTTTTTCCTGTATTGCTTTTTGATTTTTAGTCAACTTCGCCATGTTGATTTTATTTAATTATTCCAGGGAGCCTTGCCCTTAACTCTGATTCCCATACTTCTAGCTGTCCCTGCTACCATTTTCATCGCTGACTCTACCGTGAACGCATTGAGATCCGGCATTT
The DNA here is from genome assembly GCA_964488585.1 of uncultured Roseivirgaceae bacterium. Classification (GTDB taxonomy): domain Bacteria; phylum Bacteroidota; class Bacteroidia; order Cytophagales; family Cyclobacteriaceae; genus SZUA-3. Next base: position 535 of record CAZAWQ010000319.1, read on the forward strand.
TCGTTTCCGCAATATCCTTTACTTGATCCCAGGTTACCGAACCAACTTTTTCACGGTTTGGTTCTGAGGATGCCTTCTTCAATTTTGCTGCATTCATTAGTAATACTGGAGCAGGTGGTGTCTTTACCACAAAGTCAAAAGACTTATCGGCATACATGGTTATCAAAACTGGTAATAATGTTCCTGCTTTGTCCTTAGTGCGGGCATTGAACTGCTTACAGAACTCCATTATATTCAACCCTTTACTACCTAAGGCAGGCCCCACCGGGGGTGAAGGGTTAGCCGCTCCTCCTCTGATCTGAAGTTTAAGAAATCCGATTGATTTTTTGGCCATTTTCTAGTCTAATTTTCCTACTTGCATGTAATTCAATTCTACCGGAGTATTCCGTCCAAATATCTTCACCATCACATTCAACTTTTTACGCTCCTCGAATACCTCTTCTACACTCCCGGTAAATCCACTAAAAGGTCCATCCATCACTTTTACTGACTCTCCAACAATAAAAGGAGTATCCAGGGTTTCCTGGAACTCATCAAGCTCATCAACTTTGCCGAGTATCCTGTTTATCTCAGCTTGTCTTAAAGGCACCGGGGTCTTAGAAGCACCGCCTTCACGTGAGCCTAGAAATCCAATTACTCCAGGTATACTTTTTACTAAATGATGAGCCTCACCATGGGTCAGATCTGCAGATACCAAAACGTATCCCGGGAAGAAGTTTCGTTCTCTCATCCTCTTTTTCCCGTTCCTCATCTCATAGACCTTTTCAGATGGTATAAGTACTTCTGGAATAAAATCTTCTAGTTTTTGTCTGGAGACCTCATTTTCCAAGTAGGTTTTTACTTTCCTTTCCTGTCCACTGACTACCCGGACCACATACCATTTTAACTCACTCATTTTGGTTTCGTCTGACATGCCCCTCTTATAAAGATTGATAGAACCACTCCAGGCTATGTTTAAAGACCGTATCCATTAACCCTATAAGAATTGCAAAAATCAACGAGGCCACCAATACCAGGATAGAACTATTCTTCAATGATTTGTATGAAGGCCAAGTCACTTTGTTCTTCATTTCCTCAGTGGATTCTAATATATAAGTTCTAAGTTTCTGCATAGGTCTGAACGGCTTTTCACTGCACGGGTGGAGAGACTCGAACTCCCAACCAATGGTTTTGGAGACCACTACTCTACCAATTGAGCTACACCCGTAAATCTGCCCAACCATTAAAAATGGTGTGCAAAGTTACGAATTAAATGTAAGTATTCAAACGTGTTTCTATAAAAATAGAAACACGTTCACTATCCTTCAGAAGAGTTTAGTCCAGGATTTCGGTTACCTGTCCGGCACCTACAGTTCGGCCACCTTCCCGGATGGCAAACCGCAGTCCTTGTTCCATAGCTACCTTGTTGATCAACTGCACATCGATGGTAACGTTGTCTCCTGGCATTACCATCTCTACTCCATCCGGCAAGGTAATCTCGCCAGTGACATCAGTAGTTCTCAAATAGAACTGTGGTCGGTACTTTTTGAAGAATGGAGTATGTCTTCCACCCTCCTCTTTACTTAGTACATAAACCTCAGCTTTGAAATGTGTGTGAGGAGTTACAGAGCCTGGTTTACAGATAACCATTCCTCGGCGAATATCAGTTTTTTCAATTCCTCGCAACAACAACCCAACATTATCACCTGCTTCTCCCCGGTCGAGAATTTTACGGAACATTTCCACGCCGGTAACAGTTGATTTCAAATTCTCGGCACCCATACCCAGAATATCCACCGGCTCTCCGGAGTTGATCACTCCTCTTTCAATCCGACCAGTGGCCACGGTACCACGACCGGTAATTGAGAATACATCTTCAACCGGCATCAGGAAGTCCTTGTCCATCAATCGCTCAGGTATTGGAATAAAGGTATCAACCGCCTCCATCAACTCGTCAATCTTTTCAACCCACTCGGCTTCACCATTCAATCCACCTAAAGCAGATCCCTGAATCACAGGAATGTTATCACCATCAAATTCATAAAAGCTCAACAACTCCCTTATTTCCATTTCTACCAGCTCCAGCAGCTCAGGATCATCTACCAAGTCAACCTTGTTCATAAAGACCACCAATTCAGGCACACCTACCTGGCGTGCCAATAGAATGTGCTCGCGTGTCTGCGGCATAGGGCCGTCAGTGGCAGCGACCACCAGAATAGCTCCATCCAGTTGGGCTGCACCGGTTACCATATTTTTTACATAGTCAGCGTGACCCGGACAGTCAACGTGGGCGTAATGTCTGTTTTCAGTTTGATACTCAACATGAGCAGTGTTGATGGTAATTCCCCTTTCTTTTTCTTGAGGAGCATTGTCTATGGAAGAAAAATCTCTATGTTCTGCCAAACCCTTTGCTGAAAGTACTTTGGTAATGGCAGCTGTTAGTGTTGTTTTGCCGTGGTCTACGTGACCTATGGTACCGATATTAACGTGTGGTTTGGAGCGGTCAAAGGTTTCTTTAGCCATGTTTGAAAATCCTCAAATTTAGTTTAATATTAAGTTTATCTTTTTATAGTTTCTCGTTCAAGCAAAACTGTGCTTCGATGAGCCAACGACGGGATTTGAACCCGTGACCTCTTCCTTACCAAGGAAGCGCTCTACCACTGAGCTACGTCGGCCTCAAGCTTCCGGCATTTCATCCGGATATTGTGAGCGGGAGACGAGGCTCGAACCCGCGACCTACAGCTTGGAAGGCTGTCGCTCTACCAACTGAGCTACTCCCGCATATTGAGTGCGCGTATGGTATAAACTCTTTACTCCAACTCCAACTCAATGTGGGGAGAGCAGGATTCGAACCTACGAAGGCTGTGCCAACAGATTTACAGTCTGTCCTCGTTGACCGCTTGAGTATCTCCCCTTGAACACAGCTTTATTTAAGAACGAACCTTTAATAATTGCTCTATGGTAATTTTACAGCCACAGGCAGTTTTAAAGGAATGCAAAATTATACACTTTTTAAATATATTCAAACTTTTATCAGAAAAGATGAAAGCCCTATTTTGACACTCAAAATCTCAGTGATATTTCTATCAATCTTGAGGGATTTGTGCGTAAACCTCCAGCAGTCTAGGGTCTGTCTCTGACTGCTTTATCCGGCGTTTCATTTCCTCAACTTCTTCTACATCCTCCAACAGACCTAATGCCTGGAACGCAGAGAATCGCACATAATAGGTAGCGTGGTTTATTCCCAGGTCTTCCAGGTATCTGGCTCCGGTGGTTTGTTGTGCTGAGTCCGCATCCACCAGGTATTGTCCAAAATAATTGACCATATAGTACATTTGTTCTCCTCTGGAGTTTTCAAGTTGGTTTTGATACCATGAATACTTACCCTGAACATGATTTAATGCGTAGTAATCCGCCAATGGAATTACCAATTGAATATTGTCTTCATTTTCAAATTGTTTTGCGATCTCTTTTCTTTCAGGATGGTCGATCTGAAGGTATGCGCTTAGGCCTGCACCGGCAATAGCATAAGATGAATCTTTCATAGCTTCAAGATACAGCGGAAGGTATATTTCATCGTTGGGGAAGGAGGACAAGGTGGTAACAGCATCCGCACGCACCAATGATTTAGGGTCATTCTTTGCTAATGTATTTAGTCTGGAAATCAGTTCCTCGGAATGATCTCCTTGGTATCCTTCAAATAAATTTACTGAAAGTTGTCTTATAGCCCAGAAAGGATCTTCAAGTGCTTCAATAAATAACTGAACCACGGTGCCGTCTACAGAATCGTTCAGCAATTTCTCCAACGCCTTTAATCGGGTGAGCGCACCTACTCCAACCCTGTACTGATGTATTAGTTCTTGTTTGCTCTGATCATAGGTCAATTCTGACAACAGTTGATTTTCATTATCAATTATTACCAGATCCGGTTCAGTGTACATTGGGAATTTGAAATCCTGCTGTTGCTGTTCCAAAATAATAGCATGAGTTTCTTTCTCTTCATGATGCCAAAACTCCACCTCAAAAGGAAGGCGATAAATCGGTGCCGAGTCAAGATCTTGAACCTGGGTTATGCTGACACTAAGTGTGTCATTTTTAAATGTTTTTTCAACGAATAACTCGGGATGCCCTGAGTCCAGGAACCATTGGTTAAAGAACCAGTTCAAATCCTGACCACTGACTTTCTCTGCCATCAGTCGAAAGTGGTGCACTTCTACAGGTTGATTGGCATAGGTAGTCAGATATTCATTCAAGGTATCGAAAAAGGCATCATCTCCCAGGTAGCAACGTAACATATGTAGAATTCGGCTGCCTTTGGCATAGGAATGACCGTCAAACATATCTTCTTTGTCCTGGTAGTAGAACCGGATAAGATCCACCTTTTTCTCCTTGGCCTCTCCCAGGTAGTTAAGTTGTTCTTCATATCCCAGGTAATCTGCATCATCTTTTCCCAACAAGTGCTCGGCCCATAAATACTCTGCATAGGTAGCAAAGGCTTCGTTGAGTGTCAGGTTGGACCAAGACTCGCTGGTCACCAGGTCTCCAAACCACTGATGGAAAAGTTCGTGTGCGATGATGCCATCCCAGTCATCATCAATCAAATATCTTGAATCTACTTGAAGATCTTCCATAAATACTGAGGCAGTGGTATTTTCCATGGCCCCTGACACATAATCCCTGACAACCACTTGTGAATACTTTGACCACGGATAGGGATACTTAAGTAACTCCGAAAAGTAAGTCATCATTTGTGGAGTTCTACCAAAGATGGATTTAGCGTTAGTTTCGTATTCCGGTTCTACATAATACGATACTTCCTTTCCCTCCCATTGATCCCTGACTATCGCGAACTCACCTACTGCCATCATAAAAAGATATGGAGCATGAGGCTGGCTCATTTTCCAGTAGTCTGTACGGGTACCATCACCGTTTCCCTGTGAATAAACAAGTTGTCCATTTGAAAGCGTAGAAAAACGATCTTCCACCGTAAGGTAAATCTCCTGTGTAGTTTTTTGGTTGGGGCTGTCAATTGTAGGGAACCAACAGGAGCTGGCCTCCGTTTCTCCCTGGGTCCAGATTTGTTGCGGTTTATTTTTCACATTACCCAAAGGGTTTATAAAATACAGACCCTTGTCTGATGTTATGGCTTCGCTACCACCAGTATCTAACTCATTAGGCTTGGCAGTATAATCAATTTCAACAAAGTAAGACTCATCTCTTTGATAGGTCCGGTTTAAAGAAACTACCAGTTTCCGTGAGTTATATTTATAGGTCAGTAATTCTTTGCTGCCTCCTTCAACCAGTTTGACAGAATGAATATCGAATCCTTTAGCGTCCAGCTCCAAGATGTTTTGAGGATAGAAGTACGGTCTCAATTCCAGGGTAGCCTTTCCCAAAAGATGTTGCTTTTCCCAATCGAATCGCACTTCCAACCTGGTATGCCTCAACTCGTGCAGTTTAGTGTTTTCAGCTCTATAAGGTCCGGGATTGACCACCTTTGTATCAATAGCTTTTGATATCTGTTGTGACTGCTTATCAATTTGAGTTGAGTCTTCAACTGGCACTCCCTGAACTGTAGGTTGAGTAGACGCACAAGAAGTTATACTTAAAGAAATTAGGGTCAGCCACAACAGTTGGTAATTACAGAGGGTTGATTTAATCAGCATGAATTTCGTTAATAATTGGTATTTTCCGTCAAAGTTACTATTTATAACCTGAATTTCATTTAAGGTTGTAGTACACTTGACAAAGCCTATGTACAAAGTAAGTATCGACCAAACTACCTACAAAATTGACTTGCAAAGTGATGGTGTATTGGTCGATGATGAGTTATTTTCCTGGGACCTGATAGCCATAAGTGATCATCTGTTCCATTTAATTACTGATTCTAAGTCGTATGTGATAGAAATTGCAACCACGGATGTCCATAAAAAGCATATTCAACTTAAGGTAAATGGTGTATTGTTTGATATTGAAGTGAAGGACAAATACGATATTTTGTTAGAAAAACTGGGCATGCAATTAATTGCTGATAGCAACCACCGTGAAGTTAGAGCTCCCATGCCCGGCATGATTTTGGACATCTTAGTTAAAAAAGGCCAACTGGTTTCGAAAGGAGAGAAACTGGTTATTCTGGAGGCTATGAAAATGGAGAACGTTATAAAATCAACCGGGGAGGGGACGGTAGAAACCATTAACATTCAAATAGGAATGAATGTTGAAAAAAATCAGGTGTTAATCCAATTTTAAATAATTCCTAAAAAAATCTAATAGCACTTCTTATATTTGATCAGTCCAAGCCACTGGTACATGAAATATAATAGAATCCTTTTGAAACTTAGCGGAGAAGCGCTGATGGGTGAAAAACCTTATGGGATCGACCCGTTACGCTTAGAGCAATATTCACATGAAATTAAAAGCGTCAAGGAATTAGGGATCGAAATTGCCATTGTAATCGGAGGCGGCAATATTTTCCGCGGGGTACAGGCCGAGAATCTAATCATTGACCGGGTTCAAGGTGACTATATGGGAATGTTGGCCACGGTAATTAATGGCATGGCGTTACAAAGTGCTTTAGAGAAATCTGGTTTGTATACTCGTCTAATGTCGGGGATAAACATGGAACAAGTGTGTGAGCCATTCATCAGAAGGAGAGCGGTCAGGCACCTTGAGAAAGGTCGGATAGTTATCTTTGGCGCAGGGATAGGAAATCCATACTTTACCACTGACTCTACAGCCAGCCTGAGAGCCGTGGAAATAGAGGCAGACGTAGTGATGAAAGGGACCAGAGTAAATGGTGTATATAGTGCAGATCCTGAAAAAGACCCCAATGCAATTCGCTACGACAAACTTTCCTTTTCAGAAGCATATGGTAAAGGATTGAACATAATGGATTTGACGGCTTTCACCTTATGTCAAGAAAATAATTTGCCTATCATAGTTTTTAATATGAACCTGCCAGGTAATCTGTTAAAAATTATAAACGGATCAACGGAAGTAGGAACGATCATTGCCAACTAACTCGACATACTATGGAAGACATTGATTTTTATATAGAACATGCCAAAGAGTTGATGGAAAAGTCCCTTCAACACACCAACGGATCCTTAGCAAAAATAAGAGCAGGGAAGGCCATGCCCAACATGTTGGATGGCATAATGGTGGAGTATTACGGTAATCAAACACCTATTAGCCAAGTTGCCACTATCAACTCCCAGGATGCCAGAACGCTATTAATCAAACCGTGGGAAAAGAGCATTGTAAGAGAAATTGAACGGTCTATAATCAACAGCGATCTGGGGTTAAATCCTCAAAATGATGGAGAGTTAATACGGATCAATATTCCAGCATTAACTGAGGAAAGAAGAGTGGATCTGGTCAAACACGCACGCAACGAGGCTGAACATGGCAGGGTGAGTATCCGAAATATTCGGAAAGATGCTAATGATCACCTGAAGAAACTACTAAAAGAACACTTTTCTGAAGATGACGTGCGAATTGGTGAAGATGAGATTCAAAAATTGACAGATCAGTTTATTTCAAAAATTGAAGAGTTCCTGAAAAAGAAAGAAGATGATATTATGACCGTTTAAGATTGTAAATAATACCCTTGTTTTTCAATATATTTCTCCACCACTTCAGGAACCAGGTATCGGATACTTCTTTTTTCTCTTATTGATTTACGAATAAAACTAGCAGATATATCCAGCAAAGGAGCATCGATTAATGTCACTCTGGGATGGTGGATAAGTTCGGTTTCTACCCCTTTTGGCCTTGGGTAAACCAGTAGTCCGTAATTGTCTAGAATGCTCTGATAATTCTTCCACTTGGTAAATTGAACAAGATTGTCAGATCCCAGAATTAATTTGAATTCGTGTTGGGAGTGCTTTTCTGATAAATAGGTAAGCGTGTCGATAGTATAGTTAGGTTTAGGCATTGAAAACTCCACGTCGCTTATCTGAAGTTTGTGATTGTCCTGAATAGCTTTTTCAACCATTTCATATCGATCAAATTCATGTAAAAGTGACTTGCTTTGTTTGAAAGGGTTTCGGGGAGAAATAACAAACCAAACCCGCTCCAGATATTCGGCCATCACGTTGGCAACTATGAGGTGTCCAATGTGTATTGGGTTAAATGAACCGAAATATAGTCCAATATTCATACCCTCGGATCCTGTACAGGCGGTCCTGCAAAATTTCTGTAAAGTTGTTGAGCAATCCTGATGCTTTCATCAAGGTTTTGATTGCGAAGGGTAACATCAAACTGGTCTTCAAAGGTCAGTTCAAACTTGGCCTTAAAGAGTCTTCTGGAAATACTGTCTTCCGATTCGGTACCACGGCTTAGAAGACGCTGGGCCAACACCTCGATTGATGGGACTTTCACAAATATAGCTAAAGCACTTTCGCCAAAATATTTTTTTAGGTTCAAACCTCCTTTTACATCGACGTCAAATACTACATTCTTACCAGATGCCCAAACCCGCTCTATCTCAGATTTGAGGGTCCCGTAAAAATTCCCGGCATAAACTTCCTGCCATTCAACAAATTCCTGATTGTCAATTTTACTTTTGAAATCTTCCGGCGCCAGAAAGTAGTAATCCTTACCATTTTCTTCCTGCCGACCGCGACGGTCGCGAGTACATGCTGATATCGAGAAATCCAAGTCAGGATTCTGTTGTACCAACATTTTCACAATGGTTGTTTTCCCGGAGCCTGAAGGTGCCGAAAAAATAATTGCCTTATCCCCTTGCATAGGTTAGGCGTTGTTCTTTATTTTCTCTTTAATCGAATTGATCAAGTCTTCCGGAACCTGTTTTTTCTCCAACTTTGTCCGAAGCATTTCTTTAATGGATTTCTCCAGATTATACGCTTCATAGCAGGGTAAACAGTCATTGATATGACGTTGGAAATGCTTTACTTCTACTGAAGACGCTTCATCATCCGTGATTAACTCAAGTAGTTCCATGCATCCCTTGCAAGAAGTCCGGCTGCGAAAGCTTTGCTTGAGCCAGCTGAGGAGGTTAGTAGCCATTCTTTTTTATTTATTGTAACCCATTGATTTTGCATATTTTTGTAACTTTTCCTTTAACAGATTTCTTGCCCGGTGCAATCTAGATCTCACAGTCCCTATAGGAATGTCCAATATTTTTGACATTTCCTCGTAGGTAAACCCTTCCAAGTCACATAAAATGATCACTGTCCTAAAATCTACTGCCAATACATTAAGTGCATTGGACACCTCATCACCGATCATGTGTTGCACCGTCTCAACCCGAAGATCTGTGGTCATTGATACGTCCACGTCATCAGAATTGTAATACGATTCAACCTCCTGGTAATCAACTTTAGCCGGTTGCTTACTCTTTTTCCTAAAGTCGTTGATGAAACTGTTTTTCAATATTCGAAACAACCAGGCTTTTGCATTAGTTCCTTGCTGAAATGAATTTAAAAATCGGAAGGCTTTTAAGTAGGTCTCCTGCACCAGATCCTTAGCATCATCTTCATTAAAAGTAAGACGATAGGCAAAATTATACATAGAGCCTATATGAGGTAAGAATTCTTTTTCAAAAATTCGCTCTTTTTCTAAGTTGCTATAGTTTTGCTTTACATTATCAGGCATAGTTGGGTTGGGATAATGGCTGATATATTCCCAGCAAAAATTGTTCCTTTCTAATTAAACTAACCTGAAATTAAAAGGTTGTACTATTTTTTTAACATTTTGCCATCTAATGGTCAGCAATTCTAAACAAATAATGGTTAACTGGCGTCCAAAGTATAAGAAAAAATATCAATACAGATCCAAATTCCAGTAACTCCCAGTTTTTACTAGCCGGAATTATTGAAATAATCAGGGTCAGGACCAAATAACTCACAGCGTGCCTTAATCTTGGAACTGGGATATACCAGCGATCAAGTAAACTACTAAAAGATTTCATTTGATTATAAAGTATTGGTAACAGCACAATGTATAGCAAAATGACGGTTGTTAAGATCAAACCAAAGATCAGCTTGTTTATCTTAATCCCGCTTATTACCAGGTTATGGAGGTTTAGTTCTTGCTGAGCATTGTTTTCCTTAAAATATTCAGTGGTCTCTATTCCTATGATCCTCTGTCCCCAAGAAAGCTCCTCTCCCGCTACGAAAAAGAACCCTATGAAAATCAATAATGAAATTAAGCTAAAATATAGACTGTGGACTTTCCTTAATTTCAGCCACCGATACAAGATAAGCACACAGGAAGCCAACAAGAGGATCACTGTTCCGTATTCGATCTCACCATCTTCCATCATATACCTTTCAGTAAAAAATTGGGGATCGCCAAACCCCCAGTAAACACCCAATAAGATAGTTGCCAAAAGTAAATAAAGTAGTAGTTTTTCAACCCAATCCATTATATCCGGTCTCGTTTTAAAAAAAACTTTTTGAAATAGTAGCTAATTGGGTTCTTATATTTTTCCATCTTCCAGGGTCTGCTACTATGCGGGAGATGTATAACCGGCAGTGACTTTACTAACAAGTTGTCAAATCCTAACGTTCTGGACTTCTTTGAGATATGTACGTCGTACCAATCTTTGTTCGCTTTAAGCTCCATAAAATCAAATCTGGCAAGAAATTGGTTACTTAACAGGGTACAGCAAAAGCTCAAACTACGTTTAGTATTGATGATATCCGGTTCGGTTCCAGAGATATGGTTGTAAGGGAAGTTTATTTCTCCATTTTGGTCAGTAGTAACTGCGGCCACCATTCCTGCTAGCTGCTTTTGATTTTGGAGCTGAATGAGGGATTGCAAGGTATGTGGTTCCACCATCACATCAGATTCTACAATAATCAAAGAGGAACCAGCTTCCAGTGCCATTTTCTGGGACATAATTAACACGTTTCGATAATTTGGAGAAGCGGTGGTTACATGATCTCCTAAATTAACCAGCTTATAATTGTACTCATCTACGTGTGATCGTAAATAGTCCTCGGTTTCTTGCTCGCTAAAATCATTAAAGACATAGTAGTCAATGGGGATACTTGAATTATTCACGGATTTTAAGGTCTTCTTGACTGTTTCCAATGAATTCTTAACTGGTGTAACTACTATTGGAATCATATTAGCAATTTAACAAGATTCTTAAACTTGCTATGGCCGGGATTCAGTATTCCACTTTGGTATTAATCTTACTGGCTATCACAACCAACTCCTGATCCAGGTGAACGGTTGAAAGCATGCGTCGACCAATTCTATTAACCAAAAATTTATATGAGTCCCGGCCAGGTATTCTAAGTGGATAATTTGCTTGCATTACTTTGAAACCACAGGAGATTAAAACCCGTGATAAATTGTCATAATTAAAGTACACATAATGCTCAATGCCTACACCCTTGAGACTATAAAACCTATGTCTCTCTCTCAGTCTTTTGGCACGGTGGTATTTGGAATTGGGGATGAGAATCATTACCAGTCCTTGGGAAGGCAACAATTTATTGCATTGTCTAAGTACCTTAAATGGGTCCTTGAAATGTTCCAGTACATGTTGCATATAAATAAGATCAAAGGACCGCTCTTGATCTAGCAACTCCTCCAATGTTTCATTTGAGGCATTCAATCCCTTTTGCTGACAAAATTCCACTGCGAAGGAACTCACATCAATACCCAAATGTTTCAACCGTCTCCTGGATGCTGCTTCTAAAGTATTACCCAAAGAACATCCTACTTCAAGAATGGACTTGATATCAGGTTTTATACCCAGGGCCATATCCAGCAGCCAGGTAGACTTTTCCACTTTGTGGAGTCGGTTGGCAGCATAATTTTTGGAGTCGAAATATTGTTCATTGTAAGGCTGTTCAAGGTTAAAAGACGTTTCACTACGCCAAATAATTCCACAATCCTGACATTCCATGTAAACCAATTTTTCATCCTGGGAGTAAATTTTTTGATTTTCAGGGGAACAACCCAAAAAGTTAGCGCATAAGCTCATATGATGTGGTTAACTATTATCAGGACCACAATCCTTGTATCCCAGCTTCTTTGCCATGCTTTTGTGGATCAAACGCAGCAGGGTGCCCTTTTTCAAAAGCCACGATACTGTTGTAAAAATGCATAGATAAAGTGGACTGACTAAATTCATCCTCTTGCAGTAACCCTCTAGTATGTTCAGTATTGAGCTTATCCACCAAATGTTTACATTTTTCAATAAAAGAAGATTCTTGACCTAACCCCCCACCATATTCTTTCCAATAAGCTGTACATAGATCCTCTACAAGATACACCCCATTTTTACTCAATCTTGGGTATAAGTACTCAAAAGTGGAGGTAATGTGCTCCATTTGGTGACTACCATCGTCAAGGACTATATCGGGCGGCCCAAACTCTTCTATAAGTTCCGAGAGGAATTTGTGGTCTGATTGATCTCCTATTCTCACAGAAACCTGCTCCTCTTCGTATCTCTTGCATTTAGGTTTAATATCAATTCCAACTATTCTCACATGAGGTCCAAAGTATTTTTTCCACATCTGTAAAGAGCCACCCCTATAAACGCCGATTTCGAAGAACAACAATGATTTATTCACCCATGGACTGAAGTGTTTTTCATATATAGGAAAATAATGGGGCAGTTTGTGAATGACCCGATCGCGGTTATTTAGGAAGTCAGACCACAAACTCATAATTCAACTTATTCTTTGCCAAGTATTAAGAAAACTAATTTTTCTTGTACTAATAGCGGTAAGAGTCGGATTTATACGGACCATGAGGTGATACTCCAATGTAATCCGCCTGATCTTGAGTAAGTATTTCCAATTCTGCCCCGACTTTAGCCAAATGTAAATTGGCAACTTTTTCATCCAGATGCTTGGGTAATGTATATACCTTGATTTCGTATTTATCAGCATATTTCCAAAGCTCGATTTGCGCCAGTACTTGATTGGAAAAAGAATTGGACATCACAAAGGATGGATGTCCTGTGGCACATCCCAAATTAACTAATCGTCCCTCAGCCAATAAAATAATGTCTTTACCATCCAGATTGTAAAGATCCACCTGAGGTTTTATGGTTTGCTTTTGAGCATTGCGGTTTAACCATGCCACATCTATTTCGTTATCGAAGTGCCCGATGTTACATACGATGGCCTTATCTTTCATGTTTCTGAAGTGACGATCTAAAAGGATATCTTTATTGCCCGTTGCTGTTACCACTATATCAGCAGACTTAATAGCTTCATCCATCCGTTTTACCTGATAACCGTCCATTGAAGCCTGAAGGGCACAAATTGGGTCGATCTCAGTGATAATGACCCGGGCACCTGCCCCTCGAAGTGATGCTGCGGAACCCTTTCCAACATCTCCATAACCTGCCACCACTGCAACTTTCCCAGCCATCATCACGTCAGTAGCCCTCCGAATGGCATCTACACATGACTCTTTACAACCATATTTATTATCAAATTTTGATTTGGTAACTGAGTCGTTGATGTTTATTGCCGGCATTCCAAGGGTTCCATTCTTTTCCCTCTCGTTCAACCGCAAAACACCGGTGGTGGTCTCTTCAGAAATACCTTTTATTCCTGATATCAATTCTGGGAATCGATCTAATACCATATTGGTTAAGTCACCTCCATCGTCGAGAATCATGTTCAGAGGCTTTCGGTCATCGCCAAAAAAAAGTGTTTGTTCGATACACCAGTCGAATTCCTCTTCATTCATTCCCTTCCAAGCGAATACAGGGACACCGGTGGCAGCGATGGCTGCTGCAGCATGGTCTTGGGTACTAAATATATTACAAGAAGACCAAGTAACTTCTGCACCCAGTTCTACCAACGTTTCAATTAGCACTGCAGTTTGAATTGTCATATGCAAACAACCGGCAATACGTGCACCTAACAGCGGTTTTGAGGGCCCGAATTCTTCTCTAATTGATATCAAGCCAGGCATTTCAGCTTCAGCCAGAGTGATTTCCTTTCTACCCCATGAAGCCAGTTCTATATCTTTTACCTTATAGTTCAATTTTGTATCGATCATTTTAATTAGTATTATTTTTTAACACAAATTTAGGATTTTATGCGGTAATGTTAAAACAGCAGTAATATTATTCAATCTAATGAAGAAAAGTCACTTCTTTGAAATCAAACGCTTTCAGTTGATTATCTATAGCTACCATCAACTTCCCTTCATCGCTGACTTTTTGAATAACTCCGGAAAAAGTGGTATTGAGCACCCTGTTTTGGAAGGTCCTTTGCTCATGTAACCACATCAGGCGTTTCATATACATAGTTCGTAGATCCTGGTATCCTGCGGATTTCAGGAATCCATAATATTCTTTTAGCCGCCGGAGCAAATGATGGAGCACACGTTCCAGGTCCACTTCTTTCTTCAGTTCCAGTTTAACGCTGGTGGCTCCAGCTATTTTGAATTTGTCTTGATTTACATTTAGGCCAATACCCAGAATCGCCCATTCCAACCTATTGGAGCGTACGGTATTTTCGATTAGAATTCCGGCTATCTTTGAACCATTGTAATAGATGTCGTTTGGCCATTTTATCAGGGCGTTTGGCATTCCTATGTCCGCAAGTGTATTGGTCAATGCCAATGAGGAAATCACCGTTAGATCAAATTGCTGAGATATAGGAAGAAATCCAGGCTTTAGTATTATCGACAAAGTCAAATTCTTTCCGGGCTGTGACTCCCATTCATTACCCCGTTGCCCTCTACCTGCAGTCTGATTTTCTGTAATAATCACAGTCCCTTCAACTGTGCTATTCTCTGACAATAAGTCAGAAGCAACTGCATTAGTGGAATGACAAGACGGCAGTTTTAATTGTTTTGAGCCTTTAAATAAAGAATGTATTGGATCCTTATGCAACTATTTTTTCGTAGCTTTATTGCAATTTAGTATATAACAAGCACTTGAGAAAGTTTGAATGAGTTCCCTGGAATTATGCAAAAGTGTGGTTGAAGGGATGCAGGAAAAAATGGCTCTGGACATCGTAACCATGGATTTAAGAGCCATAGAGAATGCAATTGTCGATTATTTTATTATATGTACAGGTAACTCTGATACTCAAATTGACGCTATCTGTAACTCCATTGAGGAAACGGTACAAAAGAACACCAATATTCACCCCTGGCATCTGGAAGGCAAACAAAATAAGGAATGGATTTTGCTGGACTATATAGAGGTAGTTGCACACGTTTTCCGTGCTGACCGAAGGGATTACTACGCCATTGAAGAACTATGGGCTGATGCCCAATCAACTTACGTAGAAATCTAAACCAGACGTTTAAAATACCGTTATAGCTTAAGAACTGATATGGCAAACAATCCAAACAATAAGAAAATAATCAATCCATCACCAAAGAATAATTATCAGGTGTGGATAATTGCCACTTTGGTGGCTCTTATTGTAGGTATATCATACTTTACCAACAATACAGAGACCATCAAGATCAATCAATCCCGTTTTGAGCAAATGGTGATGGACAATGATATTGGCGAGATCGTGTTCATTAAAAATAAAGAAAAAGTTGAAATTACCCTTAAAGAAGAAGCCCTCAACAACAGTAAGTACAAGCAAGAGCTAGAAAGCCAAAGACCCTGGGGCGGTCTGGGTGGACCACATTATAGCTTTACCGTTGTTTCTGACCAAATATTCGATAATGAGTTTAAAGAACTTCGTTCAAAATTACCAGATGATCAGGCAAGCAAGCTCAATTATTCCGCTGAAGTAAGAAACGATCCCTGGGGTTTCTTTTGGACTTGGGGGTTTCTTATCCTAATACTATTTGGATTTTGGTTTTTAATGAGACGAATGACCGGTGGAGCGGGCCCAGGAGGTCAGATTTTCAATATTGGTAAATCGCGGGCAGCTCTGTTCGACGCAGAGAACCAGGTAAAACTCAGCTTTAAGGACGTCGCAGGTCTGGAAGAGGCCAAAGAAGAGGTAAAGGAGATCGTTGACTTTTTAAAAAGCCCAGGCAAGTTTACCAAACTCGGCGGAAAAATTCCAAAAGGGGCCTTGCTCATTGGACCTCCCGGAACAGGGAAAACTTTGTTGGCTAAGGCGGTAGCTGGTGAAGCAGCAGTACCATTCTTTTCACTATCCGGTTCAGATTTTGTAGAGATGTTTGTAGGCGTAGGTGCAGCCCGAGTCAGAGATCTGTTCAAACAGGCCAAGGAGAAAGCTCCTTGTATTGTATTTATCGATGAAATAGATGCCATAGGCCGAACCAGAGGTAGAGGGCAGGTACCTGGATCCAATGATGAACGTGAAAACACCCTCAATTCGTTACTGGTTGAAATGGATGGATTCGCCACGGATAGTGGCGTAATCATTCTTGCAGCTACAAACCGTCCAGATGTATTGGATCATGCATTATTACGTCCTGGTAGATTTGATCGACAAATTAGTATAGACAAGCCCGATATTGTAGGTCGTGATGCAATTTTTCAAGTCCATTTAAAACCACTGAAGCTGAACCCCGAAGTGGATTCCAAAAAACTTGCTGCGCAGACGCCTGGATTTGCCGGAGCTGAAATCGCCAATGTTTGTAATGAGGCGGCGTTGATTGGTGCTCGTAAGGATAAAGATGCGGTTGGCATGATAGACTTTCAGGATGCTATTGACCGGGTTATTGGAGGTCTTGAGAAGAAAAGTAAAATAATTTCACCTGAAGAAAAGAAAATAATTGCCTATCATGAAGCTGGTCATGCCGTAGCGGGATGGTACCTGGAACATGCCGACCCATTAGTAAAAGTGAGTATCGTTCCCAGAGGATCAGCTGCGTTGGGGTATGCTCAATATCTACCAAAAGAGCAATATCTTTATCAGACAGAACAATTATTAGACGAAATGGCAATGACGCTTGGTGGTAGAGCAGCAGAGGAAATAGCGTTTGGAAAGGTTTCCACGGGGGCTCTGAGTGATTTGGAAAGAGTGACGAAAATGGCATATAGCATAGTCACCATTTATGGAATGAATGACAAAATCGGTAATGTTTCGTTTTATGATTCCAAACAATCGGAATACTCTTTTAACAAACCCTATTCAGAGGCAACTGCCCAGACCATTGATGAGGAGGTACGAAAAATTGTAAGTAGCTCGTTTGAAAGAGTCAAGAAATTGCTCACAAGTAAGAAAAAGAAGTTAGAAGTTGTTGCCCAAAAACTTCTGGAGAAGGAAGTCATTTTCCAAAGTGACCTTGAAAATTTGATCGGAAAACGTCCATTCGAAAGATTAACCACCTATCAGGCCTTCACCAATGGTAAGACAGATGATAAGAAAGATGAATCCCCTGATGAGACTAAAGTAAAAGACAGCTCAAAAGTTGAAACCAGCCCAAATGATTTGGATCCCAAGGTTGAAGAGAATGCCTCCAAAAAAACCCAGGGTATACCTAAGGATCAAGAATAATCTTGAAATTATTTGACTATTTTGTGCTTTTACCTGCACCATGACACATGATTTACATCTTGGAGAAGGCAAAAGACTGTTTTTTGCCTCTGATTGCCATCTTGGCGAGCCTGACTACCATACCAGCCGGGAGCGTGAGAAAAAAATGGTTTCTTGGCTGAATCATTTTCAGGACCAGGCTGCAGGTTTCTTTTTACTGGGTGATATATTTGATTTTTGGTTTGAATACAATCATGTGGTACCAAAAGGGTACGTTCGATTCCTGGGAAAATTAGCAGAAATTACCGACCGCGGTATACCAGTATTCTTTTTTACCGGAAACCACGATATGTGGTTGTCCGACTATTTTTTAAAAGAACTAAACATTACAGTTTTCCGGGAACCGCAAACCTTTAAAGTGAATAATGCCACTTTACAAGTAGGTCATGGAGATGGCTTGGGTCCTGGGCAGATTTCATATAAAATGCTCAAAGCCATTTTTTCCAACCCTTTTAGTCAATGGTTGTTTAAGTGGTTACACCCTAATTTTGGATTTGCAGTAGCCAATTTATGGTCTCGCAGCAGCAGAAACCAAAATGGAGTAGCGCAGCCATTTACTTCCCCCGAATCCGAAAATATTTATCAACATTGTCAGGACGCTGAACAGAAAAGCCATCATGATTTTTACGTGTATGGACACCGTCACCTAACCCTGAAATTGCCTGTGAATGATAATAGCGTGTACTTTAATGTAGGTGAATGGATACAGGGCTTCACATATGGCGTTTACGATGGCACTGATTTCAAGCTTAAGACTTTCGATTAAGAACTGGAGTATTCACTTGGTTTTCATAGTGTTCTGTATATTCGCTGATGCACAACAGTGGGAACTACTGGATAGTCTAACTCTGGAGCTGCCAGTGCGAATGGTAAGTGCTGATCGATTAAATAATATTTATATTAATGACACTAAGGGAAATATCCGCAAACTTGATTCTCTTGGACGGCCTTTAGCATTATATGCCCCCCAACAATTTGGTACGTTGACCTCCCTGGAAACATGGGCTTCACTCAGAGTGTTT
This sequence comes from uncultured Roseivirgaceae bacterium, assembly GCA_964488585.1. Taxonomy (GTDB): domain Bacteria; phylum Bacteroidota; class Bacteroidia; order Cytophagales; family Cyclobacteriaceae; genus SZUA-3. Next base: position 18,968 of record CAZAWQ010000319.1, read on the forward strand.
TTATTTTATGAAGACACACAGAGATATACATTTCTTGATCGGTATCTAGCAGATAGTGAATTCTCTGAATTCCCAGCTGAAAAATTTGGGTTTGTCAGATTAGCTGCTTCAAGCAGCGATAATCAAATCTGGTTGCTTGACCTCAGACCTTTAAGTTTAACTAAGTTCGATATGACTTTTAATGAGGTCTCTTTCAGCCAATCTCTGAATCAACTGTCTGACACCTTGAACCTGCACCCTTACCAATTAGTTGAATATCAAAATCGAGTGTATTTGGGGGACAACGGCATTGGAGTGTTAGTATTTGATAACCTTGGAAATTACCTTAGAACCCTGGCAAAACCAGAATCGTCACAATTTCATTTATGGGAAAAACAGCTTTACTATTTGACGGACCGTCATCTTCATTTTCTTTCATTATACAGCGACCAGGAACAATCCATTGAACTTCCTACTAAGGCTCAAGGCTATCAGCATGTACTATTTTTGGGTAGTACAATTATGCTAATATCCGGTAATCAGATGTTCTTTTTTCGTTTTAATCCTCCCTGAAATTTAAAATACGTCTCCTGAACATGAAGCTACACCTCGATTTATGCAGATCTATGTCTTTGCTAAGAAATCACAGGTACCATTTCTTGCTGTTGCTTCTTAGGAATAACAATAGTAAATACCGTGCCTTTTCCTTTTTTGCTGTCTACAGTCAACGCGCCTTGGTGTTTATCAATTATTCCAAAAGTGATTGATAAACCCAATCCAGTACCCTTTCCTAGCCCCTTAGTGGTAAAGAAGGGTTGGAAAATCTTTGATTTGATATCTTCAGACATACCTCTTCCCGTATCAACAATTTTTATTTCTACCTGGTTTTCCAGATTTCGGGTCTTAATGGTAATGGTACCATTGTCTGTTATAGAATCTATGGCATTACTAATGATATTCATGAATACCTGATTCAGTTGCCCTGGGAAACACTCGATTGCTGCCATAGTAGAATCGTATTCTTTAACAATAGAAATACGATCACTGTCGAACTTTGAATTCAGAAGTATCAAAGTGCTATCAAGTCCATCATGAACATTAGCATGCTTCAATTCTGTTTCATCCAACCTGGAAAAGGACCTGAGGCCTTTCACAATCTCAGCAGTTCTGGTAGCTCCTTCTTTAATTGCATTTACCACCTTAAATACGTTGTCCTTGGTTTCGTTAAAATATAGTTGGTGCTTGAATTGCTTTACATCAGCCAATACCTTACGAATCTCCTCTACCGAGTTTGCTTCATCCAGCTCTGCATACTTGCTCAACACTTTCAGTAAACCTTCCAATGAAACCCTTAAGCCATCTACACCTGCATAGACGAAGTTAATCGGATTGTTGATCTCATGGGCAATCCCAGCAGTCAACTCGCCTAAGCTGGCCATTTTTTCGGACTGTACTATTTGGGAATGTGCAGCTTTTAGTTCCTTAATGGCTTGCTCCAATCGATCCTTTTGTTGCTGAATCTCCATATTTTGTAGTGCCAACCGGGTATTTGCTTTGTGTTTCAATCGGTAACTTCGGTAAATGAGGAACAGTATAATAGCAAACAAGACAGACAGTCCAAAGAAAAAAGTGCGCATTGCTTGTGAGATGCTTAATTGGGACTCTTGCAAGGCTTTTCGTTCCTCAAGTAAAGCGATGGTCTTTTGACGTTCTTTTTCCTCCAACTCCTTTTGATTTAATCGCAGTGTTTGAATACGCATTTCTCGATTATTTTTCTCCACATCATAGGCCTGTTGAGAAAGTAATAAGGCTTGTTGAGCTTTCTCTTTCTCCGATTGCTGATGCTTCAAACTAATATTATGAAGTTCTTTCTCCTTTTTCAACAAAGCGATATCGGTTTCATTCTTATCGGAAATGTATTGCAGCTCTTTTAATTCCAGATTTTTTATTTCCTTTTCTACCTGTAACAATCGAAAATCTTTTTCTTTCCTCTCGACTTCCAATTGTTTTTCAAGTAACTGTTGCTTTTGTTTGTTCTGAGCCATATATAATTGACGCATGAGCTCAGTATGTTTCTTATAATACTTTAAGGCCTTCTCATCATCATTGGCATTGAGATAAATATCTGATAGGATCTTGTAGCTCTTGACCAATACCTCATAGGCCTTTTCACGTTCTGTCCAGAATACCGCCATTTCCGCGTATTCCCTGGCCGATTTTAACTTTCCAATCGCCTGATAGGTGTAAGAGATCTCATGATTTACCAAGGCCGAGCTTACAAAATCCTCACGAGAGCGGCGAATTTCCAAAGCATCAAACAAATATTTTAGCGCTTCATTATAGTCACCCTTAGCCTGATAGATAAAAGCAATGTTCATCAAAATATCATCATTTTGATTTCCTTCCTCACCTTCACCCATTTTTTGATTTAGATTTAAAGATTTCTTATAATATTCGAGCGCTCGATCATTGTTATTAAGATTCTTGTAAAGATTACCGATCTTGTTGTATGAAGTAGACATTCCTTTATCAAGATTCATTTCCCTTTTCAAAGACAACACCTGTAATTCATACTCAAGCGCTTTCTCCCGTTCACCACTGTTATCGTGTATTTCTCCCAAACGTTCCAGAACATCCAACAACTCATGCTTTTCCTTCTTGTGTTTTTGTAGATTTAACAATAACCGGTAGTAAGATTGAGCATCACGCCTATTGTTAATTTGATAATGAGTATCACCCAAAAGTCTCAGTAACTTAATTTGTCCAACGGTATCACACAGAGCTACTTTGGATTCATAAGACCTTCTGAAGTATTCCACGGCTTTTTCATGCACTCCCCAATCTCCAAAAAATAAACCCATCTCTAATTGTATTTCGGATAATGACTGGACATCCCCTTGATTCTCCAAAGTTTTGGATGCCTGCAAATAATGCTCCAGGGCGGTAAGATATTCCTTTTGTATCCTATGTGCCCGGCCCAGTATTTTCAAACTCTCGATGATCCCGTATTGATAAGATAATTGATCTGCCAGAACCTTTGCCTCTAAAGCTAGTTCAGCCGCCCTGGAGGGGTTTTCGTTCAGAATGAGTATAGCTCTGTGATTCAACAAGTTTACCCTGGTACTGTCATTTAAGTCAGTTCCTGGACTTCCCTTTATTACAGGAGTGGCGACCAAAAAGAAAAATGCTAATATGATAATATTGAATTTATTCATTTTAACCTATTTCAATGGCATGGTGAATGTTACCACCGATCCTTTACCCTTTTTGCTTTCCAGGCGAATGTTTCCGGCTTGTTTCTCCAGATACTCTTTACATAGTTTTAATCCTAATCCTGTTCCCTTTTCATTTGATGTTCCCCGGGTAGTATTGTGGTATTCACTTTCAAAAATATGCTGTTGCAGCTTTTTACTCATACCTACTCCCCGGTCTTTAACGCTTACAGCCAGATGGTCATTTTTGGTATTGATATTTACCGTGATAGAGCTATTTTTCTTCGAATACTTTATGGCATTATTAAGCAAGTTGCGCATCACCAGATTAACAATATTCTCATCGCCCAAAACCATTGGATCACCGTTTGAATACTTTAAATCAATATCGATTCCCTTTTGTAAAGCCGAGATCCGGTAAAGATCAATATTTCGTTTAACCAACTCCAGGATATGAATCGGTTTGCTATCAATATGACTGTGCCCCATCTGTGACTGTGACCAGAACAGAAGATTATCAAGCAGACTGGTAACGTCCTGAAGATTGGCCTGTAGCTTTAAATAAAACTGGTCCAATTTCAATCTGGAAACATCTTCTGGAAGTTGTTTCAGGATCTCGAAAAACACACTCAACGAAACCAGTGGCTGCCGTAGATCATGTGAAATGATGGTAAAAAGTTTGTCCTTCACAGCATTGATCTTAGTTAACTCTTCATTCTTAAAGTTCAATTCCTTAGTTCGGGCACGTACTTTATCTTCCAACTCTCTGTTGGCTTTTTCCAAATTCTCCAGTAAATGCTTTTTATCCTGAGCCAACTGAAAATTCTGCAGTGCCTTATCAATTATGATCTTTAATTCCCGGGTATCCCACGGTTTAAGAATATACCGGTAGATACCACATTTATTTACTGCTCTCATTATAAAGTCAATATCACTGTAGGCAGTCAGGATTAATCTCATAGTATCAGGATGGGTTTCAACTACCTTCTCAAGAAATTCCACCCCGGTCATTCCTGGCATCTTTTGGTCTGTAATGATAATGTGGATCATATTTTGATCCAGGATTGATAATCCATCTTCAGCAGAAAGCGCAGTGTGCACCTCATAGTCCCTGAAGAAGGCATTCTTGAATACTATTAGGTTGTTTTCTTCGTCATCGACATACAGAATATGGTATCGTTTGTCGTTCATGGTCAAGAAACAATTTACGAATAAATCTTCTACCAATTCCGACTCCTACCCATTTCTGGTCAATAATCACCCACTTTGGGGGAATATAAATTTTAATTTTAAAACTCCGCCGTCACACTAATGGCGTGACGGCGGAGTTTTTTATTAATCGTTATCAGTCCATTCCAAGGTGGTGGTAATTATGGAACTGGCCACATTGGGGCGGCCCAAACTTAGACCGTTATCAACCGCTGTTAACGAGAATGTAGCTGTACCCCCTCCTGTCATCTGGCTATCGTCTGGGATGGTTATCAATGCATCCGCAGTTAAGTCACCTTCCGGTATAGTCACCGATCCGGATCCAGTAATGTCTCCAATTACTTCGTACTGGACGATTACATCGCTATAAATTACTTCTGGCAACTCGATAGTAATAGCTACTTCTTCACCTTCTTCTGCACTTATAGAGCCGGAGCCATTGAGTTGAACATACAAAGGTAGTGAGTTTGCAAAACTGGGCAGTCCGGCATCCGGATCTCTCTCACAAGCCCATATCACTCCTGCCATAGCAATAATTATATATATTATTTTCGTTTTCATTTTTTCTCAGTTTATTATCTTAAAGATCAAACCACATTTTCTGGTCTAAAGGTAGCTCAGTAGGAGCATTGGTATTGGCCGCTACCTCATCCGGAGGCAATGGGAATCTTCTCATGAGGTTTCCCGTTTGAGCACCATCTGGTAACTTCAAATCAGGGTATCCTAAACCACCAATCTCAGTCCTCCTCCAATGTGTCCACCCTTCTAACGGTCGTACAATCAGATCGATCCAGCCTTCTTCCGCAATTAACGGTACCGTTGCAGTAGGAATGCCAGCTAGATAAGCATCAATATCAGCTTGATCAATGTTGTAGGTTCTCATCGCCACTCGAATTCCTTCTCGCATCCTGGTATCGGCATCACCGTCGGCAAAGCCCCGAGCCATAGCTTCTGCTTCCAAAAAGAGTTGCTCCTGATAAGAGAACAGCACATCTGCAGCTGCTGGCCTAACAAGTTCAGTGGTGCCATCGTTGCCGGGAGGTGCAGTACTCAACACCCAATGAACAGATGGTGAAGCATTGCCTCCTGGAGGTACACCAACAATCTCTGAATCAGGGTCACCACCGGGATAAGGTTCGAAATACTTCTGCATTCTCGGGTCGTTTTTAGACTTCATCAACTCCACCGTAGCCTCACTGGCGAAATAGAAGAAATTCTGCCCACCGGCAAAGGCATTTAAAGTCTCCCAGAATGGGTTTCTGTTACCTGAAATACTAAAGAAAGGGAATTCTGCATTGTCTAAACGAGAACTGATCATATCGCCTTCCGCTATTAGCGCTCCAATCTCACCGGCTTTTGTCGGATCTTTATCCACCATAGTCATTAAAGCTCGAAGCTTTAGTGATTTGGCAAACTTCCTCCATCTGTCCATATCTCCGGAATAGATTAAATCACTGGAAATTGACAGAGGGCTGCTTTCATCAATTTGATCAATGGCCTGGTCCAAAAGGTTAATAATACCATTCAGTACCTGCTCTTGAGGATCAAAATTTGGTAAGTCAAATTCTGGATTTACCGCTTCGGAAAAAGGAACATCACCCCAGATAACAGTAGTAGACCAAAAGATCATAGCCCTGAAGATCTTACATTGCGCCGCTGCATTGTGCTCAACGGGTTCTGCGGATTCTGCAATATCTATTGCGAGTTTCAGGTTCTTATGTTCATTCCGGTAGTGTGAGCGCCAGGTATTTCCGTTTACGAAAATACTGATAATGTAGCGCTCCGGCCGGGTAAAAACACCCGCACCAAGAGATCCCCCTCCTGAAAACAACTGACTAACAGCCAGTCCGGTGGGTCCAAAATCAATAGTCCTGTTAGTAGAGTAATCCACTACAGAGTTGGTAAAAAGCAATCCCGGGTCTGCAGCTGAAGAGGTATTTGGACTAGTATTGACATCCAAAAAATCGCTCTCACAAGCAGATACTATTAGAACCAATAATGGGATCTGTATATATTTAAATACTTGTTTCATGATTGTGTTTTATTATTGTTAAAGAGTCAACCTTAAGTTAAAGCCAAAGCTACGAGCGGTAGGAGCGCTCTTGAATTCCACACCAGAGCCCGTAAGCACCGACCCAAAGAAATTTAGCT
>CAZAWQ010000320.1:0-10761 GCA_964488585.1 uncultured Roseivirgaceae bacterium
TTAAGTAAGTTTTTATAGAAGTGACTGTTTACTGCTTCAGCACAATGTGGGTTGCCGGTATCTCCAAAAAGGAATAATGTAAAATCTGGCTGGGTTGAAGGTGCTGAACTACTTACTGACTCATCTTTGAAAAAAATCTGCTTTACGTTCCCCTTTTTTCTAATGCAATCGGAAGTATCTAGCTGTAATTTTTCCTGCCCGCAGATGGTACTAAATGGTAGTAAGACTATTAGCAAGCTAACTTGAAAGAAAGCACTTCGTATTTGCATGTTGGGATTTGTTATTCCGGAAGTCTGATAAATTCATCTATGAACAATATAACATATTAAGTAAATTAATTTCATACATTTAAATTGACAAAATTTAATTTATGCATTTCGAATCTGATTTGGTTAAGGAAACAAAGAAATATGTAAAAGATATCCTTTACAATGAGATCTCTGATGATTTTTATTACCACAATTTTGCTAATACAGAGCAAGTAGTTGCTGGGTCAGCAGAAATTGCAAAAGCCACAGAACTGAATGAAGAAGATACTGAATTGGTCCTGGTTGCAGCATGGATACATGATATAGGCTATTATAAGTCGTACGATGATCATGAGACTCACAGCAAAGAAATGGCACGCGAGTTTCTGGAAGGCAAACTCACCGAATCAAAGATTGGAATTATACTCAATGCAATTGAAGCAACCCGAATTCCTCAAAAACCAAAGGATATAGTAGGACAAATATTGAGTGATGCTGATTTGCATTATCTGACTACTGATCAGTTTACGGCCAAATCATTGTTGTTGAAAAAAGAGCAAGAAGCGCATGGAAGCAGCGTTCTTTCGGAAAAGGAATGGAATGCCAAGACTCTCCGTTTTGTACATACGCATAGTTATTTTACTAATTATGGCAAATATGTGCTAACCAAAAAAAAGGAAAAAAGCATTAAAAAGCTGAGAAAAGAGAAGGTTGAGGAAATCTCTCAAAAATATGTAGATCAGTTGCAGATCCAGCTGGTTAAGCTCAAAAACAAATTGGATAAGGAGCAAGACCTGAAGCCAACCCGGGGAATAGAAACCATGTTCAGGATTACTTCAATGAATCACCTAACTCTAAGTGGGATGGCCGATAATAAAGCCAATATCATGATTTCGGTCAATTCGATAATTCTATCAATCATACTTACGGTTCTGTACAGGAAGTTTGAGGATGCGCCTCAATTGCTAATTCCGGCGTTTGCTCTCACTACTTCTTCAATGATAACCATCATATTTGCTGTACTGGCTACCCGTCCCAGTGTCTCGAAGGGGAAATTTACCAAAACGGAGATTAAAAACAGGAAAACCAACTTGCTGTTCTTCGGAAATTTTCATGGAATGGGGCTAGACAACTATTTATGGGGTATGAATGAAATGATGAAGGACGGAAACTACCTGTATAATTCTTTGATTAAGGATATTTATTTTCTTGGTGTGGTACTTGGGAAGAAGTATAAATTCTTAAGGATATCCTACACCGTCTTTATGTACGGCCTTGTGATATCTATCTTATTATTTTCACTGGCTCAAATCTACCCATCCTTATTTGCTATTTACTGAATATAAGCCACAATAAAATTTAATGAGATTCCAAGCCAAGGTACACTTTAACCGACTTCTGGATCCCTATGTGGACTCACTCGAATCATATTTTCCACCACCGATTGAGTCATCCCTAAATAATTACGGGGATTCAGTAATTCTTCAAGTCGATCCGAAGAAATTGATTGGGCAATCAATGGTTCTTCCAGTACCACCTGCATCAGATTAGTTTTGTTTTCGATCACTTTCAAAGCTAGTTGGTGCAATAGATCATGTGCCTTTTGTTTGCCTATTATAGGCGCTAGTTCCATCATTAAGGCCTCAGATAAGATAAGGCCATTACTTATTTGAAGATTCTGGAGCATTCTATCTTTGTGAACAACCAGGCCATCAAGAAGTTTATTGGCATAAAATAATGCACCACCTGCGTGCTTAAATACGTCTGGTATTATCAACCATTCCTGCATCCATGGACCAGATGCTCTTTCATGATCTTGAACCATAGCTTCCATCATGCCAGCTACTTGTTGTTTTACCATTTTTGCAGACACAATAATTTTCTGAGAGAAAATGGAGTTTTTCTTTTGTGGCATAGTGCTGCTTTCACCACGGCCCGGTGCTGAAGGTTCGGATAACTCGCCCACCTCCGTTTGTGACATTAGCAAAATATCAGTGGCCATCTTGGCCAGTGAACCCGTTATCAACCCGAGAAAGCTAACTGTCTCAACTAATGAGTCTCTTGATGTATGCCAGGCAATGTCGGGTATTTTTAATCCAAGTGCAGCACCAAGTGCGGTCTGAACCTTGAAGCCATGTTCTTTCAATGAGGCTAAAGTGCCAACCGCCCCTCCAAATTGTAAGACCAAGACCCGCTGTTTAATTTCAGTCAGTCTTTGCTTATGCCTCTTAATACTGGACACCCAGATAGCTACTTTATAGCCAAAGGTAATGGGCAGAGCCTGCTGTAGTTGGCTACGACCCACCATAATAGTATTGATATGTTCTTTAGCTGTTATGAAAAGTCGTTCAATCAGGGTATCTAAATCCCTTTCTATAATTTCAAAGGCCGCTTTTATTTGTAGTACTACAGTGGTGTCCATTATATCCTGGGTGGTAGCTCCAAAATGAATGTATTCCACTAAATTGTTATTGGCCTTTGCAACCAATTGATTAATGAGGGGCACAATGGGGAACCCAACATGACTGATTTCCTTCCGGTACTTTTCAATATCGATATTCTCAATGATACATATCTCTTGAATGAGTTCGGAAGCCTCTTTGGGAATTATGTCGAGTTCTCCCTGAACATTAGCCAGTGCTTTTTCTATGTCTAGAAATATCTGAACGGTATTCTGAGCGGAAAAAATATCTCTCATTTCGAGAGATTCAAAAATATCTGTATATAGAGGAGTGCCCATCTAATACAAAATAACCACACAAGTCATGATAAAGCTATTTTAATATCTGGTCGCAATCAATCATCTTCATTTCCTTGAAAAGCATTTCATTTTCACGATAATCAATAGGGACATCAATTACATGTACACCTCCATGAGATTTCGCATGCTCCAGTGCTTCGTCAAGTTGAGCCCCATCAGTTATTTTTATTCCGTGGGCGCCAAAACTTTCTGCATATTTTACAAAATCAGGGTTTTTGAAATCAACTCCGTAAGAAGGAGGCGTGAAACCCATGGATTTCTGTTTCATTCTGATCATGCCCAGTCCATTATCATTAAGAATAACAACGATAATATCAAGTTCCAGACGAATAGCAGTTTCTATTTCCTGGCTGTGCATCATAAAACCACCATCACCTGTAACAGCCATTACTGTTCTATCCGGATGGACCAGTTTGGCAGCAATGGCTCCCGGGATACCCGGCCCCATACTTCCAAGGGCATTATCAATGATTAAAGTGTTTGGCTCATAGGTTGGATAGTTTCTACTAAACCACAGCTTATGCACGCCATTGTCTACTGAAATAATGTCTTTGTCTCCCATAAAATCACGAACGCTCTTAGCTAAATACTGAGGTTTAACGGGAAAAGCCGTATCATCGGACTTATTAGCTACACTTTTTTCCTGCGCAGCTTTTGCTTTTTTGGCATTGGAGTGATCCCATTGTTCATTGACAGATAAGATTTCAGCAAGTCTTGATAGGTTGTTTGCCATATCACCAATGACCTGCCATTGAGGGAAGTAAGCATTATCTGCAATCGCTGACACATCGTTTAAGTGAATAACTTTAGGACCTTGTTCAGGTTTCATAACAAACGGAGGTTTTTCCATAATATCATGGCCTACGTTGATCACAAGATCTGAACGATAGATTGCGCAGTGAACATAATCGTTGTCGGGCATGGCCGCTGTGCCAATATAGGCTTCACTTCTTTCATCGACTACACCCTTGCCCAGCATAGTTACGAAAAATGGTATCTGTAATTTATCGATAAACGCCCTCAAGACCTTTGAAATCTCTGGCCTGTTTGCATTTCCTCCAACCAAAATTAACGGGCGCTGAGCATTGGAAATAACAGAAGCAGCATGGGCAATTACATCATCACAGGCTGCCGGCTGTAATGCATTATTGACAGGTAGCGTTTTGAAATCTCCTTCATCTTCACAGACATCCATTGGTAATTCAATATGAACCGGACCCCGCCTTTCTTCCAAAGCTGCGTGTATAGCTTCATGCACTATTGAAGCAGTGGCCATTCCTGAGGGTATCGATCGTGAAAATTTCGTAATGGGCCGCATTACATCTACCACATCCACAAGTTGGTATTTCCCCTGCATGTTGTGGCGTATAGGTTTTTGACCGGTCAGATATAAAGCGGGTTGGGCACCCAAGTAGGCTTGGGCAACGGGCGTGGTGATATTCATAGCTCCAGCACCTAAAGTAGTCATGGCCACTGCGATCTTGCATGTCAATAGTCCATAGACATTGGCTATGTACCCTGCTGCCGCTTCATGTCTCACCAATATAAATTCAATTTGTTCACTTTTTTTTACAGCCTCCATAAAATGAAGGTTCTCATCCCCGGGAAGTCCAAACACATATTTTACTCCGTATTGCTCTAATTCCTTAACAAATATTTCTGATGCTGTCATGTTATTTTCTTCTTTAATCTATGTGTCTAAAGTTCTGAGCTTCCTTGATTCATAATAGCTTGGGGATCTTCAGTTTTCATTCCCTCAGCTGCGTGACTGGTTTTTTGCAATATCATATGTGCAAGCTTCAATATCTTTTCCAAATCGTTTTCAGGGATCACCACCGCCCCACTGGAATCGGCATAGATATAATCTCCAGGAATAATAGTAACACCATCTACAGTTACCGGTACGTCTGTCAAGTATGGCTGAATCATGTTGCCCCCGCCGCGTGTAGTTTCTCCCTTGCAGTAAACAGCAATGTCATATGATGAAAGCTCATCAAAATCCCTCAGCCGGCCATCACACAACACTCCGGATAATTGATGATTCCTAACCCTTGATAATTTGGTGCCCCCCCCTAGAGAAATATCGGAATGACCATTACTCGCCATAACCAGAACTTTATCCTTTGGGTCGTAATTTTGAATCGACTTGTAAAAAGCCGGACCTAAACTGTGGATTTGCTCATCCATCAGATCTTTTCTTACCGGCATGAAGGATATGGTTACGGCCTTACCAAATAATACCCGCTCCGGGGTTGGTGAGACCAAGCTGATAATATGAGCTTTATGTTGATAGGTCTTCATCATGGCGTCGACGATATCTGCAGCCATGAGATCTTTAAGTAACTCGTTCATTTAATTTGGGGTTGGTTATTTGAATGCCAATCTGGTACAGTTCTGAAATCATTAAAAAACCATGCTCATGCAGTTTAAGTTTTTTGATGAATCTCCTCGATTTCCTTACCGAGAAAGTATCCTATTGCCGTTCTGAGAATGACTATAATTCCTAAATTCAAAAGCTGATCGAGATCTGTATGGATTAAAGAACTTACAATATCTGATGCAATCAAAAAATCCAATGCTAGCAGGATGTATAATCCAATGTCGCACCGTACAATTTGAATGGCAGAAATAATCCTATTATCACCTTTAAATCGATTCAGTTCAATTTGGAGGAACTTAATGAATCCTCTGGAGAATCCTATCAACAAAATAGCAACTCCGGTTAAGTCAATAACTACGGCTATCCATTCAAGTATTTCCAGAATTCCTTCCATTTGGTCTCGTATTCAAATAAAATTCTAAAGTAAATTAACCCTGCAACTCAAGGTGCTTCAGATCCCCTCCAGTCGTTTTTCGAAATTTTGCATGGCTTCATTCATAACCTGCGTTTTAATCTTGGTAGCCTCTACCAGACTTTTCTTAAGGGGGCGCATATCAATAGTGTAGGGGAATTCTTTAAGCATCAACGCGCCGTGGATTAGGTTCCTTGCTGTGAGTTCCGTGTTTCTATTTACATAGGGACTTAGATCACCACGTGCTTCTATGTAACTTGCTCCGGGCCCTGCGTCGCCCACCCAGTAAAGGTCAGTATTTGGTGGAATGGTGCACCCAAAATGAGTCAGGTTAAAGAAGGTATTGGCGGCAACATCGTGAATGCCAGATTCATTACCGGTGATAACAATACCTGCCACGGTATTGTATAGTAAAAATTGGGCATCATCCCCTTTGGTGGTACCATCTAACCGCTCTATCACAATCTGGGCTATCGAGGCACGTACACCCATCCAAATGGGAGTGCAGATGACCAGAATATCGCAGGACTTTACTTTTTCCAGGATTTTTGGCCATTCATCACCGTTACCCATATCATTACCGATACCGAAACGTATGTTGTAATCGTTTACTCGTATTTTATCTATTTCGAGATCATTATGAATCTCCTTCATCCGATTGATAAGTTTATCCATCAATGCTTCTGTATTTGATATTTCCGGACTGTACTTCAATGTACAGTTTAAGAACAGGGCTCTAAGGGGTTGATTATCCATTTTTAATAGAATTGAAAATAAAATTTATTGCATTAACAATATAGTGTTTTTTCAAAATGAAACAAACCTGTGGTAGTCAACTCGGCGGCTGATTACTGGAAAAGTTCATCATTATAATTTTAAATGTTTTTTGTTTAATATTTACTGACTTCAGGTTCTGCGTCATTTGATATTGAAATGATACATTAAGCCACCCGTTATAAACTCATCAGGCAAATCACCCGCCACCCTGGTGTATTCGAAAAAGAATGTTACTCTATTAACATTACGGTGAACGCCTCCTCCCCATAAGAATCCCCAGGCACTTTCCGTGCCGTGATGCTCCTCCGTTTCTTCAGTATAGTTAATTCCCACTACCGGATACAGTCCTAATATCGGAATTTCTATTATATAATGTATTACGAAATCTACATCCCAGATTTCAGCTTCATCTGAATTGAAATATGAAAATTCAGGTCCAAGACATATGTTTTCTGCCGGATTGAAATACAGTCTGGAATTGATCCCGGCGGTATTAAAATTAAAGGTATAAGGCACCCCTAGACCAAATGTAAAAGAACTTTCTGATACTAGTGAATGGTGGAAATCATCCTCTTCAACTTCTTCTTGTGCCTGTAAAAATTGAACAGAAAAGAACATTAATAGGATGAAAACAAGCGTTATGGATTTTTTAAAAACCATTGCGCTACTTCTTTAATGAATACGTATGCTATTTTAGGATCATTCTGTTTTAACAATGACAATGGTAAGACCGCCCCTTTCCAGTAATTATGAAGTATCCAACTCCCGAATGATAGCTTTGGAACATTTTGGAAATCGACGGAATGTCCTTCAAGTTCGCTGCCAGAGAAATAAAAATAAGGCTTTCCAACCATGTTGTCTTCCATAGCCAGCCCAAAAACCTAGCCCGACCTGATGGGCTATTTCTACATATATGCCGGTATCAAAATGATGTGGCCAAATGCGGACTTCGCTGTCCTCCTGAAGATAGCCCAGTAAAGAATAACTGACATCATTTGCATACCCACGGTAAAATTCCCACTCTTTAAGATGATCGGGATGGAAAGCCTTTATTGGTTTATCCAAAAAATCATAAGTAGTTATTTGAAAGTGCAATGGCTGCCTAAACCCTTCACTATCCAACCCTAATTTGTCCATTGACACTTCAACCAGGCCCTCTAATTGATCGAAATTTTGGTCAACTATACTTACCGAGTCCAATACCTCAATAGTTTTATCCAACCATTCCAACCTATTAGATCGCAGGTTGAGAGATAATATAATACTGGAATTTTTCCATTTAATCCAGCGGCCGTAAATTCGATGACTAATAGGGTCAAAATACAGATTGGTATGACTATCATCAGGTTGTTTGGGAACAAAGGTTCGATTGGCCTTTGCTATAATTTGTGAAAGTTGATGAATACATTGGTCAATATGATTGTATTCCTGCATGTGTGTTAATGGTTGAACTATTTGTGAAGTTATTTATAGTTTAGACTTCTAATTCCATTTAAATTTAATGTATTAGTTATTTATCATCAATGTCCTTCAATTAAATCCTCTTCATATATCTTGGTTCCCTTTGGATTGTCGTCAGCAGACCAGAATTCAAGCTTGACAAGCCCGTCTGAGTAAAAATTCACACATAAACAACAGTAAAGTCGATGCATCGGTTGAGCGAATATACGGGGGAATTAACAGGTCTTAGGAATTACCTTACTTCTGAAAACTACTCGGTTAATCAGGCCTTGAATGGCGAGGAGGCTATGAGGACCATTATGGAATGGTGGCAGTGGGGGTTCCGTGGCCTGAATATTCCACATTTTTAACCAACAAAAAATAAATTGACGCTGAAGACATCACTTGAGCGCTTGCTGAGAAAAATTTCAATTTCAAAGATCACATAGGTATTTTGTTATCGGGCATACGCAGAATATATTAACTTAGGCTACAAGGTTGATGTAATTCCTAACAGCTCCAGAAAAAATGAAAGTTTATACCGGAATAAAAAGCAAAACCAGGGATTGGATTAAAATCATCATTCCATTCATCTTTTTAAACCTGATCGGACAGGCAAATCTACACGCCCAAACCACTGATATAATATTTGAGCATATCCCACTTAACCAGGGACTGACTCAAAATTCGGTGTTTTGTATGCTTCAAGACAGTAAAGGTTTTATGTGGATTGGGACAGAGGATGGGTTGAACAAATATGACGGATACAGCTGTACCCTGTATAAAAATGAACCTCACGATCCCAAGAGTCTGAATCACAATTTTGTTCGATCAATCTATGAAGACAATTCAGGGACAATATGGATTGGAACTTATGGTAAAGGGCTTAACAAATTTGATCGAGAAAAGGAGCAATTCAACCATTACCAGCACGATCCCAATAACCCCAATAGCTTAAGTAACAATAATATCAGGACAGTATATGAAGACAAATCAGGTATACTCTGGATCGGAACTTATGGTGGAGGGCTTAACAAATTTGATAAAGCAAAGGAGCAATTCAGTTATTACGAGCATGATGCCAATGATCTCCACAGCTTGAGTAACAATAATGTCTTATCAATCTATGAAGATCAATCAGAGGTACTCTGGATTGGAACCCGTGGAGGAGGACTGAATCAATTTGACCGGGAAAAGGAGACCTTTATCCATTATCAACACGTCCCCAATGACCCACAAAGCTTGAGTAACAATAATGTCTCATCGATTTACGAAGACCAATCAGGAGTGCTGTGGATTGGAACCGAAGGCGGTGGGCTCAATAAATTTGATCTAGAAAAGCAGACCTTTACCCATTACAAAAACGACCCCAATGATCCACAAAGTTTAAGTCACAACATCGTTCGATCAATCTTAGAAGACCAATCCGGTGAGCTCTGGGTCGGAACACGTGGCGGGTTGAATCAATTTGATCGTGAGAAGCAGACCTTTACCCGGTATCAGTACGAAGACAATAACCCCCAAAGCTTAAGTCACAATTATGTTTTATCGATCTACGAAGACCAATCCGGCTTGCTTTGGATCGGAACCTATAACGGGGGGCTGAATCGATGTGATCCAGCACAGCAGACCTTTACCCATTATCAACACAACCCTAATAACCCCGGGAGCTTGAGTCACAATTCCGTATGGTCAATCTATGAAGACCATTCCGGTGTGCTCTGGATTGGAACTAATGAGGGGGGGCTCAATAAATTTGATCGAGAAAAAGGGACCTTTATCCATTATAAAAACAACCCCAATGATCCACAAAGCTTGAGTGACAATATTGTCTTTTCAATCTATGAAGACCAATTCGGCGTGCTTTGGATTGGAACCGCTGGCGGACTAAATCAATTTGATCAAGAAAAAGGGGCCTTTATCCTTTATAAACACGACCCCAATGACTCCCTAAGCTTGAGTAACAATAATGTCAATTCAATTTATGAAGACCAATCGGGTATGCTCTGGGTTGGAACCTATTTTGGGGGGCTCAATAAATTTGATCGGGAAAAAGGGATCTTTATCCGTTATAAACACGACCCTAGTGATCCCCAAAGCTTGAGTAACAATAATGTCTATGCAATCTATGAAGACCAATCCGGCGTGCTCTGGATTGGAACCGCTGGTGGCGGGCTCAATAAATTTGATCGAGAAAAAGGGACCTTTGCCCATTATCAACACGACCCCAATAACCCCCGAAGTTTGAATGATAATTCTGTTTATTCAATCTATGAAGACCAATCCGGCGTGCTCTGGATTGGAACCGCTGGTGGGCTCAATAAATTTGATAGTGCCAGAGAAGTATTTAAACATTATCGAGAAAAAGATGGTCTGCCCAATAATGTGATCTATGGTATATTAGAGGATGATAAGGGATATATCTGGCTGAGTACTAACGAAGGCCTTTCAAAATTTAATCCGGAAAGTGAAATTTTTAGAAACTATGATGTCAAAGATGGGCTTCAGAGTAATCAATTTAGTGGGGGAGCCTACCTAAAAAGTCGAATAAATGGCGAACTTTTTTTCGGGGGTATAAATGGCTTTAATGCTTTTTATCCGGACAGCATAAAAAAAGATAACCCCAATGTCCCACCGATCGTTATTACCGATTTTCAGATATTCAATGAATCCGTTGCGATTTTCAAGGGAGATTCATCTGAACTAAGGCCGGATTCGTTCTTTCTGGATAAACATATTTCGG
>CAZAWQ010000321.1:0-11233 GCA_964488585.1 uncultured Roseivirgaceae bacterium
ATAGTGTTATCAAAGACAAGTTTGGGTTCAATCAGTTTTTTGTTTATACTCTTTTTACATTTTTAGAAACAAAGTTTTTTAATGTAGGTACTCGACGCCTATTTTGGGTTAGTAAAAATAATATAACGCAGACAACTGAAATCTTTCCGAATACCACAACATCTCAGTTTAGTTATAACTATACCTACAACAAAGAAGGATATCCCACAAAAGCAATAGTTAAAAAGATTGGTTCAAAAGGACTAGAAACAACCCAGGAACATCACTGGAATTATTAATCTAATAAGGCTTGTTATGAAATAATATGTAAAAGGCTATCGTAGTGCAAAAACGCCCTTTCAAAACAGGACTTTCGGCGGCAAAGTTTACCTGAACTCCACCAACTCCCGATACAATTTCTGCACCGGCAGACCCACTACATTAAAATACGAGCCCTCAATTCTGGTCACCCCAACCATTCCAATCCACTCTTGAATACCATAGGCGCCGGCTTTGTCAAGCGGCTGGTATTTTTCCAGATAGTGATTGATCTCCCATGCTGTCAGGTCCCCAAAAGTCACCTCAGTAATATCCCTAAATAATGATAGTCTGTCTTGGTATTTTAGGCATACACCCGTAACAACCTGGTGCTTGCGACCCGACAATCTTTTTAGAAATTCCCGGGCTTCCACCAGATCTATTGGTTTTCCCAGGATGGTATTATCAAGGATCACTACCGTATCTGCGGCGATTATCAGGGCATTTTTTTCCAAAGACGCCATTGCCTCGGCTTTTTGTTTTGCCAGGAATTCCGGGACTTCCTGACGAGAAAGGCTGCTAGGAAACTCCTCACTTACTGAAGCGCTTTTCACTTCAAACTTTACTCCCAGACCCGCAAGTAATTCTTGCCGTCGTGGTGAATTAGAAGCCAGGATAATCGGAATATTGAAATTCATCTTCCTTTATGGATCCAAACAATAGACCGCAAACTGCTTTGGGGTAGAAATAGGTAGACTTTTGTGGAAGTGTGTATCCGCTAAAACAGACTTTCTTGATATCTTCCATATTCAGCTCATTGGTAATGATTGCCATCTGTGACTCTTTCTCATGTACACGGGTGACACAATCGGTAAAATTCCGGTCGTAGATAATATGTGAACTGCTTCTTTGATCCTTGCCTTTGATTCCCCAAATTTTTTCCAGAATGTAATAGTGTAACAAAGTCAGATCAAGTTCTTTAATTAAATCAGGAAATGGCCAATCAATTTTATCCTCTAGACCTGTTTTCAAGGTCAATTTAAAGGTCTGGTTCCTCATTACCACTCCAAAAGTGGCTTTTTTCCCCAGGATAATCTCGTTAATATCCAATGGAACATCGACAGGATATACCTGAAAAAACTCAGATGCTTTTTCTATAAATGCTTCCTCAGAGATGGTAGGAAGTCCCTTCACCAGTCGGTGTGTGGCCAGAATTCTTAGATCTTTGGCCTCCATATTGGTAAGGAACATCATATGATAGTTGTATCCCTCTTCTCCAGTATGATGGGGGTTCTGTTCTCTGCGGTACTTACGGTAGTTGATTGAACCCTGGTATCGATGATGTCCGTCCGCCAGGATTATTTGCTGGTTCTTCAATACCTTAACGAATTGTCTAATTGCCCGGGCATCATGTACCACACTGAGCACTTCCCTTACGCCCTGATAATCCTCTGTTTCAAGGATGGGGTCCGTCATACATTCGTCCATTATTTGCTCCAATTGGAATTCAGGGTCTGAATACAATCCGTGGGTGGCGCTGGCGTTTAGCTCAGTCCTTTTTAACAAGGCCACTCTATCTTCCACTGCCGGTGGAATGGTGTTCTCGTGCCTAAGCACTACCTCCTCATCCCAATCATAGGCCTTAATGAAGCAAACAAATCCTTTACGACAATAAGTGCTTTGATGACCTGGCAGATTAAAATATTGATAGTAGATGTAGATACCAGGCAAGTAATCCTGCTCAATAATTTTGGATTCCTTCCAGGTACTTAGCGTTTTGGCAGCAGTTTTCGCAGCATCCGGCCCTTTGGGAACCGAAAGATGTATGCTGTTATAAGGATTATTATATAATATTGAGCGTTGCTGGTCAGAAACCACATCAAAAAGCGGAGAAATGCAGGTACCAATGTTCTTACAAAGCTCCCTATTATAACGCCAGGCGCGCAGTGGTTTGATTTCTGCCATACTCTATGGTTCTTTTGCTCTCAAACGCCAAGGGTTTGACGAAGTTTCAGCATCGGGCTGTTTTTTAAAAGATTTTTGTGAGTTGGCAGTAATATGAGCGGCAAACGTTGCGGCAATTTTTTGCAAGTCAGGGCTTATACTATTTCGTTTATTTGGCTTGAAATGATCTTGTATAAAATTCGTGTCATACTTCCCAGAACGGAAGGCCTGGTGACACATTACAAACTTGCAAAATTCAAGTGTGGTACTTAGCCCATTAATCCGATATTCATCTATGGCTCGAATCATTCTTTGAATGGCCTCTGGTCGGTCTTTGCCGTGTACTATTAGCTTTGCGATCATGGGATCATAAAAAATAGGTATTTTCATACCTTGATAGTAGCCGTCATCCACTCGAATTCCCGGTCCCTGCGGGGGTTGATAATAATTAAGGGTGCCAGTATCTGGCAGGAAGTTATTGTTTGGATCTTCTGCGTAAACCCTGACTTCAATGGCGTGTCCCTTAATTTTGAGATCATCTTGCAGGAACGAAAGCTGCTTTCCTTCAGCTATTCGGACCTGTTCTTTTACCAGGTCAATCCCGGTGATCATTTCTGTTATTGGATGTTCGACCTGAAGTCTGGTGTTCATTTCTAAAAAATAGAATTTTCCCTCGGGATCAAGCATAAATTCCACAGTACCCGCGCCATAATACCCTGCCGCTTTAGCCACCTGGACTGCTGCTGTACCTATTTGTTGCCTTAAAGCATCATTTACTGCCATTGAGGGTGCTTCTTCAATTACCTTTTGATGACGCCTTTGAATTGAACATTCCCTTTCAAACAAGTGCACTACATTTCCATGTTGATCGCCTAAGACTTGTACTTCAATATGTCTGGGAGCGCTGACAAATTTTTCAAGGAATACCGATCCATCCCCGAATGCAGATTTCGCTTCACTTATCGCCCGTTTCAACTGTGATTGAAATTCATCAGGTGCGTCTACCAATCTCATACCTTTTCCACCACCACCAGCGCTGGCTTTTATCAACAGGGGAAATCCTATTTGCGTCGCTTGTTCAAGAGCATCTGGTCCTTCCTCAATAGGTTCAGATGTACCAGGGATCAAGGGGATATCGTAGGAAGAAACAGCAGCTTTGGCTTTTAGTTTACTACCCATAATCT
The DNA here is from genome assembly GCA_964488585.1 of uncultured Roseivirgaceae bacterium. Classification (GTDB taxonomy): domain Bacteria; phylum Bacteroidota; class Bacteroidia; order Cytophagales; family Cyclobacteriaceae; genus SZUA-3. The sequence goes on from CAZAWQ010000321.1 coordinate 3,366, forward strand.
CTATTGACTCTGGGGAAGGCCCAATAAAGGTAATTCCTGCATTGGTAACAGCTCTGGCAAATACCGCATTTTCAGATAAGAATCCATACCCGGGATGGATGGCATCTACTTTCAAATTTCTGCAAGCATCTAATATCTTCTGCTGATTTAGGTAGGATTCGGCAGAAGCAGCAGAACCTAATGACACGGCCTGATCAGCCAAAAGAACATGGGGAGCGTTCCGGTCAACATCTGAATAGACAGCTACCGTTGCTATGCCCATTTCCTTTAGGGACCGGATCACCCGTACAGCGATTTCACCCCGATTTGCCACTAAAACCCGTTTTATCATAGTATTGGGTTATAATTTCTCCAGTTATGCCTAAAACTAGGGGATTTGTGACTAAAAATGCTGGAGTGACACTACATTTATTATTTGGTCAAAGAAGAGCCTGTAAATCGTTGGTACTCAATCAAACGGCTTTCACGTTTGTTTAGGATGCTGTAAGTGTTAACTTTAGTGTTTTATTATGTACTATTATTAGTCACATATTTGAATCAACGGAACTAACGGTGGATATATTTGAAAGACTTCTCAATGATCGCGGTCCCCTTGGAAGGTGGTCGCATTTGGCGGAAGGGTACTTCACATTTCCCAAACTTGAGGGAGAGATTGGACCTAGGATGAAATTTCAAGGCAAGGAAGTATTGACTTGGAGCCTTAATGACTATTTAGGACTGGGAAATCACCCAGAAGTAAGAAAAGTAGATGCTCAGGCTGCAGTAGACTGGGGTTTGGCTTACCCAATGGGTGCTCGTATGATGTCGGGCAATAGCACTTACCACGAGCAGTTGGAGGAACAACTGGGCGATTTTATAAAAAAGGATTCAGTGTTGTTGTTAAACTATGGATATCAAGGAATTATGTCCGTAATAGACGCCCTCACAGATAGGAAGGACGTAATAGTATATGATGCTGAATCTCATGCCTGTATCATTGATGGATTGAGAATGCATATTGGTAAAAGATTTGTTTACCCCCATAATGATATGGAAAACCTGGAAAAGCAACTTAATCGTGCTAACCGGTTGGCTTCAGAGAATGGTGGCGGGATTCTGGTGATTACTGAAGGAGTTTTCGGGATGTCTGGAAACCAAGGCAAATTAAAGGAAATAGTAGCTCTGAAGGAGAAATTCTCTTTCCGACTTCTGGTGGATGATGCACATGGATTCGGCACATTGGGCGCCACAGGCGCCGGTGCAGGCGAAGAGCAGGGTGTACAGGACGGTATTGACCTTTATTTTTCCACTTTTGCCAAATCGATGGCTTCCATTGGCGCTTTTATAGGAGGGGACAAAGACATTATCGAATTCCTAAAATACAATACCCGGTCTCAGATTTACGCTAAATCTCTGCCAATGGCATATGTATTGGGTGCAATGAAGAGATTGGAACTATTGAGAACCCAGCCAGAGCATAGGGAGAAGTTGTGGAAAATAGTTAACGCACTTCAGAGCGGTTTGAAATCCCGTGGCTTTAATATCGGAACCACACAGTCTTGTGTTACACCGGTAATTGTTAGTGGTTCGGTGGGAGAAGCGGCGGTTATGACCAGGGACCTAAGGGAGAAGCATAACGTCTTTTGTTCCGTGGTGATCTATCCGGTAGTGCCAAAGGATGTCATCATGATGCGTCTGATACCAACTGCATCACATTCGCTTGAAGATGTTGAGGAAACCCTGACTGCCTTTGAAGCTATACAACGAAAATTAGACCAAGGAGAATACAGACTTACAGAAATGGCCCTCCATTTTGATGGATAACCCTAAAAAAATGGCCTATAGTATTGTTTTTTAAACATTTTACTTATATTGCCCCCGAAACAATTCATAATTATATCAACAACTAAAATTTTTTAAAATGAGTAGATTTGGTCAAGTAAGAGGTCTAGTGGAGTCATTGGAGGCGGATTTTGAAAAGTTCTATGATAAGAACAATCAAGCAGCAGGAACTCGAGTCCGTAAAGGCATGCAAGAGCTTAAAAATTTGGCTCAGGAAATCCGAGTGGAGGTCCAGTCAATGAAGAATAGCTGAAGCTAGAAACTAGCCACTCTTTTAAAAATTAAGGAAACCCTGATTTAGCCATCAGGGTTTTTTTGGCTCCAAGGACATCATCGGAAACGCGGCAGCAATGCTTGCCCCTAATTCTTCAGAAGCCTTAATCAAAGGGAGTCTTACATAGGGCTCACAGATCCCCAACAAATGCAATGCTTTTTTTACTCCCACTGGGTTGCTTTCCTGATACATAAGGGGGTTAATCGGCATTAATACTTCAAGTATACTATTTGCCTCATACCAATCATGGTCCAATGCATTATTTACCATTTTCTTGATTAATTCGGGAAAAGCGTTTGCCATAACTGAGATAACCCCAGTACCACCCAATCGAATAATGGAAATCGTAGATAGATCATCTCCCGAGATCAATTGAAAATTATTGGGTTTGTTACTGCCTAATTCCTCCCACTGGGTTGGTTCCGGTGAAGCTTCTTTCACTCCGTGAATATTGGGATGTTCCGCCAGCCGGAGCAGTGTGCTTGCGTCAATGTTACAAGAGGTCCTTCTTGGTACATTGTAAATGTAGACGGGAACGGGGCTGTGATCAGCTATTACTGAATAGTGTCTAAATAACCCTTCCTGAGTAGGCTTGTTGTAATAAGGGCAAACCGATAATATCGCCTGGATATTTGAAAAATCTGTAAATTTTATTTGTTGCAGGACCGCTTGAGTATTGTTACCCCCAATTCCAAACATAACCGGCAAATTCCGCCGGTTATTTTCTCCCACAAATTGGAGGATTTTTTTTCTTTCCCCATCGGCAAGAACCGGGGACTCTCCAGTGGTTCCATTGACCACCCAGTAATCCACTTCACTGGTATGCTCCAACAGTCTTCCGAGGCTTTCCAAATCAAGGGCATTCCTTTGATTGAAAGGTGTTACCAAAGCCACTCCGGTACCGGTAAATTTAATTCCCATGACTACCCAATTTCCTGGTATAAAATAAAATCTGATCAATAGCCTCTCCAATGGGAGACTTTCCATTGACGTTTATCATAAGATCCAAAAGGTCATCATTATCCCTTTTATAAAAACCAATGCGGCAACCAGCTTTACTCATAGCCAGTACATTTTCCAAGTACATGTTTTCCTTTAAGTCCAGATAAAACAAATAGTCAAAAATCTGCTGAGCGAACTTTATCGCAGAGGAAGATTGCATTTTCCCCAACAACCCTATGTCATTACTGGTTATATAGTCATAGAGGAAGTCATAATTTTCTCCTCCTTTTTTTAGATAACAGAGTACCTCAACCTGCTTACCGTCATTTTTAAACTGTTTTATCAGACTCCTAATGGCATGGTATTTATTGCGGGTTGATTGAGTAAACAATATACCAATGGTTTGGGCATTAGCGTAGCTGACGGTATTCCTGGTACTTTTATTCTCAGATAGCAGCCGCTCCGTCCGTTTTTGAAGTAAACTTTTATTGATTACTGCCATTGCCTTTTATCATTGACACAAATTCCTGCTCTGAGATTATTGCTACCCCAAGACTTTCAGCCTTTTTTAGTTTGGCTGGGCCCATTTTATTCCCTGCTACAAAATAATCCAGTTTTCCACTTATTCCACTCAATACTTTACCGCCATGCTGTTTTATAGTATCTTTTATTTCTTCCCTTCCAAACGATTTGAAAATACCTGATACCACAAATGATTTTCCTAACAGGTGCCCAGTCATCAAATTTACAGCTTCTTGTTTTACTTCAAAAGCCAACCCGGTTTCTTTTAATTGGTCTACCAACTGTTGTTTATCGGGATCTTGAAAAAATAAGCGGATACTATTGGCTATTTGCTCCCCTATTTCTGGTGCCTCAACAAGCTCCTCGTGTGTAGCAGCAGCCAGGTTATCGATATTTTTAAAATAAGCGGCAAGATTTTCCGCCACCGTCTTTCCAACATATCGGATTCCCAATGCAAATAATACTCTTTCGAAGCTGGCTGTTTTTGAGTTTTCTATTCCTTCAAGTAGGTTTTTTGTTGAAAGATCTTTGAAACCATCCAAGTTGATAATGTTTTCATAGGTCAATCGGTATAGATCTGCAGGTGTTTCTACTAAACCCTCATTAAACAACAGTTCGATAGTCCGACCCCCCAGGCTATCAATATCCATAGTATTGCGATGTATAAAATGTTGGATGCGGCCTGTGATCTGTGGAGGGCACCCCTTATGATTAGGACAGTAATGAACCGCCTCTCCCTCTTGCCGCAGCAAGGTTGTTCCACATTCCGGACATTCGGTGATAAATGAAACTGGCTTACTATTTTCCTTACGTTTTTGAAGGTCCACGCCAGTTATTTTGGGAATTATTTCTCCGCCTTTTTCAATGAAAACCGTATCTCCAATGCTCAGTCCCAGCCGTTCAATCTCATTGGCATTGTGCAATGATGCACGTTTTACGGTAGTACCAGCCAGCAATACCGGTTCCAGATTCGCCACTGGAGTAATAGCGCCAGTCCGGCCTACTTGATAGGAAATGTTTTTTAGCAAAGTGGGCTTGTTTTCTGATTTGTATTTGTATGCTATGGCCCATCGGGGACTTTTCGCAGTAAAACCTAAGGTTTGTTGGTCAATAAAACTGTCCACCTTAATCACCACTCCATCTGTTTCAACGGGCAGGTCAAAACGGGGCACTTCCCAGCGGTTAATGTAATCCATGACCTCTTCAATACTTGAGCACAATCCATAGGTTTTGGATACATTAAACCCCCATTTTTCCAGAGCGGAAATTGCCTGGCTGTGGTTGGTATAACGCAGGTTTTCTCCCATCAGAGAGTATAAATAACAATCCAGTTTACGTTGGGCTACTACCTTTGAGTCCTGCATTTTTAAAGTGCCTGAAGCAGTGTTTCTGGGATTTGCTAAAGGAGCTTCATCTGCTGCTTCTCGATCCAGATTCAATTGGTGGAAGACTTGATTAGGCATAAAAACTTCGCCACGTACTTCGAATAATTCAGGTAAATCGGGTTCCCTGACCCTAAGTGGTAGGGTCTTAATGGTGCGGGCATTGGATGTGACATCATCTCCCTTTGTTCCATCCCCTCTGGTCACCGCCTGGTCAAGAATTCCGTTTAGAAAAGTGATACTCAATGCCACCCCGTCAAATTTTAACTCACAGAAATACCGGTAGTTTTGGTGGCCAAGCAATTTTTTCACTCTTGCATCAAATTCCTTCAATTCGTCCACCGAGTAGGTATTTCCAAGGGAAAGCATTGGATACCTATGAGTTACGGTTGTGAAGTTTTTTGTAACTACCCCACCCACTTTATGGGAAGGGGAGTACTTGAAATTGAATTGAGGATGGTCCTTTTCAAGTTGATTTAATTCCGCAAGAAGCATATCAAACTGATAGTCGCTGACCTCAGAAATATCCTGCTGGTAGTACAAATAATTATATCGATTGATTTGATCTATCAGATCTTCGATTCTTTCTCTGGTTTCCCGCTCGTTCATTTATGAATCCTTCTTTTCCTTGCCCCCATTCCGCTGAAACAGATTATTATCAGGATCGATGTCTGCCATCTGTCTTAAAGGATCGATTTCCAGAGATTCAATTTGATCCATGGGTATTGGAAGCACTAGATAATAGACAGGATTAGTCCAGGGCCAGGCTTCTGCTAATTTCATATGCGGTACCCGTGGTTTATGACCCCACATTATACGCAATGGAATGTTAATTAGTTCCCATGATCCGTCTTTAAAACCTACCTTTAGATCAATGGGCATAATCATATCCCCAAGCCTTTCTAAGCTGATGAGTGTACTATCTTTATTTCCTTCAATGGACTTAATGCCGTAATCAATGGTTTTGGTGGAATTGATCCAGTATTCGAAATACCAATCTAATTCTAAGCCGGATTCTTTCTCCATGATCCGTTTAAAATCATTCGACTCAGGGTGTTTGAACTTCCATTCATTGAAGTACCGTAACATACCCGAACCAAAATATTCCTCGCCGATGATGTAGTTTAACTGTCGCAGGAATACAGAGCCTTTGTTGTATGCTGCGGTACTATAGGTCTGATTGAAATTAAAATGGTCCGCATGTGTAGATAGTGGTTCTTCCTTTCCATCTTTGACCAAATTAAAGTATGAATTAAAATGGTCGATTTGGGGGTGAGGAAGTGTTTTCTCCTGGAATAAATAATCCATTACCTCAGCCGAGGCAAACGTGGTAAACCCTTCGTCCATCCAGGCAAACAGGCTTTCATTGGTACCTAATACTGACTGATACCATGAATGTATCAACTCGTGAGCAGTTACTCCAACCAGGCTTCGCAGCGATCGCTTGCCGGTAATTAAAGTTGCCATGGGGTATTCCATGCCACCATCTCCACCTTGTATTACGCTGTATTTCTGATAGGGATATTTCCCGAAATGTTCACTCATATAAGTAAAGGCCTTAATAGTGTATTCTGGGAGTACTTCCCAATGAGTGGTCGCACTGTCTGGTAAGTAAAAAAAATGAAGTGTAGGACCACCAGGGACTTGAGTAGTAACATGTTTGTAGTCTGTGTCTGCCGCCCACATGAAATCGTGTACGTTGGGAGCTTTGAAATGCCAGGTTAATTTGCCCTTTTTACTTTTTTGTTTTTTGTCACTGTAACCATGGCCTACCTCTGTAGGGTTTTGTAAATAACCTGAAGCCGCCACAGTGTAATCTTTATCAATGTGCAGCTTAACTTCGAAATCTCCCCAGACCCCATAAAATTCACGGCTTACATATGGGTTTGCATGCCATCCACGGTAGTCGTATTCTGATATTTTTGGATACCATTGAGACATGGAGTAGGCCACTCCTTCAGCATTGTCACGTCCGCTGCGTCTAATTTGTACGGGTACCTGTCCCTGGAATTGCATATCAAAACGCACCGTTGCATTTGGTAAAAGGGGTTTGGCAAGCTCAACTTCGAGAATAGTACCTGTAATGTTAAAAGACAACGGAATTCCATCCTGTTCCAAGGTGCTGACTTTTAAATACCCGATCTCATCAGGCCCCAATTTGGAGATCCGATCCATTATCCTGTCATCAGGATCAGTAATAGTACGAGATCGCACATCCATCATACTACCAGGCTGAAATGCATTGAAGTATAAATGGTAAAATACCCGAAGTAGCGTGTCGGGAGAATTATTAGTGTAATCCAGTAATTGATGCCCTTTGAACTGATGGGTATTCACGTCCATATCAATCTCCATATAGTAGTTGACATGTTGTTGCCAGTAACCTTGGGCCGATATTGGCAATAAAACGGATATTGTTAGTAGTAGAATTAAAATGAGGTATTTCATATTGAGTATGGCATTTTTCGAGTCCTTAATATCAAATTTAGTCAGATTAGACAATCAATTGGTTATAAACGGCAGAAATCCATATTTAGGGGTGAAAGACGAGGGACGAAGAAACGACAAAAACCCGCTAATTAACACCAAAACACGGTTTCGCCCGAGCGCGGAACGTCGACGCGACTAACGAAACCCGAATAATTCGAGTATTAGATTAACGATTTTCCAAGTATGCCGATTTCGTGAAAAGGCAGCAGGTTCAACCACCAGCTTCATTACTTATAATTTATCATTCATCACCCGTCATCAGTCCCACAATCATTCAGGAGGAGGGCTAAAGTTGACTGATATTTGAGTATTTTTGAGTGAATTTTCTAAACAACTCAGTGAAAAAGTATTTCATTATTGACTTTGACAGCACCTTTACTAATGTAGAGGCATTAGACCTTTTAGGAGAGATATCTTTGTCAGGATCTAGTCAAAAA
>CAZAWQ010000322.1:0-3534 GCA_964488585.1 uncultured Roseivirgaceae bacterium
TTTCTTCAGCCATGGCCAGCTGACCTACCAGCTGTTCCTTGGTCCTGTGCAATTGGAGGGTGCCCAAAGGTTTATCCTTTAATAAGGAAAGTTCTTTGCGCACCAGCTTCAAGCTTTTGTTTACCATTTTTGGATCAGTTCCAAAAAAAATGGCCAACATACCCGTATCCTGATATGGGCTGTATTGCGCATCAATGGCATAAACCAGACCATGTTTTTCCCGCAAAGTCAGGTTCAGTCTTGAGTTCATTCCCGGGCCGCCAAGTAAATTGATCAAAGCAAAAAACGGCAAGCGGTCTGGATGTTTAATGGGGTAAGCTGTTCGACCCAGGGCACAATGGGCTTGAGTTACTATGCGGTTTATTTTCTTATTCTGCGGAAAATATCCGTTGAAACTTGACCTTTGCAGGGAACTGCCATTGGCGCTTATATGACTTAAATATTTATCTGCAACTTTAACTATTTTATTAAATGGAAGGCTGCCTACGCAGGAGAATACTACACGATCGGTTTGTAAATTGGCCGCGATAAATTCCTGAAAGTCATGTTTCTGAAATTTTGATACACTTTGACGATTACCCAAAATATTCATACCAAGAGGATGATCCTTGAAAATAAGCTGATCAAAATCATCCTGGATGGCGTCATCCGGTGAGTCTTGGTACATGGCCATTTCCTCCAGTATCACCGTTCGCTCCTTTTCAATCTGTTTTTGGGGAAAGGTAGCGTGAAATGTAATATCTGAAAGAAGCTCTACAGCTTTTTGATAGTAACGGTCCAATACCGAGGCATGGAAGCAAATCTTCTCCTTAGAAGTATATGCGTTTAACTCACCTCCCACACTTTCCAGACCGTTCAAAATATGATAGGTCTTACGCTTTTTGGTACCACGAAAAGCCATGTGTTCCCAGAAATGAGCAATTCCTTGCTGAGATTCCGATTCATCGCGGCTTCCAATATCCAGGGTCAAACCACAATGCACGATTCTGGTGGTAGGTACCTGTTTGTAAACAAGGCGCAGGCCACTAGGCCATTCATGAAGTTGGTAATCTTGCATAATTTAGGGATGCGAATTTAGTCAAATGGGGGTAATATTTTTAAACTTGATCCAAATAGATATTGGGGCCGGTGTTGAACACCGAACATCGAATAAGTAACGCTGAGATTTACCATTGTCTGGAGGCGTTGGATGTTGAAGTTTGACCTAGGGCCTAAAAAGTGATGACCTTTCGCAATTCGTAATTTAATTCGTAATTCGTAATTTGACACTGGGTGTTGGGTGTGCGGTGTTTTTACTATATTTAAATCCTATGAGATTCCACAAATGAAGTATCAATCCATAACATCAGAGTTATTCAGGACTAACCGGGAGCATCTGGCAAAACTCCTGGCCCCCGGATCCATGGCAATTTTCCAATCAAATGACCGAATGCCCACCAGTGCTGATGGTACCATGCCCTTTGTCCAGGATGCGGATCTGTATTATCTGACAGGTATAGACCAGGAAGAATCTATCTTGGTGATGTTTCCAGACTTTCCTGACGAGAAAATGCGCGAAATCCTTTTCCTAAAACAGACCAATGAACTTATCGCCATATGGGAGGGGCACAAATATACTAAAAATGAGGCCAGGGATGCCTCCGGAATCCACACCATTATTTGGATAACAGATTTTGAACAGACATTTAATACGCTAATGGCGGAGGCCCAAGAGGTGTATTTGAACAGCAATGAACACATCAGGGCAGTGGTAGAAGTAGAAACCAGAAATGCGCGTTTTACTAAATGGTGTCAAACACATTATCCCTTGCACAATTACCGGAAGGTGGCGCCACTAATGCATGAGTTAAGGGCCATTAAATCTGAGCACGAGATCGAACAAATTGCCAGGGCCTGCGGTATAACGGAGAAAGGATTCCGCAGAGTATTGGAGTTCACCCAGCCCGGAGTGGCTGAATATGAGATCGAGGCTGAATATCTTCATGAATTTATAAGAAACCGATCGGACGGTTTTGGTTATGAACCCATAATTGCCAGCGGTGCCAGCGCTTGTGTATTGCACTATGTAGAAAATAACAGGACATGCCTGGAAGGAGAGGTCATATTAATGGATGTTGGAGCCAGTTACGCTGGATATAGCGCTGATATGACTAGGTCCATTCCAGTCAATGGCAAATTTACCAAGCGACAAAGAGCAGTGTACGATGCGGTACTTCGGGTTATGCGGGAAGCAATGGATATGCTTACTCCCGGGAATACCATTGCGCAATACCACAAGGAGGTTGGGTTGCGAATGGAATCAGAATTAATTGGATTGGGGTTATTGGATAGGACTGATATTAAGAGCCAACACCCATCCCATCCTGCTTACAAAAAATACTTTATGCATGGCACTTCCCATCATTTGGGGTTAAACGTACATGATGTTGGCAACATCTATAGACCATTTGAGTCGGGGATGGTTTTCACCGTGGAACCAGGCATATATATTTTGGATGAGGGCTTGGGTATTCGCCTGGAAAACAATGTGGTGATCCGGGATGATGGAATATCGGATCTTATGGAAAACATCCCGTTGGAGCCAGAAGCAATAGAGGAACTTATGAATACATAGTTTGATCCTAACAGTGTTAGCTAATCAATACTAAACTTGTAGATCTTTCCATTCTGACTACAATAATAAAGTTCCTGTAGGTGATCTGTGCCAAAACTGGTGATTCTGTGATTGCTATCAAGCAGCAACTGATTATTGGGATCTGTGGATGATGATTCTAAAGCCCAAATTCTTCCAGAAGCATAATCAGCATATACATACCATCCAACCAGACTGGCTATTGAGCCCCGGTACACTACACCTCCGGTAATGGATGCATTACCTTTGTCATGTCCGTAATGGTAAATTGGCTCAATTAGATCTGATTGCTCGCAGCTAGCGCTTTGGAAACAATCAGTTGCTTCCATAATTTTCCAACCATAATTGCCCCCATTTTCAATTACATCAATTTCCTCAAATTCGTTTTGACCCACATCACCAGCCCACAATAAGCCAGTATCCACATCAAAGCTCATGCGCCATGGGTTCCGCAAACCATAGGCAAATATTTCCTCCCTGACACCAGATTGGTTACCTGCAAAAGGATTGTCCGCTGGAATCCCATAATCCAGATTTACAGAAGGGTTATCTACATCAATTCGTAATATACTACCCAGTAATGTACTGGTATTTTGGCCGTGTCCTTGGGGGTCACCACCAGACCCTCCATCTCCGACAGCAATGTATAAGTATCCATCTGGTCCAAATGTCAGTTGTCCACCATTATGATTGCCAAAAGGTTGGTTAAATTCCAGCACCACCAATTCCGTTAAGGGATCGGCAACAGTGGTGTTTTGATTATCAACTTCGAACCTTGATATACTGGTAGTACCCAGGGATGTGGTGTAATTGACATAAAAATATCCATTCTGTGCAAAATCCGGATGAAAGGACAGACCTAAAAGCCCTTCTTCATTACCCCGGTCATCAACTATGGATTG
>CAZAWQ010000323.1:0-5687 GCA_964488585.1 uncultured Roseivirgaceae bacterium
AAGGCCGGGATGTGGAGCTGGTCAAGCTGGGATACTAAGAGTTAAGCTGCTGCCGTTACTTTAAATACACCAGTCATTTTTTCCCAGTGTCCTGGATATGTACAAATAAAATAATAGCTTCCTGCTTCAGGGGCCTCAAATTCAAGAACCACGGTTTTTCCAGGCTTGGCCAGCCCGGAAGCCGCTATTATGGTAGGAATATCAGCCACATATTCCATATCAGGGCCTGCTGTTAAGCCAGCCATAGCGGTTGCACTTCTGGTACCTTCGTAAACGAAAACGATATTGTGGATCATGGTGCTGTCCTGGGCCTCATTGATTAAAGTGATCTTTACTCTGGACCCCTCCCGAACGTTGATTTCTTTTAGGTCATAGGACATTTCATTCAAAGTATTTCCAATGGCCCTAATGGTTATTTCCTCTACAGGCTTTGGTTTGACATCTATGACTTGAGTAGATTCTGATACAATCTCCTTATTATCCTCCTTTGACTGAGCGCCTGAGTCTTTCCCGGTACAACCCGACAAGTACATCGTTGCCGACGCTAAAACTAAGGTTACGAATATGACTTTCATATTTTCAAGTATATATATATACTAATATATACGATTATAGGTTGGTTTATGTCTTGCTGGTATCTATTTTTATTTTATGGGAATTGATCACCTAACCCAACACCTGTATGAACTTTTTTCCACGGCTGCCAGCAATTATATTAAGATCCGCAAAGGTCATGAAAAAGAGGCCATCCATCAACTGCGGGTAAGTTTAAAAAAGGTCAATGCAGTTTTTCGGCTGGCGGCTTTTGTTGCGCCACATTCTTTTAAAGCTAGGCAGGCATTTGGTCCATTGAAGGAAATCTTTAACCTCTCGGGGGAGGTTAGGGACTTGCAGATAGCACATCAGGTTCTTTGTCAGTATCAAATCACCTATAATGAAAATATTCAAGAACCCCTTAATGATGAACTGGTTTTAGCTATTGGTAAATTGTTGAAATGGAAAAAAAGAAATCCAAGCGGCAAACTTTTTGTATTAGTAGTGACTTCTACTAAGCATTTAAAATCGATCAGTCAAGCACGGTGGTTTAAGGGTATTGTTGGGTATATCGATCTCTTGTTTCAGAAAATCGAATTTTTAATAAGCTCAAAAAGAAAAGATAAATGGCATCAGGTCAGAATCTCGCTCAAACGTATCCGTTTTGTCATGGACTGGGCCTTAAACATGAAAAAGGATTTTATATCCCCTGAGAAATACAAAAGAGTCAGATTGCTGGGGCAATTATTAGGGGACTGGCACGACAGGGTTATAGTAGTAGAGAAAATCCGGTTGTTGGCTCCTGAAACAACCCATGCTGTGGAAAAGAATGATAAGGAATTCTTGAAAAAGTTAAGAAGTGACCAGCGGTCATTATTGGCTGCCTCTCGTTTTTATTTACGAGATTTGTTGGCCAATCGGCTGGTATAGTTGCGGGATTGGACACCAGGAAACGGATAATCTACCTAAAACGTATCACCTGTTCAGCAAAACACTACTAGATCACACTAGTGATGTGTCAAAATCTGTTAGCCTATGTGAATTTTACTAGGTTACAGGTCAAGATTTGGGACTATCAATTAATAGACTTGTATCAATATACCTAAATCTGGATGAAACTACTTCCAAATCATGAGCAGGCAATTATAGAAGTTGAAAAACTACGGGATTATTGCTTGAGTCCTCGACATCCAACAGGTAAGAACAAGGCGAGAGTGTTTCAAAGTGCACTCGGAATGAACATTAGTGATGCGGAAATACTCAAAAATCAAATAATGATTCAAATAGCCCAGAATGAGGTTGTCGATGGAATAAAAGATAAATATGGCAAGCGATACGCCGTTCCGGTGAGAATTCGTAATTTAGATTACTAAACGGAGGTAATTACTGTTTGGATAGTAAAGAATGAGGAAAGTATTCCCAGATTAATAACCTGCTACATTAGCAATTAGTATGACATACTTTAAGACCTTAGATAATGTAACATCGTTGATTGACCATGCTGAGTATGGTTTGGTGAAAGGACAAGTAGGCACAATTGTTGAAATGTTTGGCGATAACGTATTTGAAGTGGAATTTTCAGATAAAAAGGGAAGGACTTTGACAACAGTCGCCGTCGATGAAAAGGATCTAATGCTTCTATATTTTGAGACTGTCAAAACCAGATAGTGGAAGTGCTTTCATGTATTAATCAGCACTTAATCCCATGCTTAACGCACCAGTTAGGTCCCGTATTCCACTTGAAATAGGGCTTATTCAATACATAAATGCTCCCATGAAATAGTGAGTTCTTAGTACCGGGCCCTTTGCTCCACGCGTTAAACTTTTTCTAAATCAACGATGAATTTCCTGCAAGCTTGCAATTCTATGTTAACTAAATACCAACAGCTTATTCCCAAAATCCACCCTGCATCCATACCTCTTCAGGAGATCAGTTCCAATAATGCCAACAATTCTAACCTTGGTTGAGCTTTGAATAAGTCTGATCATTTTGGTAAGGTCCTGGGCCAGGAAACCCATAGAAAGCTTTTTATTCTTAAATTCTATATCAGCGCCAATGGTAATTTGAACGGCTGATGTTGATCCGCCAAAACCGGTGGTTTGCAGTCCTTTTCTCTCCAAAACATCGAAACCGAAGCTTTTGGCAGATTTACTGTTAAGAACGGTGAAACTTGCCCCGGTGTCAATTAGAAAATAGGCTGGTTTTCCGTTTAACTGGCACTTTAGCATTAGGTAATTGCCAGCCTTGAATAAATTGACATAACTCGAGGTTTCTATTGCAGTGGAATCAATAAATAATTTGTTTGCTGCTGTAGTTGTGGTTGCTAGTAATAGTCCCATAAACACGGGAAGAATAATTTGCTTAAGAGATTTCATGTTAGGGCAGTTTAATTACCTGATATTCAATAATTAAAGCTACCAAGGAGCCTTGCGATTGTCTACCAGAGGATTGTCAAAGTGTGCCAGGAATGTTGAGTGAAAAGTTAGAGTGTTCTTTGGTATGCCAGAGCTGTGTCATCTTACCTTTTCGGGTGTTGCGTGTTTAAGGTTCCGGGTTTCAGGTTCTGAACTTGAGCATGCCTGAATAAGGTCGCCTTTTTTCTGGTTAGTAATTTATTTTTAATGTAGGTTTTTCATTGTTGCTTATTGATATTTGCTTGATTGTCAGGCAGAAACAGTTGTTATTTGATTGGGCCATTCGTTATACACGCTTTACAACGACCTGTGTAAAAGTTATAACTCAAAACGCCACTGTCAGCAAGTGAGTGCAAGTGTTTTACACTTGGGCCTGGTACTTCATACATAATAAAAAAAAGATTCCAGGGGACTCTACACCCCTGGAATCTAATACTAAAATAAAGAACCAGCTGGTTTCTAAACCTTACTAAGGCAAAATTGCATTAAAGGCCCGCATTTCTCTACCGGAATTGTGTCAAATGGTGCCAGAACCGTATCATTTGGTGCGGTAGGATTAATAATCAGTGTCCAGGAACAGTTTTTCACTAGCATAATCGATCTCAAAGCCGTATTTGCGCATTAGATCTATGCCAATAATGCCTGATATGTCTATGCCAGTGCTGATAAATAGCACTTCAACTACGGTGGAAAGATCAGTAGCATAAAACTGCGTCTGCAAATTGTGTCCGGTCATTTCGAGTACCGCGTCTGGGACTTCATGCAGTGATTGATTTCCACCGGTAACGCCTATTATTGATTTTGCAGCACGTTTTTTTGGTGTAAATGCATAGTCGAAGGCGGCTGATTTATGCAGTAGAGATACATCAGACCCCGAATCCAGAATAAAATAGGCGGTTTTGCCATTGAGTACCGCTTTTACAATCGGCACCTTCTTAAGGCACACAATATCAATGGAATATCGATCTGTGGTTGATACATGATTGGCAGTTAGTTGGCTGGTGATTAACATCAGTATTACAGGAAGTACTCTATAGGAGATTTTCATGACATTAATGTTTCATGTTGGCTATTCAGTAAACATAGAACATCAATCACTCCCGCTCTACCTGCTTTGTGCCTTTGTATGCCTTATTTGAGCAGCGCGAAAATTGGGAATTGGTGGAAATGCCAGAAATGTGTCAAAGGATGACAGAACTGGGTCGGACTATGATTAATAAGCAAGACTTAACTACCAATCTAAAAATTTCGCTATTCCAGATCTTGCGCCTACGCATTTCACATTACTAATTACATATTATAAACATAACTGAAGGTATGGGCAAATTCTTCGATGGTTGTTGAGGTGGTATTTTCGATATTGCGTTCCGAAATAAATACTTCTCCTGCATTTACCCTTTCAATAAATTCATTCATATTATCAGCAACACTTTCAGAAGCTCCCATTCCCATAAAAGCACTTTTAAAGTCTTCGTAGGAAAACTCAACATAGTTTAAGTCTGGCCTACCAATAGACGCACCGTAAACTTTTGCCATTTCAAAATAGGTTACATTCCTCGCTCCTAATAAATCCTGAAAATGGTTTCCTTCAAAATCTAAAGCCAGCAGACTTTTTGTTGCATAATTGGCAATATCTTTGGTCGCAATTGCTGGCATAGATAAATCTCCTTTGATCGGAGAACCCATAATACCTGCCTCCTTTATTAGATCAACCATACCTAAAGTATTTTCCATAAAATAGCTTGGACGCAAATGAAGTGTATTTAATCCTTCAATCCGGTCGAACAATTGTTCCATTTTATGCAATCCTAACACTACTCCTGAACTACTTTCTAAATGAGCCCCTTGACTACTTAGTGATACCACATATTTCACTTTACATGCTTCCATAGCTTCTGCAATAGCGCTTGAATGCTTCTGTTGGAAAGCTGTATAATCTTCTGTCTGCATATCAAATGGCAGCATGGCATAGACTGCAGTTGCTCCTTCAAATGCCTTTTTCAATAATTCAACATCATCTGTATTTCCCTGAAATAATTCTGCCCCCTTATCGGTTAATTCTTTGGTTTTATCAGCACCTCTACTGATAATTCTCACTTCTTTACCTGCTTCTAATAGTGCTGAAGTAATTCCTTTGCCGGTATTACCTGTAGCTCCAGTAATTACGTACATAATTTTAATTTTTTAGAGATTATATTTACCACTAACAATTTACAACTTTCAAAATGGAAGACAATGAATCACGCATTTCTTGAAACTTATATCATTAAAATCTACCTATGAGACATTTCACTTTTCTAACGGCTATAGTAATATGTTTGGTTTGTTCTAATTGCAGCCAAAAACAAGACACCTCCGATGCACATATTACAGTCGATCCAGCCAATTTTGAAAAACATCTTCAGGAGCTGCTGATCACGGCAGACAGTGGCGCAACAATCGAACTACCTGAGGGCCGTTTTGATATCACCAGGTCTCTATCTCTGGATGGCATCGATGGCATTACCATCAAAGGCCAGGGCAAGGATAAAACTATATTATCTTTTAAAAACCAAATTCAGGGAGCTGAAGGCCTGTTGATAAAGGCCAACGGTGTGACTCTGGAAGGGTTCTCCATCGAAGACTCCAAAGGCGACGGGTTGAAACTATTGGATTCCCGTGGAGTAGTGCTAAGGGATCTCAATATCACTTGGACCAATCGAGCGGATTCTACCGATGGGGGCTACGGGATCTATCCT
>CAZAWQ010000324.1:0-1781 GCA_964488585.1 uncultured Roseivirgaceae bacterium
CCCCTTCTATTAACAATTTGACGGGCATTTTAGGTAATTGAGGAGCTGACATGGTTCCACCTATGGCAAATGTATAAATGATCCCGGGATAAACATGCTCCGTATTTTTGCTGTCAAGTCCGCCTGCACCACCCCATCCCACTGCCAGGGAAAGGTATTGTTTTCCATCTACCAAATAGGAAACAGGAGGTGCGATCACCCCGGATCCAACGGAAGTTTCCCATATTTTTTCTCCTGTGGCCGCTTTATATGCTACTAGCCAGCCTTCGGCAGTTCCCTGGAACACCAACCCGCCGGCTGTGGTAAGTACGCCTGCATTCCAGGCTGTTTGGTGGTTGACCCTCCACTTGACTTCCTTATCTACAGGATCCCAGGCAATTAACATACCTTGACGGGTATTTCCGGGGCCTTCAGGATCCTCTCTCAGGGCCTTGCTCGGATCATATCCAGTACCAAGGTTCCAATTATTCTGTGAATTCAACCCCTTTTCATTAAATACGTACTCAGTATCATTCCCATAAATCGAAGCGATCTCCCGAGCCGGAATATAAACCATTCTGGTTTCAGGGTTAAAAGCCATAGGCTGCCAGTTATGGCCACCCCAGTAATTTGGACTTATGTAGGCATTTTCATTCTGATATCTACTGAACTCAGTTTCCACTGGTTTTCCTGTCTCAAGATCTATGTGAGCGGCCCAGTTCACATAGGTATACGGTTCCGCGGAAATCAACTCTCCAGTTGCCCGATCCAGTACATAGAAAAAGCCATTTTTAGGTGCCTGCATTAGAACTTTTCTATTAACTCCTTCGATTTCCAGATCGGCCAACATAATGTGTTGCGTAGCGGTATAATCCCAGGTGTCTCCCGGAGTAGTTTGGTAGTACCACACCAAAGATCCATCATCTGGGTTTAATGCCACAATTGATGACAAGTACAAATTATCCCCACCTCCAGGACTGCGGTAAACTCGATTCCAGGGAGAACCATTACCAGTTCCGACATACAACAGATTTAGCTCAGGATCATAGGCCATGGCATCCCAGGCAGTGCCACCTCCCCCGTATTTCCACCATTCGCCAGTCCAGGTTTTCGATGCTGCCTCCATAGCAGGTGATTCAAAAGGTTCCGCTGGATTACCTGGCACCGTATAAAACCGCCAATCCATTTCTCCGGTAGATGCATCATAGGCAGACACATAGCCGCGCACCCCATATTCGGCACCTCCATTTCCTATAATTACTTTACCCTTCACTACTCTGGGTGCGCCGGTGATGGTATAAAACATGGTAGTGTCAACTGTTTGAATCTGCCAATTCTTTATTCCGGTAGCAGCATCCAGGCTGATTAGGCGGCCATCGATGGTACCAAAGAAAACACTGCCTTGATACAGGGCAACCCCTCTATTAACCACATCACAACAGGCCTTGGGACCGTAGTAACCAGGAACTTCGGGATTATAATCCCAGATCATTTGGCCGGTGCGGGTGTCCACCGCATACACCTTGCTCCATGGTCCCGTCAAATACATGATTCCGTCTACCACTAATGGTGTTGCTTCAATACCTCGCCGGGTTCCCAATGGTAAGGTCCAGACCAGCCCAAGACTGTCAATATTGATTTCATTGATCTGATTTAATCGACTATAGCGGTCTTCACTGTAGTTCAACCCATGAGTGACCCAATCTCCTGATGAACCGGAGGCACTGATTAGTGCTTCATCGGTGATCCCGGCAGTAACTGATTTAATGTGATTAATTGTTCCTGGCTCTGGATTTGAAAAG
>CAZAWQ010000325.1:0-10584 GCA_964488585.1 uncultured Roseivirgaceae bacterium
CGCCAAAATGGAATGAATGGCAACAATCCCGCTTGATGTGTTAGTAGATCTTTGACTACAATATTCCTCTTATTACTTTCTTTCAGATCAGGCAAATAGTGGGCGACTTTTAGGTCAAGATCAATATCGTGGCGTTCCTCCAGGAACATGATCGCCTGTAGGGTAGCCACTACCTTGGTAATAGAAGCAATATCATATAGAGTTTCATTGGTCACTAGATTTAAGCTATCGTAGGTGAAGTAGCCATATGATTTCTCGAACACTACTTTGCCATTTCGGGCTACCAGTACTTGACAACCAGGGGTAGCTTTTTCGCTAATAGCTTCTTCTGCTATCCTGTTAATGCGTGCAAGTACCTTAGAATCCATCCCGGCACTTTCGGGAATAGTATAGCCCAGCCTTCCTATTGGTTTAGTAATCTCGCCGGTACCAAGTGGAAACTTTCCTGAGGTTACCGGAAGATGACCGCTGGCTCCCAAAGCTCCGAATATTACCTGAGGTACCAGCTCTTGGGTAATCACCTGGTCTTCATAAGCACATATTAAGTGATCAATGTCCTGCAGGTACTCCAAACTATAAGGATTACCAAACACCACCACGATCACCTTGGTTAGTTTCTGTAAGCTGGTTAAAAATTCAATATCTGAGGGCCCCAAGCCATACTTCTTCGACCTGGAATTACTCATGCCGTGCACGCCCACTATCACCTGACTGAAATTCTCTAGTTTCCCCAAAAGATGATGGTAGTGCACTTTGGATTTCTGGTCCTTAGAAACCGTGAAGTGGCTGAAAGAAGCATACTTACTCAGCTGTTTCTGAAAGGTATTCGGTTTCTTAGAGCCAATGGTTAGACTGGCAAAATGAGTGTCATCAAGTACTTTGACCGGAATGTACTCACTTTTATTCCTGACTACAGTTATGGTCTTTTCATAAAGGGAGCGTCTGACCAGTTGGGCATCAGGCCTGGTAAGAAATGTCTGCAGGTTGTCGGTATTAATTGGTCGGTAGTTGTTCAGGCCAGCCCGGTATTTGGCGGATAGTATTTTCTTGACTTTTTTATACAACTCCTTCTGTTTTATTTCCTTGTTGTCTAAAGCCTCTTTTATGGCCCGGACTCCAGCTGAGACGTTTTCTGGAAAAAGCAGCACATCATTCCCAGCTTTCAGTGCCTTTACCTCCAATTCACCTGGCTGGTAATATTTTGTAACTCCCTTCATATTCAAAGCATCGGTAAATATCAGTCCATTAAAGTTCAGTTTTTCCCGAAGCAAACCGGTCACAATTGGTCTTGAAAGGGTTGATGGTTGATTGATGGTTGAGTCCAAGGCTGGGATGTATAAATGAGCCACCATAGTACTGTGAAGACCAGCTTCGATCAATTTTTTGAAAGGGTATAACTCCATGCTTTCAAGCCTGGAAGCGCTGTGCTTAATTACTGGCAAAGTAAGGTGGGAGTCTGTATCAGTATCGCCATGACCTGGAAAGTGTTTAGCGTTTGCCATTACTCCTTGAGCTTCAAGACCTTTCATGTAAGCTATACCTTTGGAGGCCACATTTTCTTTGTCTTCTCCGAATGACCGGGTGCCGATGACCGGATTTGTGGGGTTTGAGTTAATGTCAACTACCGGAGCAAAATTGATGTGAGCACCCAGCCGGTGCATTTGTCTGCCGATTTCTTCTCCCATCAAGTAAATCTGATGATCATCCTGGATGGCTCCCAGCGACATTTGACGAGGATAGCTTATGGTGCTGTCCAATCTCATTCCCAGCCCCCATTCAGCATCCATGGCAATAAGAAGAGGGGTCTTTGATATATCTTGAAATCTGTTGGTCAGATTGGCCTGTCGAACCGGTCCGCCCTGAAGAAAGAGCAATCCACCAATATTGTACCGTTTAATAAGCTTCTCGATTGATTGCCGGTGACTGGCACCTTGGTTGGAATAGGCAGCAACCATGAAGAGCTGCCCAATACGTTCTTCTACCGTCAAACTTTGAAATACGCTGTCAACCCAACGCTGCTCTTCCTTAGGTTGTTGAACCTGTTGTGCTTCTGTATCGTTAACTAACAGGAGTACTATCAATGCTGTAAATATCCTTATTGAAGTCATCTAATCGGCCTTAAAAGAACCATTTATTGGATAAGTACTATTTTGGTATTTGTGTAAAAGTATTAATATATTAGACATATCTAGTTAAAAATATGAAGTTTCCATCCCTTTTTAGGATACCTACCCATAAACGTTTCAATTTCGAACCCAGATATTACGATCCTATAAAGGAAGATATTGCTCGAAGAACCGCCAGAATAAAGCAGGAGCTATCTGGAGATAAAAGTAACAACTATCGGACCAATATTTCCCATGCATTCACTCGCAAACCTCCGCAGAGTAATAAAACTGGATTAATTCAATTTTCATTGATTGCAGGGATGTTTGGTATATTCTTCGGATATCTATATTACGGGAACATTGCTATCATTATACTGTTGGTAGTAATAGGGATATACATACTTTACCGTCTTCGGGGTCTCTTTAATTTTAAATAGGGATTGTCTAAATTTGTTCACCTGCATAGTTTAACCCAATCTAACCAGGGCCGGTACCATACATTCACATGAAGGACATTATTCAGTTACTTCCGGACAATATTGCTAATCAAATTGCCGCTGGCGAAGTGATACAGAGACCTGCGTCGGTGGTAAAGGAACTAGTGGAAAATGCGGTTGATGCTAAAAGTACTGAGGTACAGGTAATAATCAAAGATGCTGGAAAATCCTTTATCCAGGTGATCGATAACGGAGAGGGAATGTCTGAGACCGACGCCCGGCTAAGTTTTGAACGCCATGCCACTTCAAAGCTAAGGAACGCAAGTGACTTGTTTGCCATTAGGACCAAGGGTTTCCGTGGTGAAGCTTTAACTTCTATTGCTGCAATTGCACAAGTAGAAATGAAGACCAAAAGAAAGGTGGATGAACTAGGTCATTACCTTTCTGTAGAAGGGAGTGAAGTTAAAAAGCAGGAATTGGCTTCTATGCCTGTGGGTACTTCGGTGGTGGTAAAGAATATTTTTTTTAATGTCCCGGCCCGTAGAAATTTTCTAAAGTCCAACCCGGTGGAAATGAGACACATTTTGGAAGAATTTCAGAGGGTTTCCATTGCACATACTGATATATCTTTTTCGCTTTTTCAAAACGATCTTGAGGTTTATCAACTTCGACCAGCCAATCTTAGCCAAAGAATTGTACAATTACTTGGTAAGAATCACCAACAACAACTAATCAGCTGTAGTGAAGAGACTACTATGATGAAAATCAATGGATATGTTGGCAAACCTGAAAATGCAAAAAAAACCAGGGGTGAACAATACTTTTTCGTAAACAACAGGTTCATAAAAAACAATTACCTCAATCATGCGGTGATGTCTGCCTATGAAGGGTTGCTCCCTGATCGCCAGTACCCATTTTATGCGTTGTTTATTGAGATCGACCCCAAGCATGTTGATGTCAATGTGCACCCCACAAAAACTGAAGTAAAGTTTGATGATGAGCGCACTGTATACGGAATAATCCGTGCAGCGGTGAAAAAAGCTCTGGGAACCCACAACATTACCCCTTCCCTGGATTTTGATAGTGATGTTAATTTTGAGGCTATAATTAACCTGCCTAGAAATCCTCATGGCGTCACCCGGAAGGAACGGGAGTATGGGCAAATGAAAAGTCCCGGATTGCATCAACACCAAATCGAGCATTGGGAAAAACTGTACCAGATTTCCCTGGATGAATCAAAGATCGGGCTAGAAGGAGAATTTCCCTCCCGGACCTTGGGCAGTGCAGTGAATCGCCGTGAAGTTGGTCCAGGAATGTCAAGCATCATGCAGGTAGGTCAAAACTACCTGCTTACACCTATAAAGTGGGGGTTGATGCTGGTAGATTACCGGGCCGCTTCAGAACGAATTTTGTTTGAAAAGTACCTCCGTTGCCTGAAACAAACGGCGGGAGCCTCACAACAACTACTTTTTCCTCAAACCATTTCTATGAATCCGGCAGACTTTACCTTGGTAATGGAGTTAGAGACCGATATCAAGGCGCTTGGATTTGCATTTGAACAATTTGGGAAGTCCGATCTGGTAATTCAAGGGGTGCCAGTGGATGCTGCCTACCAGGACGCAAGGTCTCTCTTCGAGGGTTTACTGGAACAGGTAAAAAATTTTAGTTCTGATCCTGATAGTGATCATCAGGAACAGCTTGCCCGGTCAATGGCGAAAAAAGTGGCTTCAGCTCCCAATAAAACTCTGGAGACGGAAGAAATGGAGGCCATTATTGACCGTCTGTTTGGATGTGCCCACCCTAACTATGCTCCTGATGGTGGAAAAACGCACTTGATACTGGAGTCTGACGATATTGATAACCTATTTAAAAATTAGCGTATGTTCCGAAACCTGACACCAATGGTGAAAAATATACTTTTGATCAACATTGCATTGTATGTGGTCACTGACTTCCTTGGAATGCGGGTCATAAAGTATGAGTTGATGTTGCATAGTTTCCATAGCCCCGAATTCCAGCCGTATCAACTATTTACACACATGTTTCTCCATGGTGGATTCTCGCATTTATTCTTGAACATGTTAGGACTGTATTTTCTTGGCCCCCTGCTTGAAAGAGTATGGGGACCCGGCCGGTTCCTGGTATTTTACATGATATGTGGCGTTGGGGCAGCCGTATTGTTCGCTAGTATCAGTTATTTTCAGGGTGCCTTAAACCCTATGTTGGGCGCGTCGGGAGCGGTGTATGGACTATTGATGGCTATTGGGATGCTATTTCCGAATACTGAATTTATGCTGCTTTTTCCACCCATACCTATAAAAGCAAAATATATGGCCCTTGGGTTGGGTTTGATAGCGTTATTTTCTGGATTAAACAGTGCGCCGGGCGATAATGTGGCACATTTTGCCCATCTTGGCGGTATGCTATTCGCGTTTATTTTATTGAAGATCTGGCAAAATAAGCGGGGTAGTTTTTATTAATAGGATTTGAATATGCAACGAAATCTGGTTGAAGAATTTAAGAGTGCTTTCAAAAAGGGCAACAATGGATTGGTCCAGTTGATCCTGATCAATGGAATAATATTTTTTGTGCTTAGGGTTCTTGAAGTGGTATTGGTACTAACCGGAGTCATTGGGGAAACGGCTAGCTACCATCAAACTTATTTGAATCTTCTTGGCTTACCTTCGGACCCCGGGCAACTGCTTTTAAGACCCTGGACCCTAATAACCACATTTTTTACTCACTACGGTTTCTTTCACATTCTTTTTAACATGCTATTTCTATATTGGTTTGGCCGACTGGTAAAGGACTATCTTGGAAATCGCAAGCTGATCAATTTGTATATTTTGGGAGGCCTTGCAGGTGGTATTCTATATATTCTGATCTACAACCTAAGTCCATTATTTGTTGATGAAGTTGGAAAAAGTTCTCTGATTGGGGCCTCTGCTTCGGTATTTGCTATTGTGGTGGGAGCGGCAACGTTGATGCCTGAGCATCAATTCTATCTTTTGTTGTTGGGCCCGGTAAGGATTAAATATATCGCTATTTTTTATGTGTTTATGTCATTTTTTGGAGCCATTGGGTCAAATGCCGGGGGTGATATCGCACACCTTGGAGGAGCCATTCTCGGATTTGTTTATATAAAGCAACTACAGCGAGGTAATGACCTGGGTGCTTGGATTCAATCGACAGGAGATTTTATTCGAAGTTTCTTTGAGAGGCCGAGAGTAAAAGTGACCCATCGAGGTGCCTCTGATACCAAAGCCCGAACCAAGAGGTCGCGATCTGTAAAAACTACCGCATCGGGTGTACCACAAGATGAAATTGATGCCATCCTGGACAAAATCAGCGCGAAGGGCTATGAAAGTTTAAGTAAGGAGGAGAAGCAGAAACTGTTTAATGCCAGCAATAATTAGATCTCTGATCTATTGATCTCAAATCTCTGATCTCAAATCTCTGATCTCAAATATCTCAAATCTCTGATCTCAAATTGTCAGATCTCAAAATTTGAGATTGGTGATGTGTACTTTGGGCTCGGGATGAATCGTAAAATATTACAAACCCGACTGGTAAAATTTGGAGTTATGACTTCAGAACTCACAAATAGTTTAAAGCCCAATATCGCAGGAAGGAATATGGGCTGGCAACTTGTTAGATCAAGTACTTCACCCGCACTAAACTATGCTGAATCGCAAAGTGCAGAGTCAACCCGGGATTTTATCCATAATTTAGGAATTGGATTAAAAGAATTGAGAGAGACTACAGTTTGCTTAAAAATAATTGAAGAGGCTAAACTATGTGATAATCCGGAGTTGCTTTCAAAATTGACATTGGAGTGTAGTGAGCTTGTGGCCATATTTGTGAGCAGTATTAACACTGTGAAATCTAAGATCTGAGCTCTGAGATCATAGATCATAGATCTGAGATCTGACATCTAAGATCTAAGATCTATGATCTATTCGCCAACTGTCCACAGGCCGCGTCAATGTCTTTGCCTCTACTGTACCGGATCCTGACATTCACTCGATTTTGTTCCAAAAAATCCGCAAAAATTCTTAAACGGTCTTCTTCGGCGTTAACGAATTTTGCTTCTTTAATTGGGTTGTATTCAATGAGATTTACCATACTGGGGACCTTTCTGCTAAACTTTAAAAGTTCGCGGGCATCATCCAAAGTATCATTGAAGTTGTTGAAAACGATGTATTCAAAAGTAACATCATTCCCAGTGGCATCGTAGTAATACCGTAACGCTCCATCCAAGGCCTTTAAGGAGTTACTATCATTGATGGGCATGATCTTACTTCGTTTCTGATCGTTGGCTGCATGTAAGGACAAAGCCAGATTGAACTTGACCCGGTCATCGCCCAGTTTTTTAATCATTTTAGCAATACCAGCGGTGGAAACGGTGATCCTTTTGGAAGACATTCCCAAACCCTGAGGGCTGGTGATGTGATCGATAGCATTAAGTACATTCTGATAGTTGAGCAACGGTTCACCCATTCCCATAAATACAATATTGGTCAATGGTTTCTTATAGGATTCCTGTGCCTGATTCCTTATGTGCACTACCTGGTCATAAATTTCGGCCGCTTCCAGGTTTCTGGCCCGGTCCATATAACCGGTGGCACAAAACTTACATGATAATGAACAGCCTACCTGAGAAGAAACGCAGGCAGTCATTCTGTGTCGTGAAGGAATGAGTACAGCTTCAACCAGGTGCCCATCGTGTAGTTTGAAAGCCGACTTGATGGTTCTATCTGTGCTTATCTGAGATTGGTCTACTTGTATACGGTTGATCTCAAAATGTTGCGATAAGAGTTGACGGTGCTTCTCGGAGAGATTGGTCATACTTTGGAAATCGACTGCAGCTTTTTCCCATAGCCATTGATATACCTGACGGCCGCGAAACGCTTTCTCCCCCTGACTTTCAAAGAAAGATACCAATTGGTCCAGGGTTTGATTTCGGATATCCAGTTTTTGTGGCTGTGATGACATCCCGCAAAGATACAATTTCCGGAAGTACTCATTTCCGGCCATGTAAAAATAATTTACTATTTTGCTGTATTAGGGTTTATTTCGGGTTTCCGGCTCGGGCTCGGTGTTCGACATTCGACGTTCGAATCGGTGTTCGGCATTCGGCATTCGGCGTTCAAATTACTGTTCTTTACGGTCCATGATCAAATTATTAAAGGGATATATTTCATTTGCTGACCGCCTGATCGAATGGGTGGGTAACAAGATTTCCTGGTTGACAGCGCTATTGGTGCTGATCATATGTTATGATGTAGTAATGCGTTACCTGTTCAATTCCAGTGCTGTGGCCATTTATGAACTGGAATGGCACGTATTCGCTCTAATATTTTTACTGGGAGCGGCTTTTGCCCTCAAACACGATAGACACGTACGCGTAGATGTTTTCTATAGCAACTTTCCAAAAAGGGTTAAGGCTTGGGTAAACCTGGTGGGTACTGTACTGTTGCTTGGCCCGTTTTGTTGGATTTTAATCATCGAGGGATCAGATTTCACGGCTAATTCATTCGGGTTATTCGAGTCTTCACCGGATCCTGGGGGGTTGCCTGCCCGTTTTGTTATTAAGGCCGCTATTCCCGTGGGGTTTTCACTACTCTTTATTCAAGCCATAAGTTTGGTTTTCAAAAGCATTTTAATACTGGTAGGTGCTGAACAAAACAAAGCTGAATCGTGACTGAAGCACTAGCCCTGGTCTTGTTTGCCCTGATCTTTGTTTTGCTATTGGCTGGTTATCCCGTGGCTTTTACACTGGGTGGCATTTCGGTAATATTCGGACTGCTCACTATTGGTACTGATTTCTTCTACTTGCTGCCGTTAAGAGTCTTTGGGACCATGGGAAACTATGTGTTGATAGCTGTTCCGCTGTTCATTTTTATGGGCATGATGCTGGAAAAATCTGGTATTGCTGAGAGTTTGCTAGAAACCATGGCCTTGTTATTCGGCAAATTCAAAGGCGGGTTGGCAATGGCCGTGGTAGTGGTTGGAGCCATGCTGGCGGCGTCTACCGGCATTGTAGGTGCCACCGTAATAACCATGGGGCTTATAAGTTTACCCACTATGTTAAAGAGGGGTTACAGCACCGAACTTGCTACCGGCACCATTGCCGCCTCCGGAACCCTGGGGCAAATCATTCCCCCAAGCGTGGTCCTGGTCTTACTTGGAAGTGTGCTTAACGTATCGGTGGGGGATCTGTTCCTGGCTGCGGCAGTTCCAGGAGCAGTGCTGGTTATACTGTACGCTTTATATATTTATGCAGTTAGTTTGATTAAGCCTTCATCGGCGCCCAGTATGCCGGTTGAGGAGATTGCCAAATTCAGGCAGAAAGGCATGTTTCTCAGAATATTTAAGGCTTTTCTGCTCCCATTTCTGCTAATTTTGGCAGTGTTGGGATCTATTTTCGCCGGTATTGCGTCTCCTACCGAAGCCGCAGCGGTAGGAGCCGGTGGCGCTACCCTGCTCACCGTATCTCAGGGAAAATTCAATTTGAAAATCCTCAAAGATGTCATGAAAGAAACCACTCATCTCACCAGTATGGTTTTTATTATTCTGGTGGGTGCTACGGCATTTTCCCTGGTGTTCAGAGGGCTGGAGGGAGATGCCTATTTTATAAATCTTATTGAAAATGCACAATTGACACCACGGTCATTCCTGTTGTTGGTCATGGGGGCGGTGTTTGTGGCGGGGTTTTTTATTGACTTCATCGAAATAATATTTATTATTGTTCCAGTGGTTACTCCCATTTTTCTGGCCCTGGGAATCGATCTGATTTGGGTAGGAATATTGATTGCATTGAACCTCCAGACATCTTTTTTGACCCCGCCCTTTGGGTTCTCACTGTTTTATCTGAAAGGGGTGGCGCCACCTCAGGTAACTACCATGCAGTTGTACCGGGGAATAGTGCCATTCGTGATTATACAAATGGTATTTTTGGTGCTGGTCATACTGTTTCCTGAAATCATTAGTTGGTTTCCAAACTGGCTGGGAACCTGAATTGGGTTAACCTGTCATCAGTTTATTGTAGAAATTTTTCTCACTAATAGTTGACCAACGATATAGACCACGTCGAAATTTATCATAAGACTCATATACCTTACGACTGTTTTCATCTTGCTCCACCAGTTCAGCAAGAACCTCGTTGGTGTACTCCCTTAAACGCTCCAGTACCGAATCCGGAAAGGACTTTAATCTTACTTCACCTTCCTCAATAATTTTATCCAGATAAATGGAATTCTTATTATCAAACTCCGCGGCCACCCAGGAATTGCTGCGGTGAGCAGCTGTGCGAATTATC
Organism: uncultured Roseivirgaceae bacterium; assembly: GCA_964488585.1. Lineage (GTDB taxonomy): Bacteria > Bacteroidota > Bacteroidia > Cytophagales > Cyclobacteriaceae > SZUA-3. Next base: position 9,867 of record CAZAWQ010000325.1, read on the forward strand.
TCCTGTATGTCACTTGGAAGGGAAAGAAATTTGGATCTGTTTACAATTAATTCAAGTGCCGGTCCAGGCTCATGCCAGCCCGGATAGTAATAGTATTTAGCTATCCTATGAAAACCCATCAGGTAGTCATGATAGGGTCCTATCCATTCGGTGGCATCGATCACACCTCTTTCCAGGTTGGTATAAATCTCCCCACCGGCAACCAGTAAGGCTGTTGCCCCTGCTCTGGCTAGGACCTTACCGCCAAGCCCTGGCATTCTCATTTTTAAACCTTTCAGATCCTCAATGGTATTTATTTCCTTGTTAAACCAACCGCCCATCTGAACACCGGTATTGCCACAAAGCATTGGCATAAGATCAAAAGGCTGGTAAAGCTCCTCCCATAGTTCCTTGCCTCCGCCGGTAATGATCCAGGCATTCATTTGTTTAAAACTCATGCCAAATGGTACCGTCGAAAAGAATTGAGCGGCGGGCGTTTTGCCGGCCCAGTAATATGCCCCTCCATGCCCCATTTCAATGGCGCCATTACTTACGGCTTCGAAACTTTCCAGAGGAGGTATTAACTCTCCACCTCCATATACCCTGATCTTCAAACGTCCTCCTGACATTTGATCTATCCAACGGGCCAAGTGGTTGCAGCCTTCTCCCAAAACAGGAAAATTTGGAGGCCAGGTAGTAGTAATTTTCCATTCATAGGTATTATTGAAGTTGATATAGG
>CAZAWQ010000326.1:0-2602 GCA_964488585.1 uncultured Roseivirgaceae bacterium
GAGCAGGGGCAAACAAATACTCTACTAGGTGATATTGAGCATTGAAAACCAGTTCCACAGTTGGAAAGGTACTTATTGCTCCTTCCTGGTTTCGGGCCACGATAACGGATATCTCTTTTTCAAAATCCACCAGTTTCTCCAACAGCCCCGGCCCTGTCAAAAGTTCGTCAAAATCTTCCATTGATGTTAGTTTTTGCACCCCCCGGCCATCATAACCAGCTTTTCCCAGTTTAAAAAATGCCGGAAGAAATTGTTCATGGCTCCTGGCTTCAGAAGAATTCTCTACCAACACAAACTCAGCAGTGGGTATGTTATGGTCCAGGTAGAACTTTTTTTGCAGGCGTTTGTCCTGTATCAGTTCAATAATTTCCGGTTGGGGGTAAACATTTATTCCTTCACGGACCAGTTGTTTAAGAGCGTCGGTATTGACGTTCTCAATTTCAATAGTAACCAGCTGGCAATCTCGGCCAAAATCCAGTACCGTTTGGTAATCAGTGAATTCACCATGGACGAATCTATGAGCGATCATACTGCAAGGAGCTGAAGGGTCCGGATCCAGTATCGAAATCTCCAAATTAAAGTCAATAGCAGACTGGATAAGCATCCGGCCTAATTGTCCTCCACCTAATATTCCAATATTTGTCGGTCGATCAGTCAAACGATACAGATTAATAACATTCGAAATAAGGTTTTTTTAACCAAATGTTAAAGATTTGAGTGGTCTTTTTCAATATCAATTCCCATGCGGGCCATCAGTTCAGTGGCGTTAAAACTTTCACATATTCCATGGCGCAACTTGTAGTCAAAGATGAGCTCGCCTTCTCTAAGCTCACTATTAAAACTGAAATTTTGTATATACTGGTGTTCTTCGGAGAGTTCCCCAAGTGACAAATCATGCGTCGATATGATACCAAATGTCGGACCCTGATTAAGTTGCCTGATTAGGGTGGAGGAACCCAAATGTCGGTCCTGTGAATTGGTGCCTTTCAGGAGCTCGTCTAACAAGAAAAGTGTGGGTATACCTTGTTTTAATTGTTCAATCAGCCGGCTGATGCGTTCAAGTTCTGCATAAAATGAGGAGACGTGTTGTTCAAGTGAATCAGTAGTACGCATGGAAGTAAACAGTAAGAAATCTCCCAAAGTCAGGATTTCGGCACATACCGGTGCTCCCAACCTTGCCAGTACGATATTTACTCCAATGGTTCTTAGGAAAGTGCTTTTACCAGACATGTTAGACCCGGTCAAGACTACCACTGTACCTTTATTTTGTAATTCAAAGTCATTAGTAACCCGTTCATTATTGGGAATTAAGGGATGCCCTAATGATTTTGCTTTAAATATATACTTGTCTTCTACTACCGTAGGAAACGTGTATGCTCCTTGACTATGTGCGGTAAGCCCAAGCGACACCAACAGTTCGTAGTTACTTTGTGAACGGAACCACTTAGAAACATAGGCGCTGTGTTTTCTTTTCCAACTTTCCGCTTGTAACAGCCATATTACATCTAATAAGAAATAAATATTAAAGATCCAGTAGAGCATATTATGTCTGACTTCAATTCGTGACAGAATGTTTTTTAATTGTTTGATGGTCCGGGAGGCCATTTCCTGTTTATCAACAAAAGGGCGGCGTAGGTCCTGTAACAGGGTACAATGAAAATCCGAACCTTCAATACATTCAATCATGGCTTCATAAGCCTTAAGAATATTGATACTTCGATGGGTTTCATCATATGTATTTTGGGCCATTGGTTGGACACGCTTTAAAATTAGGGCATTTATGACTAAGACAGCCAATACCAAATACCCGGACAAGATGCCACCAAAATATGCAGTAGTCAGTATCAAGGCAATCAGTGGCAGCACAAACAATGCGGGTTTAAACCATTTTGGATTAGTAGCTTTGGCATTTACCCAGTCTAGAAATGGTTTGATATCATTATCACGAGCGTTAAAAGCCATTCCACTGGCAAGAAACTGTTGTCCCCAATCCGGAGATGAAGCCAGCTCCTTAACGGCCTTTTGCCGGGAATTGATTTCATTTATAGTGGATTTCTGAATAAGACTGTATGCCAGCAACTCTTCCCCACCTAAGGTTACGGTTCGGTTCAACCACTGAAAAAGCGAGTGAGACCCAAAAAGATCAAGATCAAGACAATACTGATGATTTTGATCAAGGTACTGAGCACCATCAATGAAGGAGCGAAGATCCAGTGATAGCCGCTTGAGCTCGCTTTGATTTATTTCTACTAAAAGGTCATAGTGTAGTTTTTTTGTTTTGACCCTGTTGTGAATATTGATCAGTTTGCCGAATACAATGCCAAAAATCAAGGTTACGCCAGCCAGTGTCTCCCCGGATTGGTAGTAAATACTCGTACCTATCAGGGCCATAAAAAGAAGAAATACCACCATCGTCCAAAAGGACAGGTGGTGAGATTTTCTCCGTAGTTTATCACTCTGAGATTGGAATTCGGCGATGTTGTTTTGGTACCAGGCCTCGGTTGTATTTGCAGTCATAACTTCTGACGTGCAAGATAGTCCACATTGCGCGGATGATCCAGAGTCAACAAATTAAATAAGCATCAAGAAACAAATCCAAAAT
>CAZAWQ010000327.1:0-5705 GCA_964488585.1 uncultured Roseivirgaceae bacterium
TGGATGATACCCTGGTAATTTGGGGTGGAGAATTCGGAAGGACACCATTCCTTCAGGGTAAAATTGAAGATTTTCGGAACTGGGAAGCACCTCGGAAGATCTGCCGGCATTTGTGGCCATGACTTCCCGGGATAAAGAAGCCAGTTGCGGCCAGATTTTTTACGACTATTATTGGGGCAGTGGATTTCTGCCAACTCAGTTCCAGGGAGTGAAATTCAGGGGTGGCGGTGATCCGGTGCTCTACCTTAAAAATCCGAAAGGGATGAGCCGACAAATGCGCCTGGATATTCTTGGTGATATTGAAGCTTTAAATGAGATAAATCTTCAGGAATATGGAGATCCTGAGATCGCCACGCGAATTGCCCAATATGAAATGGCTTATAAAATGCAAATGAGTGTCCCGGAACTCACTGACTTCTCTTCTGAGCCCCAACATATACTGGATATGTACGGACCGGACGTGCATCATAAGGGGAGTTTTGCCTACAATTGCCTGATGGCCAGAAGGCTGGCAGAAAGAGGGGTGCGTTTTGTTCAATGTATGCATGCCGGGTGGGACCAGCACAGAAATTTGAACTACCAATTAAAGGTCCAGTGCCAGGATACGGATGCTCCCAGTGCCGCATTGATCAAAGACCTCAAACAGCGGGGCATGTTGGATGATACCCTGGTAATTTGGGGTGGAGAATTCGGAAGGACACCATTCCTTCAGGGTAAAATTGAAGATTTTCGGAACTGGGGCCGGGATCATCATCCCTATGTATACACCTTATGGATGGCCGGCGCTGGAGTAAAGCCGGGTTTTACTTTTGGGGCTTCGGATGATTTTGGTTTTAACCCTGTCGAAAACCCAGTACATGTGCACGATTTTCAAGCCACCATTATGCATATCCTGGGTATTGATCACGAGTTATTTACCTTCAAACATCAGGGACGGCGATATCGGTTGACTGATGTACATGGGCGAGTGGTACGTGGCGTTTTGACCTAAAGCAAATACCAAATTTCAAAAACTATGCCATTCACTACTTACAAAAATTACTATATTGTAACGGATCAAACACTTAACCATGATAAACAAACTTGCAAAAAACTGGTGGCTACTGTTGGTAGCTGGTATTGTCTATATCATTCTTGGATTTTTGGTTTGGAAGCACCCCGGTGAGACCATATTACTTATTACCATCTATATCGGTATTGCCCTACTAATCTCGGGTATAAGCATGGTGCTATTATCTATTGGAGAGCGCGATGGACTTAATAATTGGGGATGGTACCTGGCTACCGGTCTTGTCGATATATTGTTGGGAGGTGTTTTTCTATTCAATCCTATCGCCTCCGCGGTTACTCTTATGCTACTGGTAGGCCTCTGGTTTCTTTTCCGAGGCATCATGGAATTTGTCAACTCTTTCGACCTGAAACGAAAAGGTGTGGCCAACTGGTGGTTAGATCTTATTGGAGGCCTGGTAATCGCTGTCTTTGGTTTTATTATTATTGGCAAGCCTCTGGCTGGTTCTTTGGCGGTGGTCACTTTGATCAGTTTTGCTTTCTGGATCAAAGGAACGATCATGGTTGTGATGGCTTTTGGCATCAAAAGAGTCAAAAGTAAGTTGCAGGATGTAGTAGAGGAATTATGAATTAGACTTTCTCAAAGACCAACCGATAGTGGTCCATGATTTCCTTTTCGAAACATACCCGGTTGGGACTTACTCTAAATACCTCTACCTGATGCCTGAACGGCGGATCTGTTATATATCTTAGGGCCAGAGTGAAGTACAAGCCGTATTTTTTTAGGTTGAATTTTCTGAACTTCTTTCTCCATTGACCAATGGTCTCAATATAGTCGAGTCTTCCGCTGCTTTGTGAGATCAGTTTAAAATTAGGTTCTGCGTTTCTTATTACCATCTCCCGGCCGTAAGGAAGCCATGATCCTGGAAATTCCTCAGCCATTAGTGCGCAAACATGCGCCGCGGATCCCTTTTCCGCGTTTACGTCCAGTTCCTGGTAATCCACCATGTTTTTGCTAAAAGTCATAGTTTGCATATAGAACCGTCCACCTGTAGGCAGCAAGTCGTACAATGTTTTAAAAAAGTCGCGATAGATCTGCTCCTGTTTGCCATCCACATACTCCTCAACTGAGCAAAAGTGTTCCAAGCCACCAATACAGGTAATGGCATCGAAGGTCCCAAAGTCTTCCGGTTTCACGTAACGGCAATCTTTTACCTGTACGTTAAATCCATTTTTCTGACAGGCTTCGGCCTGACCCTTCGACAGGGTCAAACCAATGCTAGTTGCTCCTCTTTCTTCCACTATGTATTTTGAAAATGGCGCCCAACCACAAGCCATATCAAGCACTTTAGTGCCTTCGTTTATATTCAAACTGTCTGCAATAAACTTGTGCTTGGCCTTTTGAGCCGCTTCCAGGGTCATGGAAAAATCACCATCATATTTTGCTCCACTAAAGTCACCGGTTTCTCCGATACTTAAACGGAATATTTCATCGATAGTGGTATAGGTAAAGTCAAGATCCTGCTTATCTGCCATAAGTAATGGTCAAGGTGTAAATATCAGGGTGCAAATATAGTATAAGATATGATGCTACTGCAGGTTTTTTCGGCTTCTATTTTTTGCTTAAGCTTTTAACTATGACCTTTGCATATTGTTTGGCAGTAGTAGTAACACTTTGTGGATTATCAACCTTTGAGGTCACTACCGCTACTAACTGCTTATCCTCGGGTTGATCCAAATTGTAGACTACTGTTTCCAGGATATAGGTCTTCGAGGTGTGCGTGGTTATAGTACTGGGAACATAGTTCCCATAGGTAGAGTAAGACATGGCATTTCCATAGTATCCATAGAACCCCCCATAATAGCCGGGATAGTAGGAATTATAGGGACCACCTGTATAGCCGCCAGTAGTATACCCCCCTTCTTCTGTTACCCGGGTGGTTTCCTGCAAATCTTTTAGTACACTTACCACTACTCCGTTGAATCCTGCATCTTGTATGGAAGTTTTCAACTCATCTATCTCCTCTTCGGATAGTTTATGATCAGCTTTGTGGCCGGGAAACTGTTTGTAGCTTTCAGTGGCATTTAGTCCACTTGCTCTGATCTGCTTGGCAATTTCTTCTTCAAAAGATACTCTGGCTAATTCATTAGCGGCCCTGGTAATCACCAGGATGTTTTGGTCATCAATGGTATTTATATTATCTCCCCTCCAGGCATCTAATACCTTGACACCTGAACAATTTGCAAATGCTGCTACTAATGCAAGTATGATTAATGAGTTATATGGTCTTTTCATGTCTGGTAAAAATCGTTTTTTGTTGATGATTGCAATATTAATATGATTTTACCACTTTTGCCTATCTTGAAGAGATCAATCCCAATCTTATGATCCTACTTCGCTATTTATTTGTTCTAAGTGTATGTACGATATGTTTTCAGTGCGTCGTCGATACCTCCTCGAATCTCCCTATTGAAGATGTCCCTTCTGATCATCCCGAGCTTCAGACTTTCTTTCTGGAATGGAGGGGTTTCCTGGTACCCCCTGAGATCAATGGAATACCGGATTATTCCCCAGCTTCAATGAAAAATCAGTTTCATGAACTGGCCTCATGGAAAAACAGGCTTCATGCAGTAGACACCAGTGGTTGGTCCATTGCACAGCAGGTTGACTGGTATCTCATATGTGCAGAAATGAACGGGCTTGATTTTGCCCATAGGATCAAGAAACCCTGGTCCAGGGACCCGGCTTTTTACCTGTGGTTTTATTCCTATGCTACCGATGTGCCGGAACGCGAAGGACCAACTGCTTATGGAGCAGTAGAGTATGATTACTATGAAAAACCACTTTCTGCAGAGGATGCCTTAGAAATTACCATACAGTTACAGAAAGGCCACACTTTATGGGATCAGGCAAAGAAAAACCTTATCGGAAACGCCAGAGATCTATGGGTACTAAGTGAACGCAGTTTTCTGGCCCAAAGCGAGGATTTACAGGCTTTCGCGGCAATGATGGAAGACCAATACCTGGACCTGGCGACCGCCGCTCTGGAGTTAAGCAAGGCTTCCGATGATTTTGCCCACTGGATCGCTGAAAAAAGCCCGGAAAAAGATGGGCCATCAGGAGTAGGCAAAGATAACTACACTTGGAATCTTAAAAATGTCCATCTGCTACCCTACTCCTGGGAACAGGAATTCACTCTGGTAGCACGGGAACTGTATCGTTCACATAGTTCATTGAGATTAGAGGAAAATAAAAATCGCAAATCTCCACCCTGGCGCAAAATCGAAAGTCCGGAGGAATATGATCAGATAACGGAACAGGCCATTAGTGATTTCATGACATTTTTGGAGCAGGAAGAAATCCTTACCGTAACCCAATACATGGACCCGGCTATGAGGGAGCGAGCGGGAAATTATACCCCGGCTGATGGCTTGCGGGGGTTTTTCGATGAAATCATCTATCGAGATCCCATGACCATGCGTGCGCATCATTATCACTGGCTGGACCTGGCAAGGATGCGCGAAGATCCTCACCCCAGTGTGATCAGGAATACTCCCTTGCGCTACAACCTTTTCGACGGAAGAGCAGAGGGTATGGCCACAGGCATGGAAGAAATGTTGCTGCACACCGGTCTGTATGACGGACGTCCAAGAGGAAGAGAACTGGTGTGGGTAATGCTGGCGCAAAGGGCAGCCCGGGCCTTAGGGGCATTGTATCAGCACGGGTTAGAGATGGATTTTGAAGAATCTATTAAATATGCTTCCAAGTGGACTCCCTGGGGTCTTTTACCTGCAGCAGGAGCCACCATACAATGGGAAGAGCATTTTTATTTAAGACAACCGGCATACGGAACCAGTTATGTCATTGGTAAGATCGAAATTGAAAAATTACTAGCCGAATATGCCAGACAGCGGGAAGGAGAATTTAGACTAAAAGATTTTATGGACGAATTTGACAGCAAAGGTGTAATACCGGTATCGCTGATCTATTGGGAAATGACTGGAGATAAATCAATGCTGGATGCAGCACTGACTGATCAGCCATCAATATCATTTTGATCCTACAGGATATAAACTGATATTTGCAACCATGTTTACAAAATTTCGTTCCTTGATAAGTAACCACATCTAAACGCTAAACACATGAAAAAAGTCTTATTAATCTGTGCGCTTTTCGCAAGCGCCACAACTTTTGCACAAAATCAGCTGCAAACAGAAACTACCAATAGGATTACTTATGCCTCTGGCCATTTAATGGAATTAGCAGAAGCTATTCCTGAGGACAAATACAGCTGGGCTCCGGAAGAAGGCGTGAGATCAGTCTCTGGAGTAATTGTACACGTTATTTCCACAAATTATTTATTTGGCACCAAGCTGGGAGGAACCGTCCCTGAAGGAGTAAATATGGAGACCCTGGAGCAGGACCTCAAAACCAAAGCAGATCTTACCGCCGCATTGAAACAATCAACTGATTTTATTGTAGCATCCATCAAAGGGGTGAGTGACGATGCCATGGCCGATAAGTTAGAATTCCCATTTCCAGGAGAATACACTACCATGTCCGCCATACTTATTGCACAATCACACTGCAACGAGCATTTGGGGCAGTTGATAGCCTATGCCAGGTCAAATGGTATTACGCCACCCTGGAGTCAGGAGTCAACGGCTGAAAATTAACAATTATCAATTAACGATTA
>CAZAWQ010000328.1:0-1750 GCA_964488585.1 uncultured Roseivirgaceae bacterium
GATCTTCAAGGAATACCCGCATTGGATGTAAACAATCTTTCCCGTATAGGGCCAAGATGGATTGATGTTGCTGGAAAGGATTCTAATCCTTATGAAATTATGCAGGCTGCAGAGGCTTATTTCCTTAGAGCAGAGGGTGCCGTGACTGGTTGGACCATGGGGGGGACAGCAGAGGAATTCTACAATATGGGTATAGAAAAGAGCCTGATTCATTGGGGAATATCTGATGCTGGAGTAATAGCGGCTTATCAGCAAAGTTCTAATGTACCAGTTGCTACCCACGATGCACCGGCACCAGTATCAACCGTACCGGTTAAGTACGATGCTGCTACTGCGTTGGAACAGATCCATACCCAGAAATGGCTGGGACTCTTCCCTGATGGATGGGAAGCATGGGCCGAACAACGTAGAACTGGTTTTCCTAAAAGGTATGACATAAAGGCTTCCGAGAATGCTGACGTAGCGGTTAATGAGATGATGCGTAGGGCAGAGTTTGTTAGCAGTGAGTATGAAACCAATGGTGCAGCAGTGGAAGATGCCATAGGCAAACTTAGCGGACCGGATAAAGGAAGCACACGGCTCTGGTGGAATCCAAAAATGTAAACGATGTTGTTAATAATAGCTCCATACATTGAAAATGCATTGATATGAATCGTCAACTAGCTGCTATAACAAGGCCGATTTACTAAATCCTAATTTAGCTGGAAACCATTACCATTACTCCTGGCATCTGTACTCACTTGATAGTCTTGATAAGGCGGTTGAAGAGCATGAACTGGCTTTTAGATTGGATCCGTTGGATCCTTTTCAAGCGGCAAGGTTGGCCCATATTTACCTGATAGCAGGCAATCTGGACGGTGCCAAAGCTGAAATTGAAAGAGCCTATCGACTGCATGATAATTACCCTGTGGCAATGAATATTGAGGGCAGCGGCCGGTCACAGAACCGTCAAAGAGTAAGTTCTCCTCGCTCTTCCATCTCCCGGACTTGGGCTCTTAATGCAGCCTTTTCCTCCTGCGCCTGCTTGACAATGGCCTTGAACTCTGGATCGTCCCTGAGGCTTTCGAAAAAAGGATCAATCAAAATGAAGTCCTGCCAACCCCGAGTAAATCCTCGTTTTGCATATTCAGCCAGGTATTTTAATGCCTCAACTCTGTTACCTTTAAAGGCATATATCCTGGAAAGACGTAGATAGGTTATTGGATGCTCTTTAAACAAATTGGATTCAAGCCTTCGAATATTTGTGGTAAAGGTTTCCCCGGCATCCTCTTTTCTTCCAAGTTGATCATATACATAGCCAATTTCATAAATGATGATCCTACCTGGATTTTGCCACTGGTCCCAATATTGCTCCGCTTTTTCAAAATCACCAAGCAACCAGGATGTTTGAAATAATGCTAGAGTACAGAACCATTCGCATGCTCCTTGATGGCATGTTGCGTCTATAAATTGAAGAGCCTCCTTGAATTTACCCTGCACCTGCATCAACATACGGTATAGGTCAATAGCCCAACAACTGACCTCCATCTCAAGACTCTTACTACCATATTCTTCAGCTGTTTCATAGTCTCCAATAGTTAAATAGACAGATGCAAGACCCGTATATACACTGGACATATTGTGGGTTTCTGTCATTTCGAGGCCTTTTTTGTAATAGGGTATAGCCTTAACTAGATCGTTCTGGAAAGCGTACATGTTACCTATGAGCGAATGATACCGGAACCAATAAGCATCCTTGGGAGGTAAACTG
>CAZAWQ010000329.1:0-34193 GCA_964488585.1 uncultured Roseivirgaceae bacterium
TCTGAAATCTGAGATCTGAGATCTGAGACCTGAGACCTGAGATCTGAGACCTGAGATCTGAGACCTGATATTTTTTACCCCTTTTTTAGTTAATACTAGTTCCAAACCGTATTTTTGCGCACATGACGGAGCAGATCCTTATAGTGGACTTCGGGTCTCAGTATACTCAACTGATTGCCCGACGGGTCCGGGAATTGAATGTTTACTGTGAAATTCATCCATATAATAATGTGCCGGCTCTTACGCATAACATCAAAGGAGTCATTCTTTCGGGAGGACCAAGTTCTGTTTTGGACAATGATGCCCCACAACTAGATCTCAAGGGCATCAGAGGAAACATACCGGTACTTGGGGTCTGTTATGGCGCTCAGTTCATTGTCAATGAGAATGGTGGAAAAGTATCGCCTAGTCAACACCGTGAATATGGGCGAGCACACCTGAGTCGGGTGGATACACATGACCACTTGATGAAAGAAATGTCCCTCAACTCACAGGTCTGGATGTCTCATGCGGATACCATTACCTCATTGTCCAACCATTACCAGGTAATTGCCAGTACAGAAGATGTGGAAGTAGCTGCATTCAAAGTAGTGGACGAGCCTACTTATGGCATTCAGTTTCATCCGGAGGTTACCCATTCGGAAGAGGGAAAAATAATTTTGAGAAATTTCGTAGTGCACATTTGCAGATGCACTCAAGACTGGACCTCTGATATTTTCGTGGAGACTACAGTGGCCTCATTAAAAGAGAAATTAGGCTCAGACAAAGTAGTGATGGGACTTTCCGGCGGTGTTGACTCTTCAGTGGCTGCAACCCTTATCCACCGGGCCATTGGCAATCAGTTGTATTGTATTTTTGTTGATAATGGACTATTGAGAAAACTTGAATTCGAACAGGTTCTGGCCTCCTACGAGCATATGGGATTAAATGTCGCAGGGGTTGATGCCAAAGAACGGTTCTATCAGGCGCTTGAGGGCATTGAGGACCCCGAAAGCAAGCGCAAAGCCATTGGTAAAACTTTTATTGATATTTTTGACCAAGAAGCCCACCGTATACAGAACGTAAAATGGTTGGGACAGGGGACCATTTATCCAGATGTTATTGAATCGGTATCAGTCAAAGGACCTTCCGCAACTATCAAGTCGCATCACAATGTGGGAGGGTTACCCGATTACATGAACCTTCAAGTAGTAGAGCCTTTAAATACGCTGTTCAAAGATGAGGTACGACAGGTTGGACAGACCCTGGGGATTAACAATGCAATTCTAAGTCGTCATCCCTTTCCAGGACCTGGACTAGGAATTCGAATCCTTGGTGAAGTTACCGAAGCAAGAGTAAACCTATTACAGAACGTGGATCACATTTTCATAGAAGGACTTAAAAAACAAAACTTATATGATAATGTATGGCAGGCAGGGGCTATCCTATTGCCAGTGCAGTCGGTAGGTGTTATGGGGGATGAGCGTACCTACGAAAATGTGGTTTGCCTGAGGGCGGTAACCAGTGTGGATGGAATGACCGCTGACTGGAGCCATCTTCCTTATGAATTCATGGGAGATATTTCTAATAAAATAATTAATCAGGTAAAGGGCGTTAATAGAGTAGTATATGACATCAGTTCCAAACCCCCCGCTACTATAGAGTGGGAGTAAAATTTTTTACTATGAAATTATTTTTTTTAGTTTTGCTAATTATTGGGCCAATGCTGCTATTCGCACAGCGGTCTGGCAACCCCCAAAAGACCTATTTAAGTGGCAAGGACTTTTACCAATCAGGTCAATATCGTATGGCTATGGAGTCATTCAAGTCCCTCACCACTTACCACAATTCCTTCGCTGAATATGCCACTTTTTACTATGGCCTTTCAGCTTACCATGACGGACAGACCGAAATAGCTAAGAATATTTTACTGCAATTATCCCGCAAATACCCCAATTGGAACCAGCGCAAAGAAGTTTATTACTGGCTTGGTAAACTTTATTTTGAAAAAGAGGATTACGGACTGGCCTTAAATCAGTTAAATCTAATTGATGATAAATCCATGAGTTCCCAGGTAGTTTCATTGAAACTATATTACCTGGCAGATATTACCATGGAAGACTTACAGAAGTTACATTTAAAGTATCCCAATGATGCAGAAGTTGCGGAGAGTCTTGCATTGACCATGGGTCAACAACCCTTATCAAAGGAAGACATGGTTCAACTTCAGATTATTATAGACCAATTCAACCTGTCAGAAGAAGAGATCACCAATCAATATGTTGGACCCACGGTGAAAAAAGACCGGTATAAGGTAGCTGTGTGTTTTCCATTCCTGATTCAGAATGTAAAGGAGGACCGCAGACTTAATTCCAATCAATGGGTGCTCGATCTCTATCAAGGGATACAACTGGCGCACAAGCAACTGCTTTCCCAAAACATTTCAATAGAATTATATGCTTACGATACAGAACGAGACAGTATAAGGACCGCTGAAATATTGTCCTTGGATGAAATGAAGAGTATGGATCTTATCATAGGTCCACTTTATCCGGCTCCTAGTGAACTGGCCTCTTCGTTTGCATTCAATCAAAAGGTCAATATCCTGAATCCTTTGTCCAGTAATACAGAAATTATTTCCCATAACCCCTACTCCTTTTTATTTCATCCAGCAGACGACACTCAAGCCAAAGTGGCTGCCCAATATATGCTGGACCAACTTGACAAGGACAAGAAAACGCTTATTATTTATGGCTCGCGCAGCGCAGATTCTATTGCAGCTTATCAATATCGGTCCGTATTGATGGAGAATGAAATTGAAGTAATTATGATGGATCAGGTACCCACAATTGATCCGGAAGAGGTAGCGCGGTTTGTTTCGGAGAATTTGTACACAATTTTTACATCTGATCCAGATGATCTCATACTCTTAGTAGAAAAAAAACGGGATGAAGATGACGAGGAGTACGAGGATGATGAAGATGAGTTTATACCCCGAAGTGATATTGACCACATCTTTGTAGCGTCATCCCATGAATTGATTGTAGCAAATATCATTGGGACCGTCGATAATATGGGGCCAGAACTAACCATTATGGGCAATGACAAATGGTTACAATCCAGATATATGGATTTCAAACAACTGGAAAGGCTTCAGGTATACCTTGCGGCACCCAGTTTCCTGGACTATTCTTCAAATAATTTTGAGCGCTTTCAAAGGAATTATGTGCGTAGATATAAAAGCATACCCAACAACTATAGTTTTATCGGATATGACCTTATGATGTTTTTTGGTGAACAGTTGAATAATGGGGGCACTTATTTTCAACATGACCTGCGAAATAAAGATTTCTATGCTGGCACGCTATTCAAGGGATATAGTTATGTGGAAAACAACGACAACTCCTATATTCCCATTGTCCGCTTTGAAAACGGAGTACTAACCCAGGTCAACGAATAATCCAGACTAAACCACCGAATGAATCGTCATTCCAGAAGCAAAAATCTGTTTGAAAAAGCACAACAGGTAATACCCGGGGGAGTCAACTCCCCAGTCAGGGCTTTCAAAGCGGTGGGCGGAGTACCTCTGTTTATTCAAGAAGCGTCGGGAGCATATATGATCGATGCGGATGGCAATAAGTATATAGACTTGATTAACTCCTGGGGGCCCATGATTTTAGGACATGCAAACCCTATTATAGAAGAGTCCGTGACCGCTGCCTTAAAAGACTCCATTTCATTTGGTGCACCCACCGAAGCCGAAGTCGAAATGGCAGTGCTCATCTGCTCTATGGTTCCATCAATCGAAAAAGTGCGCATGGTCAACTCAGGAACAGAGGCTACCATGTCGGCCATACGATTGGCCCGTGGATTCACTGGCAGGGATAAGATCATCAAGTTCGAGGGCTGCTATCATGGACACGGAGACTCATTTTTAATTGCTGCCGGCAGTGGAGCACTAACCATGGGGGTACCTAATAGCCCGGGTGTAACAGAAGGAGTTGCACGGGACACCTTGATCGCCAGGTTTAATGATTTAACTTCTGTACAGCAATTGATTGAAGCCAACCCCAACAAGATTGCAGCGTTGATTATTGAGCCTGTGGCTGGGAATATGGGTTGCGTTTTACCCCAGGAAGGATTTCTTCAAGGGCTTAGAGATATTTGCTCCAATGAGGATATTGTTTTGATTTTTGATGAAGTGATGACTGGATTTAGGTTGGCTCCGGGAGGGGCCCAACAAGTTTTCGGAGTGGCTCCGGACCTTACCACGCTTGGGAAAATAATAGGTGGAGGAATGCCGGTGGGTGCTTATGGAGGGAAACGAGAGATCATGGATTTTATCTCACCGGATGGGCCTGTGTATCAAGCTGGAACCCTGTCCGGCAATCCCATGGCAATGGCAGCTGGTCTGGCAATGCTATCCTACTTAAAGAAGAACCAGAAGCAAGTATATAACACGCTTAACCAGACTACCGATAAGATTGTAACCGGCATAAGGAGTGAACTTAAACGGCTTGATCTCCCCTATCGGATCAATCGAATTGGATCCATGATGAGTATATTTTTTACCTCCAAAAAGGTGATCGACTTTGAATCTGCAAGTTCCAGTGATTCTGAGGTATTCAAGAATTATTTTCAAAATATGCTGGCTCAAGGAGTGTATCTCCCTCCCAGTCAGTACGAAAGTTGGTTCTTTTCAACAGCGATTTCAGAGGAAATAATTGAACAAATCCTGGAAGCCAATCGTATAAGTTTGCAAAAACTATTGCCTTAGATTCCTTCCATTAACACTTCCAAGCTCCTAATCGAAAATTAAAGTATTCTCGGAATAACTGTGCTTTCATCGCTGAAATGCGCTATTAAGTTGAACTTTTCTTATAAATAAAGTTGAATGTATGAAATGATCCTGAATTTAATTTTTGTTATATTGCATTATCATTATTTTGGGATTAAAATGAAAACCATTCCCTAAATGCCTCTAAAGAGAATCCTTCTCTCCTGCATTTTTTTTATAATCGTGGCTCCCATATGCTATGCACAGGACCAAGAAACTGCTAACGTTCTTACTTATGAAGGAGTTAATGACGACCCATATGCTATTAACAAATTATTCATACACATTCAGCCGTTATATGCTGAGCTTTTTGTAACCAATGTAAATATTGGATTTGGGATCCAGGTTGATTATCAAGTAACCAAAGGGTTGGGATTATCTGCAAACTGGCGCCATCCCTATGCGCGTCAAACAGACTTCTCGAGGGAGGTGGCCTATAAAAACCAAGACAATGTGGATAATAACAAGGCATTTAACTACCTGGAGTTTGGAGGGACAATTCATCTAACCGATCGCGTCCATGAAAGTAAGACTAAGATAATACTGTACTCCAAAAGGTATCAGGGAAATAAGTGGGCCAACAAAACTCCAGAAAAACTGATCATCCCTTCTCAGGTAAGAAAAATTTTAGGATTTCGATGGGGCGGCACCATTTTCAACAGTACCACTGATGTAGTAAAAGCTGCTGAGGCCCAGGGAGTTTCGCTGGTAGATGAGGAAAACAATCCGGTCGGCGACGCTAAATTGTACGGCAACATTGATGCCAAAGGGATCTATGCTGGCTTTAGTCTTCAGATAATAAAAAATGTGGCTATCAAACCACACCGTGATTTTGGAGTTCTGGTAAACGATCTGCATTTCAACGCATATCTGGATATTTTATATGCGCCGTCTATTTCATTAGAAGATATAATCCTGGATGGAAATATCATTAGCGGAGACCAACTTGAAACTCAGGAAGTGGGATTCCGCGCAGGAGTTGAGGGGAAATTTAATAAAAAAGTGGGCTTTTCCTACGGCGCTGAATTTGGCTATCGACCCAGCTTAAAAGAGCGCAGCTTTTATGCTATGTTCAAGTTGGGTTTCCCTGTTTTTGGTTTTACTTCCAAAGATCAAACTCGCAGCTACCGGAACTAATCAACAGCCTTCCATGGATATATTGATTAAAAATATCAAGGGTCTGGTAATGGTCTGTACTGACTCCTCTGAAATAATAGCTGGCGCATCCATGTCTCAGCTTCCCTTGATTGAACAAGCCTATCTCTTGATCAGTAACGGCGCTATTCATTCGTTTGGATCAATGGACCAAAAAGTGCCTGAACGAGCAGATCAAGTTATTGATGCAACCGGTCGATTTGTTTTTCCCAGTTTTGTTGACTCTCATACTCACCTGGTGTACGCAGGCAGTAGAGAAAGTGAGTTTGTGGACAAGATAATAGGTTTGAGCTATGGTGAGATAGCAAAAAAAGGAGGTGGCATCTTAAACTCGGCAAAGCGTCTGCAAAGTACCTCTGAAGAAGAACTGTATGACGCCGCACTGGAGCGGTTACATGAAGTGATCAGCACCGGTACCGGGGCCATTGAAATAAAAAGTGGTTATGGACTGACCACCGAAGACGAATTGAAAATGCTGCGGGTAGCTCGCAGGCTTAAAGAATCTACTCCTGTGGTTATTAAAACCACTTTTCTGGGCGCGCATGCAATCCCTGCCAATATACCACGCCAAAAGTATATTGAGAAAGTGATCAAAGAAATGATCCCAAAGGTGGCAGAAGAAGGACTGGCTGAATACTGTGATGTATTTTGTGAGGAGGGTTTTTTTACCCCTGATGAAACCAGAAAAATACTCCAGCAAGGTCAAAAGTATGGTCTCAAACCTAAAATCCATGCCAACCAGTTAAAAATATCTGGCGGAGTCCAGGTGGGTGTAGAATGTGGTGCAATAAGTGTAGATCACCTGGAAAGTATTGGTCGGGCTGAGATTGACTGTCTAAAGAGTTCAAATACCATCCCCACCTTACTACCAGGAGCCGCATTTTTTCTGGATATGAAATATCCCCCTGCACGCGAATTGATTTCCGCAGGGCTACCGGTAACACTGGCCTCCGATTACAATCCCGGTAGTGCACCATCCGGAAACATGCCTCTAATCTTATCATTGGCCTGTATAAAAATGAAAATGAGCCCTGAAGAGGCTATTATTGCATCAACCATTAATGGGGCATTTGCTCTGGAATTACAGCAAGAATTAGGTAGTATATCAGTAGGGAAAACAGCCAATGTCTTTTTGACCAAACCAATCCCCTCCATTAACTTCTTTCCTTATGCATTTGGTAGCACACTGATCGAAACGGTAATTCTGAACGGTCAAATATTCTGAAGTCATAAAGCTGAAATAATAGATTTCCTTCGTATTTTACCATATGAGTACCCGAATTAAGGAGATATTAAGCAAAAGGGAAGGCAAATTCTTATTTGTAGACCTAATCATGATGGCTGTACTTGCCATCAATTTGTTTCTAATCCTTTTTGACTTAACCTTTAGCAGCTCCCTAATTCAAGGATTATTCGAACGTTATACGCCTGGATTCTACAGGCTTTATGATACCTACATACACCAGGATTTTTTAATTATTGATATATGGTTTGTAACCATATTCATGACGGAGTTGGTTATTCGATGGATCATAGCCGTTAGAAATAACACCTATCACAAGTGGTTTTTCTATCCATTCATTCACTGGTACGATGTGCTTGGTTGCATCCCATTAGGTTCGTTTAGATTTTTAAGAGTATTAAGGATTATCGGCCTTACCATCAGATTACAAAAACTAGGAGTAATCGATCTTACGCAAACCTACGTTTATTCCAAGTTAATTAAGTATCTGAATATATTCACAGAAGAGGTTTCTGACCGGGTTGTACTTCATGTACTTTCAGGCGTTCAGAGCGAAATAAAGAATGGCTCACCGGTACTAAATCAAATCATCAAGGACGTGGTGCAACCGCAAAAGGCAGTGTTGGTAGAATGGCTTTCCTTTCGCCTTCAACTGGTGGCCACAGAAGCCTACCAGAGGAACATCGATGATCTGGAAGTCTACCTTGGAGAAAAGATAGAAGCTGCAATTGAAAATAATCCTGAGCTACAGAATATTTCCAGAATTCCATTGGTAGGGAAAGCAGTAACCAATAATCTGGGAAAAACAGTAACTAAAATGGTAAATCACGTAGTGGATGAGTCATTACAGGATTTAGCCAGTCCACAAAACAGCGAAGTTATTGATGATATTACCCATCTGGTATTAGATACCTTTCTAAGTGAAGAAGAGACAGACATAAAATTGGACGGACTTGTGAGAGACATCGTAATAGAATCTTTAGAACTGGTGAAAGACCAGGTCAGAGTACAACAATGGAAAGTACAAGAGCAAAAGGATAAAGAGGAAAAGGCTCGTCAAAAACTGGAGAAAGCGGTAGCAGGGCAAATGGAAGAAAGTTGATATCCTAATATTCAGTAAATTAATTACCTTAGCTAGTGCATATCCCTGAAAAGTGTCTAACAGTTTAGTAATCATACCCACCTATAACGAATACCTTAATATTGAGGACCTAATTCAACGGATCTTTGCCTTAGAAATACCATTTGATGTGTTGGTAGTTGATGATGATTCACCTGATGGTACCAGCGCATTGGTCAGCAAAATGCAGGAACAATTCCCTCGGTTATTTTTAATTACCAGGAAGAACAAAAGTGGGATTGGCACAGCCTATATAAGAGGCTTCCGCTATGCACTGGAAAAAGGTTATCAGTATATTATACAGATGGACGCAGATTTTTCGCATAACCCAAAAGATCTGGTTCGTTTATACCTCACTTGCTTTGAAGAAGGGTATGACTTATGTATAGGATCACGATATATAACTGGAGTAAATGTAGTCAACTGGCCAATCGGCAGAGTGCTGATGTCCTATTTTGCCAGCATTTACGTGCGGTTCATCACATCTCTACCCATTCGCGATACCACCGCAGGTTTCAAATGCTATAGAAGAAAAGTATTGGAATCGATAGACTTATCAAAAATAAAGTTTGTTGGATATGCCTTCCAAATCGAAATGAAATTTGCTACCTGGAAACAGGGGTTTAAGATTAAGGAAATACCCATTGTTTTTACTGACAGGACCAAGGGAGAGTCTAAACTATCCAAAGGTATATTCAAAGAAGCCGTGATTGGTGTTATCAGGATGAAGGCAAGGGGATGGTATGGTCGCTATGCTCCATCAATCGAAACGAATAGACTGAATGGGACTGATACTGGTAATGATACGAGTGGGAAAAAAGAGTACCAGACTGATAATCAAAAACGTTAGTAAGTTTAAGATGATCACCATGGTCCAATCCCATTGTATTGGGACATACTCCATGTAATAGTTTTGTGGATCAAGTGGTACGATCTTGAGTTTATCCTGAAGAAACGCCAGCCCAATGCCCAATAAGTTACCTAACAACATACCTTTACCCATTAACAACATTCCTCGATACACAAATATTTTTCTCACCAATTTGTTGCTTGCTCCCATGGCTTTTAACAGTCCGATCATCTGCGTACGCTCCATGATCATTATCAGAAGCACCGAGGCCATGTTGAAACAGGCTACAAAAGTTATAATAACCAAAAATATTACCTCATTCTTAGAGATCAACTTCATCCAATCGAAAAACTGGATATATTTATCAGATACTTTTTGCGGATATAGATCGTATTCCAATTTGTCATAAAGCAATCTTTCCACTTTAGCTATCTGGTCAACGTCTTTTACAAAAATTTCATATCCACCAACCATGCTATCATTCCAGTTGTTTAATCTGCGAATCAGGGCGATGTCTCCTATTATTACATGATCATCGAAATCTTCCAGCCCGGTTTCATAAAGACCGGTTACCGTTAGCTGACGGGTACGTAAACTAGGAGGCTTGGTAGTGAAGTCCATAAAATTGAGTAATACCTGGTCTCCTACTCGAACTCTCATGACCCGACCCACTTTCTTACTGATCAGGATCTCGCGGGAATAACCAGAGTCCGGAAAAATCAGAAACCTGCCTTCAACGATATTCTGTTGAAAACTAGCAGTATCGAAACTTGGGCCCACACCTTTCAACAAAACTCCTTGAATTTCCTGCTCACTTTTTAATAAAGTGGCTTTATGGCCGTATTCCTGAATGTGCCGGATCTCTTCAAATTTGTGAGGAGCAGTCAATAGCTCACTTTTAGGAACAAAAGGAGACTCTTCTATGGCATTGTTTAAGGTAAACTTGACCACTTGTAAATGTCCTGAAAAGCTGTATATTTTATTTTCAATGGTTGAAGTAAATCCACCTAAGATCATCACTGAGACCAGCATCACCGCCAGTCCAATGCATATGCTGGCAGTAGCTATGTTATGCACGATGGAACTAAAGCTATTGCCGTGGGACTTTAATCTTTTAGATATATAATAAGGGAGGTTCAAAAATATAGGTATTTTTACCCGACAACGCTGCAAAATAAGCAATATCGGAATGAAACAGGCATTATTAATTCTTACATTTTGGGTCATTTTCACTTCCTGCAGTAGCCAAACCTCAACACCAGAAACACCTTTGGTAATTGAGGTTGACAAACACCTTGCGCTGGGTGCTGAGCGCTTAGAAGCATACCTGCCTCTTATTAAGGGCAAGCAAATAGCCTTGGCGGTCAATCACACTTCTCGATTGGGCAACAAGCATTTGGTAGACACCTTACTGGATTTGGGTATTTCCATTAAAAAGGTGTTCGCCCCGGAGCATGGTTTTAGGGGCGCCCAAGAAGCTGGCGAGCACGTGGAAAGCGGAGTTGACCCCAAAACCGGACTGCCGATTGTTTCTCTCTATGGCGCAAATAAAAAACCTACCGCTGATCAACTAGAAGATATAGATCTGGTTCTGTTTGATGTTCAAGATGTAGGAGTGCGGTTTTACACCTATATAAGTACTATGCACTATTTGATGGAAGCCTGTGCAGAGAATCAAAAAACCATGCTAGTCCTGGACCGGCCAAACCCAAATGGAGATTATGTTGCCGGACCCATTTTACAAAATGCTCAAAAATCTTTTGTTGGTATGCACCCCATCCCCATAGTTCATGGGCTCACTGTTGGAGAGCTGGCAAGAATGATCAATGGCGAAAGGTGGCTTACCGGAAGCGAATCTTGTCATCTGGAGATCATACCTATGAAAAATTACCATCATCAGCTTCAGTATTCACTACCGGTAAAACCATCACCTAACTTACCTACAGACCAATCGATCAGACTTTATCCTTCTCTTTGTCTATTTGAAGGCTCCAAGATCACCATCGGGCGAGGGACTTACTTCCCATTTCAGGTTTACGGCCATCCAACATTTGCTGACAGTTTGTTTTCATTCACTCCTGAAAGTATACCGGGTATGGACCAGAACCCCAAGTACAAAGACGAAAAATGTCATGGGTGGGACCTGAGAAAGGTTGATGCACCCAAGTTCACTCTACGGTATCTAATAAAAGCGTACCAATTATATCCTGACAAGAGCAAATTTTTCCGGGACTATTTTAATCTCCTTTCCGGAAACAATATATTAATGGAACAAATAAAGAAGGGCTTGTCAGAGGAAGAAATACAGGCCAGTTGGACCTCTGAACTGGATAGCTATAAGAAAAAGCGAAAAAAATATCTACTCTATCCTGAAACGGCCAATGACCAAACAAGATAAGGCCAATGCCATAGCTGTTCTACTGGAAAAATTCTATCCATCCCCACCAATACCGTTAGATCACAAGGACGCTTATACATTATTAATAGCAGTCTTGCTATCAGCCCAATGTACGGATGTACGAGTTAATAAGATAACTCCCCTGCTCTTTGAAAGAGCAGACAATCCTTGGGACATGGCAGAATTGTCCGTTGATGAGATCAGGGAAGTAATAAAGCCATGTGGATTATCACCTCAGAAATCCAAAGCCATACACCGGTTGTCTCAAATGGTTAATGAAGAGTACGGAGGTGAAATCCCTCGTTCTCTGGAAGAGCTGGAATCATTTCCCGGTGTTGGTCATAAAACAGCATCGGTAGTAATGGCTCAAGCATTTGAGGTACCCACGTTTCCAGTAGACACCCATATCCACAGGCTCGCCTATCGCTGGGGTTTGTCTTCGGGGAAAAATGTACAACAAACAGAAAAAGATCTAAAAAGACTATTCCCAAAGCCGCAGTGGAACGAACTGCATTTACAGATCATCTATTTCGGTCGTGAATATTGTCCGGCCCGAGGGCATCAATTCGGTGAATGCCCCATTTGTAGTAAGTATGCTCGAAAGTCGTTACACAAATCATAGCAGGCTCTTAAACCCAGAATTGTCACTAGAAATTTACAGTCGCTACAAAGTCTAATAACAATTCTGGGTCAAATATTTGTAATTTCAACCATGATGGAACCATTAAACATCGTATTTATGGGTACACCGTATTTTGCAGTCCCCAGCTTGGAGATCCTGATTGAACATGAGTGCCCGGTAGTTGCGGTAGTAACAGCTCCAGATAAACCTCAAGGTCGGGGAAGAAAATTAGTGCCTTCACCAGTAAAGGAATGTGCTCAAAAACACAGAATTCCGGTATTACAACCTACAAACTTGAAGTCTCCTGAATTTATCAGTGAGCTTCAGAGTTTTAATGCCGGATTACAGGTAGTTGTAGCCTTTAGGATGTTGCCGGAAGTAGTGTGGAGCATGCCATTTAAGGGTACGTTTAATTTGCATGCTTCACTGCTGCCAAAATATCGAGGGGCGGCTCCCATTCATTGGGCCATTATCAATGGGGAAAAAAATACCGGTGTTACTACCTTCTTTTTGGAACATGAAATTGATACTGGAAATATCATACTTCAGGAACCCGAAACTATTCATCAAAACGATACCACGGGGTCACTTTCAGCCAGACTAATGGCCAAAGGTGCCAGCCTGGTACTTAAGACTGTACAAATCATTGAAAAGAATGATTACCGGTTAACCAGACAAGACTTAAGTGCTGAACTCCCAAAAGCACCTAAACTATTTAAGGAGCATTGCCAAATTAATTGGGACCGCCGTGCAGCTGAAATTGTCAATTTTGTCAGGGGGCTGAACCCATTCCCAACTGCCTGGACAACGGTTGGCGGTATCACCTACAAAATCTATCTGGTTGAAGCAATAGACGAGATCGACATGCAAGAAAATGAAGTGGGAACATATAAAACCGATGCATCCTCTTATCTACACTTTAAATCGAAGGATGGAGTGGTATCAGTAAAAGAATTGCAGGCTCCAGGGAAGAGAAATATGTCCATTGAAGAATTTCTAAGAGGCAATAAATTATGAAAATTTCAATCATTGCCGCTATTGCCGAAAACAGTGTGATTGGTTGGAATAACCAACTAGTTTGGAACTTACCAATAGATATGAAGTTTTTCATGAAAACCACTCAAGGACACTGTATCCTTACTGGGAGACGTAATTATGAATCCATTCCGGAAAAATTCAGACCCTTAAAAAACCGCACCAATATTGTGGTTACCAGGCAACATAACTATACAGATGATCATGATGAGTTGAAGGTTGTACACAGTGTAGAAGAGGGCATTGAACTGGCCGCAAAGTTGGGTGAGAAAGAACTAATTGTGATCGGAGGTGGAAAGATCTATGAGCAAACCATCAATCAAGCAGACCGTTTGTATTTGACTGAAGTAAAACATCAATTTGAGGGAGACACCTACTTTCCTTCATTTGACAGGACAGAATGGGAAGAAACCAGTAGGATTATTTGTGCAAAAGACCAGGACCATTCGTACGAGATGCACTTTACAATGCTGGAACGGGTTTAGTAATCAAGTGACTGCCTCCCTCATTCCCACCCAAGTAAACCTCTTAATCACAAATTCCGGATTGGTAAATGAAGCATTCCCCGCCGGATTGCCCCCTGTAAGGTGAAAATCTGAAAAGCCTGCATGTTGGTTTAAATATATCCCTCCTGTAAGATTGAAAGATACCGGCGTTGCTGCCAGGGACATTTGGTCGGCAATTTTTTCCTTTACTTTTTGGTCGATGGTGTAGGCCCCACATGAAATAGCTCCGTTGGTTTCAGCCTGTTCTTTTGCCAGAGCAATCGATTGGTCGACATCCTTAGTTTCGATAAGCAGTACGATAGGCCCAAACAACTCTTTGCTATATGTCTCTTTTTGATCAACATCAATTTGTAACACCATTGGAGTAGCTATCCTGGCATTTTTAAACAAGGAATTTTCAATCGATCGGGAAGACAGCCAGATCTTACCGCCTAATTTTTTTGCGTCCTCTATTCTACGGCAAGTATTTTGACTTTGGATAGCTCCCAATACAAAGGGGCCAGCTTTGGGGTTGTCAATGATGACGTCAATGGCCTCAGATAGTTTTTCAGCAAATTGAGGCAGGGAAATCCTCTCATCACCCATTTTAATACCGGTTTCTGCGATATAGATATTTTGAGGAGCGGTGCACATCTGACCTGAGTAAAGAGCCACAGAGAAAGCTAGATTTTGTGCCACTTTATCAATATCCGCTACGGAATCCAGAATCACTGAATTGACTCCGGATTTTTCCGTGAATACAGTCTTTCCAGGCAGCCCTTCCAGGTAATTGCCGAATTCACTGTTGCCAGTAAAGTCGATCAACTTTACTTCAGGGTGTTCAGCCAAAGCCACCGTACAGGTTTTTTCAAATGTGTCTACTGCCAGCTGGCATATATTGGGGTCTAGTCCCGCTTCCTGCAGCACCATTTGGATTTCCGCTACGAAGATGGCGATAGGTAGGACTGCTCCGGGATGTGGTTTTACCAGCACGGGATTACCGGTTACCAGACTGGCATAAATGCCCGGTACACTATTCCAAGTAGGAAATGTTGAGCATCCGATCACCAGACTTATACCCTTTGGAACCACCCGCCATTCCTTTTCAAGATTTATCTGGTGTTTTCCAATTGGCTTTTCCCAACGAATTTTTCGTGGGAACCGTTGCTGTTCTTCCAATCCACTGCCAATTGCCTCCAGCGCCCGGTCGGCGGCATGAGGTCCTGAGGCCTGGAAAGCCATCATATATCCCTGACCAGTGGTGTGCATGGTAGCATAGGCCACTTCAAAAAACCTGAACTTAATTCGTTCTAGGCTTTCCACCAGTATACCAGCTCGCTCCTCAGGAGTAACTTTTCTCCATTGATGAAAAGCCCTTAGGGCCTTTGAGATCAATACTTCGTTATCGAATTGTGGGTATTGAATATTTAAAGGCTCCAACATATAAGGTGACTCCTCCTGCCCTTTCCAAGCAGATGGTTGCTCCTGAAGTAATTCACTAAATCTTTTACCTATCAAGTTCTGAAACTTTGCCCTTCCATCGGTGTCAGCTGTTTCCCCATAAATCTTTTGGCTGGGATATTCTGGATATTGGGCATAAAATGTGCGTTTGTGAAGAGCCTCGATGGCCCTATTTATAATATCTTGATGCTGCTGGTAATACGACATGGATAGTTGATTTGTGATAGGGAGGAAAGATACTTATTAATAAAGTTTTGAGTTTTGAATTCTGAGTTTTTAGTTGTTTTATTGAGCATGCCTGAATAAGAACTTTGCCAAGAAACAAACTGATCTCATTTATGCTACAGAAATTTGACCCTCGAAATAAGGATATTCTCATTTATGTTAATGGTGAACTATTGCCTAGAGACCAGGCTAAGGTATCCGTTTTTGACAGCACCGTACAGGCAGGAGATGCCGTTTGGGAAGGATTACGGATATACAACGGTCGCGTGTTTGCCCTTGAGGAGCATCTGGAACGATTGCAACAATCCGCAAAAGCATTGGATTTTAATAATGTTCCCAGTAACCAATATGTGAAACAGGCTCTGTTTAAAACACTGGAAGCCAACCAGATGCAAGACAACACACACGTACGTCTAACGTTATCCAGAGGTGAAAAAATAACCTCAGGAATGAACCCAGAGCTAAACCAAAAAGGATGTACCCTAATCATATTAGCCGAATGGAAGCCACCTATCTACGGATCCAACAAACTAAAATTAATAACCAGCAGTATTAGACGTAATTCACCACAAAACCTGGACTCAAAAATTCATCATAACAACCTAATTAATAATATTTTGGCAAAAATTGAGGCGAATCTGTGTAATGCAGATGACGCCATTATGCTGGATATGCAGGGTTACGTTTCCGAAACCAACGCTACTAACCTGTTTTTGATCAAAAAGGGCATCTTATATACTCCTCATGCAGATAGTTGTTTGCCAGGAATCACCCGAGGAAAGATTATAAAAATTGCTAAAAACCTCAATATTACCGTTAATGAAAGAAATCTATCAGTTTCCGAGTTCTACAACGCTGATGAAGTGTTTACTACCGGGACTATGGGTGAGCTGGCTGAAGTTACAGAGATTGATGGTAGAACCGTTCAAAATCAGTGGAATTTGAGTATAATGGAAAAACTTCAGCTAAAATTTGCCGATCTCGTGTCAACGGAGGGTGTAACATTGCCATTTTAAGTGGCAAACAATAAATTATTAAGAATTCCGTTCCATTTGAATAATAGGATTATTCATTGGCAGATTGTAAAAAAATTGCAATCGAACTTATTTATTCTTATCTTCGCATATTAAATGAGGAGGTAGGTTGATTTAGAGAGGAAGATGGATAACGTTGGAGTGCGGTGATTAACCTCAAGGTTAAACAAATTATTCGAATAAAACTCATTTTTCGTACACATCATAGCAAATTTTTTAGTTTAAGACCATTTTCAGTCTTTTATCGGACACTCGCGCTCCCCCAACTAAGAACATTTAGAAACTTAATAGGCCCAATAATGGTTGTATATAATGGTATGAGAAGAATAGAAATTAATGAAGGGATAACATAAAACATGCGACAATTAAAAATCACACAATCAATTACCAACAGAGACAGCCAAACTCTGGAAAAATATTTCAACGAGATCAGTAAAGTAGATTTATTGACTCCGGAAGAAGAAGTACACTTGGCACAACGAATAAAGCAAGGAGACCAGTTGGCGTTGGAAAAACTAACTAAGGCAAATCTACGGTTTGTAGTAAGTGTAGCAAAACAGTATCAACACACTAAGATTCCCTTGAACGATTTGATCAATGAGGGCAACCTGGGTTTGATTAAGGCAGCTCAAAAATTTGATGAAACCAGGGGATTTAAGTTTATTTCCTATGCTGTATGGTGGATCAGACAAGCCATTATGCAGGCGCTGGCTGAACAGTCAAGAATGATCCGGCTTCCGGCCAACAAGGTTGGAGCTATTTCACGTATACATCAGGTAGCTTCGCATTTCGAGCAACATCTGGAACGAGAACCAACCGACGAGGAATTGGCGGAATTATTGGATGTAAGTGTTGAGGAGGTTAAAACCACCTTGCGAGCATCATCCAAACATCTATCGGTGGATGCTCCATTTGAGCAGGGAGAAACCAACAGCCTATTGGATGTACTGGAAAATAGTAATTCTAGAAAAACCGATGAGGAATTGGAATATAACGATTCCCTGAAGAAAGAAATCGATCGATTGCTTTCTATACTTACCATGAGAGAACGGCAGGTTATTAAAATGTTTTTCGGTATTGCTGTAGAATCCAAGCTGTCTTTAGGAGATATAGGTGCGGATTTGGGAATCAGCAGAGAAAGAGTACGGCAGATCAAAGATAAGGCCATAAATAAATTGAGTGCCCATCCGGCCATCAGATTACTGGTACCTTATCTAGGATAAATCTTAAATATTTATAGAATAGAAGGCCTGCGCAGGAGCAGGTCTTTTTTTCAATTGTTCCCAAACACTTTACTTAACAACTCAGAAGTTCTAGCCGCTGGATCCTTTCTGATTTTCGCTTCTTCCTCAGCAATCAACAAAAATAGACCGTCAATGGCTTGTTCCGTGGCGTATTGATCCAGATCAGGATTTGCTTTCTTAACAAAGGGGATCTTATTGTATGATTTCACCAGATCGTCGTAATACTTTGTGGCGCTAACTTCTTCCAAAGCATTACTGATTATAGGTTGGAAACTTTCGTATAGAGATTGATAACTGGATTGCTTGAGATATTCAGTAGCGCTATGCTCTCCTCCTTTAAGTATTCCCCAGGCATCCTCAACACTCATATTCTTAATCGCATCTATAAAAATAGGTTTCGCCTCCTCTGCAGCTCGTTCTGCAGCCCTGTTTAATGAAACAATGAACTTATCTACTTCGGGCCCTAGGCCAATTTGACGCAGACGTGACTCTACTTTTCTGGCATCAGGAGGAAATACAAGTTTTATCAGATTATTTTTTAAATAACCATCTATCATTGAAGCCTGGTCAGAGCCATTACTAATCCCCTGAATAAGCGCTTCTTTCAATCCCTCAACTACCTGATTAGTAGTCAGTTTTCCATTTCCAGAGAATATCTTGGTAAAATCATCAAATATATTGCCGATTTGAGCAACGGAATTGAGGTTAAAAACAATTGATATAGCCAGCGCCTGTAAATAAATGGACGGTTTGGAGAAAATATTCGAGATCATTTGCATAAAATTCTAGTTAGACAACATGAACCTATACAAAATCGTGCCAAAATTCTGCTTCTTTTAAGGCTTGAGATGATCTGTGTTAGTTTATGTGTACTTTTGAGCAAAATCAAATAACACAGATGCAACCTGTTCTGGCAGAAATAATTACTATTGGAGATGAAATTCTGTACGGTCAAATTGTAGATACCAACTCACAGTGGATTAGTAAGGAACTGGATAAGATCGGAGTTAAAACTGTAAGGAAAACTACGGTTTCAGATTTCGAACCGGATATACTGGAGGCTCTTGCCGAATCCTCTACCCGAGCAGACATAATTCTTATTACCGGGGGTTTGGGCCCCACCAACGATGACCTCACTAAGCCTTGCCTGGCAAAATACTTTCAATGTGACCTGGCTCTTAATAAACAAGCGTTAAAAGAGGTCCAGTGGATCTTCGACAAGATTGGGCGAGAGTTAACAGAGACCAATAGACAACAGGCAATCCTGCCAACAAAGTGTAGCGTAGTTACCAACCGAGCCGGCACCGCTCCAGGCATGTGGTTTCAGGAAGAGGATAAAGTATACGTTTCGATGCCAGGTGTACCTCATGAGATGAAAATCATGATGACCGAGCAAGTACTAACCAGATTACAAACTGTTTTTAAAACGCCTGCAATTTATCATAAGATTATTAAGACCATAGGTATCGGAGAGTCTTGGCTGGCAGATAAAATAGCACCCTGGGAACAGCAGTTACCGCCTAATATTAAATTAGCCTATTTACCAGGGCTAGGTGAGGTAAAATTAAGACTTACTGCGGTTGGTGATGATACTAATAAGCTGGAATATGAGGTAGATCAACAGATAGAGAATTTCAAAACATTGGCAGGAAAATACATCTACGGATATGATCGGGACACCCTTCCCTCGGTAGTTGGCAACCTCATGCGTCATCTGGAACTTACCATAGCATGCGCGGAAAGCTGTTCCGGTGGATCAGTGGCCCAGGCAATTACCAGTGTCGCGGGAAGCTCGGACTATTTTGCAGGATCAATTGTAGCTTATCAAAACCACTTGAAAGAGTCATTGTTGGGGGTCAACCCTCTAACCCTTGAAAAGCATGGCGCAGTAAGTGAATTCACTGTAATTGAAATGGCTAAAGGAGTGAAGGAACGCCTGAATGTTGACATAGGGGTGGCAACCAGTGGTATAGCTGGTCCAGGTGGTGGTTCTGTCGAGAAACCCGTGGGGACCGTGTGGGTTGCTTGTGTTGATAGAGAAAACGAAATATCCAAAAAGCTCTCACTATACAAGGAACGAGCTATAAACATCAAGCTTACTACTCAGGCGGTGTTGAGTTTGGTACGCCAAAGATTAGTGGAAATGGATGGAGAAAAGGGCTGAAAATGCTAAATTTACCATGGTTTATATAACATTAACCTCAAATTAATGCAGTATGGGTAAAGTAGAGATGGTAATGCCCAAAATGGGGGAAAGCATAATGGAGGGGACCATATTAACATGGTTGAAGAAGGTAGGCGACCCCATTGAGCAAGATGAGTCAGTTTTGGAGGTGGCCACTGACAAAGTTGATACCGAGATTCCGTCCGAGCACGCAGGAATCCTGGCCGAAATATTAGCCCACGAAGGAGATGTGGTGGAAGTGGGAAAACCAATAGCGGTTATTGAAACTACCAACGGAAAATCTACCGAACCAAATGGCAATAGTGCACAAGCAACCAAACCACCTCAACCTAAAGAGCAAGCAATGCCACCGGAAACAGTGGCTGCGCCAGCAGTACTACCCGTGACCAGTCAGGACGATCGCTTCTACAGCCCATTGGTTAAAAATATTGCTAAACAGGAACATCTTAGTTTCGAAGACTTGGCGCAAATACCAGGCACCGGAAAAAACGGCCGGGTGACCAAAAAGGACCTCCTAATCTATCTTGAACTACGTAAGGAAGCACCTGCCAGAACCATGTCTTTGGATGATACTGCTCCAGTTTCTTCTACTGCCATCTTGCCAACCAGTGGTGAGGATGAGATTTTTGAAATGGACCGCATGCGTAAGATGATTGCTGAACGGATGTTAGAGTCCAAACGTATTTCCGCGCATGTTACTTCTTTTGTAGAGGCAGATGTAACGGGCCTGGTATTTTGGCGAAACCGCAACAAATCTATCTTTAAGGAACGAGAAGGTGACAACCTTACTTTTACGCCAATATTTATTGAAGCTGTAGTGAAAGCTATTGCAGATTACCCAATGATCAACATTAGCGTAGATGGGGACCGCATTATTCACAAAAAAGACATTAACATAGGGATGGCTGTAGCATTACCTTCTGGAAATCTGATAGTGCCGGTAATCAGGAAAGCAGACAGTTTAAGTTTAGTTGGACTGACAAAGCAAGTCAACGACTTTGCTAGAAGGGCCCGAAACAATCAATTGAAACCTGATGAGCTTTCCGGAGGAACCTTTACAATTTCGAATGTTGGGTCGTTTGGAAATGTAATGGGAACTCCTATAATCGTGCAGCCGCAGGTCGGAATACTAGCGCTGGGTGCAATTGTAAAAAAACCATCGGTAATTGAAACTCCATACGGAGATGCTATTGGAATCCGCCACAAAATGTTCCTATCACATAGTTATGATCACCGGGTGGTAGACGGTTCATTAGGAGGAATGTTTGTTAGACGAGTGGCAGACTATCTCGAACAATTTGACAGCAATAGGACCATCTAAGGTTCTGAAGGCAAAATCTTTGATGACCTTCCAAGAAGCTCAGGAGTATTTGAATTTACCTGCCAATTCCAGCGAACAGTTGGTACAAAAACGCTATTTGGAATTAACAAAAGACTATCAAAAAGCCATCAATAATGCTCCATCAGATCATTTCAGGGCATTATATCAGGAAAATCTAGACAAAATTGAAGAGGCATACAGGCTTTTGACGGCGCTCCAGGAGACCGATGAATCCGATTCGGTAATATTACAGAGAATACAACAAATACAAGAGATCGTTGACACTTTCACCAAAGAAGAGGAAAAAGGGAATCTAAATCCTGAAGCCCAGGACAGGATACAACACTATATAGATCAGATAAGTAATTTCCAGGCCAGCCTACAGGAAGATGAATCCGAAAAAGGCCCCTCAAAGTTTAGTAAGCCCTCTGAGAAGTGGGATCCGATGGTCAAATCATCCACTGAGAACCAGGAAGTGCATAGAATACCTGGGCAAGAATCTGGTGACCAAAACAAGGAGGGCCATACCATTGATCACAGGTCTGATGCAGACAAAGAGCCGGGACCCAGCCGTGGATGGAGTTGGGAAATAAAAGCACTGAAAAATAGACTTACGCCATCGCAAGAAGGAGTTAATCCGGATCAGGACAAACCCACCAGACAAAGAACCGCTGAGGGTGCTTTTATTGAAAAATGGGTAATTGAAATAATATTGAATTCTTCATTTGCAACCACTTCAGGGGCCAGAAAACAATCTTATGATCAACTTATCATGGCAGTAATTATGATAATATTGATTCTCGGAGTAATTGGTACTATATATATACTGTTTCCGCTACTCTAACACTATTGAACCCAGAATTGGCTGGACTTGCAAACCTGCGCCAGCATTTTTGTTTGGAGCTTATTTTATGGAATTTGGAGCTTATTTGAGATTTGCTATTTGAAAATTGGTGCTTTACTATACTATCTCCTCCAAATAAGATTCTATTGCACCAAATACCACCGCCAATTCCTCATCAGATATGACATAAGGAGGGATTATATATACAATATTTCCTAAAGGTCTTAAAAGTACATTCCTGGATAGAAAATAGGGATATAGTTCATGCCTGGCCTCATTAATATATGAGGTGTCACCCGAGGCCTTAAACTCAATTGCCAAAATAGCCCCTTGATGGGTTACAGATTGAACTTCATGATGAGCGCTGATCTTATTTTTGAAAACATTAAAACCAGATGAGATTCTCTGAATATTTTGATTGCATTCATCGGTCATCAACAACTCAAAGCTCGCATTGGCAGCAGCGCAAGCAATCGGATTCGCTGTATAAGAGTGTCCGTGGAAGAAAGTTTTTAGAATATCTTCATGATTATAGGCCTCTTGAATGGCATCAGAACAAGAAGTTGCACCCAGGGCCAAAGCCCCACCCGTAAGACCCTTTGAAAGACAGAAAATATCCGGCTTGTTTTCCAGATAATCACTGGCAAATGTTCTTCCTGTTCTCCCAAACCCGGTCATGACTTCATCTGCAATACATAAGACTTCTGAGGATTGAGCAATTGAGATAAGCTGGTCCAGCCAGGATGCAGAATATTGTCGCATTCCTGCTGCCCCCTGGACCACAGGTTCAAAAATAAAAGCCGCCATATCACCCCTCTTCACCAGTGCCTCAAATTCTGCTAGGCTCTCTTCTTCCTGTCCCGGTAAAGGCAAATCCAGGAACGCTACTTCAAACAAAAATGGCCAGAATGGAGCGGTAAAAGCTCCTCGCTCTCCTACTGACATAGCTCCAAAGGTATCACCATGGTAACCACCCTCCAGGGCCAATATTTTAGTTTTAGATTTCCCTCGGTTGTGCCAGTATTGTAAAGCCATTTTCAGCGCTACTTCCACCGAAGTACTTCCATTATCTGAGAAAAAAACTTTCCCTTGATTTTCCGGCAGGATGGATAATAGATTTTCCGCTAATTGAATGGCCGGCTCATGGGTGAACCCCGCGAACATCACATGCTCCAGCTTTTTTGCTTGATTGGCAATGGCCTGCGCGATGTGTGGATTGCTGTGACCATGCAGATTTACCCACCACGATGCAATGGCATCGATGATCTCACGGCCATCTTCACTGTATAATATGGCACCTTCTGCCCTTTCAATTACTAAATTCTCTTCACTTCCAATCAAGGGAGTAAAGGGATGCCATATACACTGTTTGTCTTTTGTCAGGAGTTCATTTCCAGATTTTTTCTTAATATTTGAGCCCATTTTTGAATATTTTCAGTGTCAATTAAACTGTCAGGTGCTAAATGAAGTAATTTGACAGATCTACTATACGACAGGATCACAGATTCGCTGTGACTATTTGAAATGCCGTTAAAAACAATGCCTCTAATCCCTATTTGGTGTCGTTGTAAGATATCGACAGACAATAAGGTGTGATTAATTGAACCGAGATACAAATTTGCCACCAGAATCACCTGATCGGCGAATTTCTTAATAAGATCCAGTACAAACTCCTGTTCATTGAGTGGTACCATGATTCCGCCTGACCCTTCTATCACCAAATCGTTCTTGGTTTTTGGGGCAGTAATTGCTTCTACGGTAAGTTTCAGACCCTGATTATGCGCTGCCTGATGGGGTGATGCAGGCTCGTTCAACAGATATGTTTCACCATGGAAATTGCTAGATTGATTCTGTACCAGGGAAGAGACCACATCAATGTCCCTGGGAAGCCCACATTGTACCGGTTTCCAGTAATCAGCACGCAAGGCTTCTACCAGTACCGCGCTCACCACGGTCTTTCCCACATCTGTTCCAATTCCAGCAACAAAGTAGTTCATGGCATTTTCGAAATCGCGGATACTAAATTCAATATTTCTTCCTTGGTGTTAAATGAATGGATGCAGACCCTCAACCTTTCTTTACCTTCAGGTACTGTCGGTGATAAAATAGGGCGAACATCAAAGCCCTTTTTCTGCAGATAGTCACTAAAGACCAGTGCGTTAGTATTTCCTGGTACCATAATCCATTGTATAGGACTATCCTTATTCAGAGACCTTTCCATGGGTATTTTGTCAGCCTCTTCCAGGTAATAATTTATTTTTTCCTTTAGCATCATCCCCGGCGAATTGAGATTTTTAAGATATTCAAGTGCGCAATTTATAGAAATTACGCTGTGGGGAGGCAACGCTGTAGTATAAATAAAAGGTCGAGCAAAATTAATCAGGTAGGCTATC
Organism: uncultured Roseivirgaceae bacterium; assembly: GCA_964488585.1. GTDB lineage: Bacteria > Bacteroidota > Bacteroidia > Cytophagales > Cyclobacteriaceae > SZUA-3. The sequence continues at coordinate 24,432 of CAZAWQ010000329.1, forward strand.
AATTCCTTACTTCCGACAATACAAGCTCCGTGTATTCCCAAACCTTTCCCAAAAGTATATACCCGGGCCAGGAATTCCTGGGAAAGTTGTTGGCCTATTACCCAGCCCTTACCCTCGGGGCCAGCCCATCCGGTAGTATGTGCTTCGTCAATAAATAATTCTGCTTCGAATTGTCTACAAAGGGCCATAATTTCTCTTATGGGCGGAGCATCCCCTTCCATACTGTATAATGATTCCACCACCACAAATTTATTCCCTGAACAACGCTTAAGTTTTTTTCTAATGTCACTCGGATCATTGTGCCTAAATGAATGGTAATCAGCCTGGCTTAGACGTGCTCCTTCCTTTATACAAGCGTGAATAGCTTGATCATACAAGATAGTATCTCCACGTTGTGGAACAGTGGATATCAGCGCTAGATTGGCAGTATATCCCGAGTTGAACAATAGGGCTGCGGGAGCCTGGAAGAATTCAGCCAAATTAGACTCCAGCTCCAGATGTTGCTGGCTGTTCCCAGTAAGCAATCGGGAACCAGTAGCCCCTAACGAGCATTCAGTGGCCGCATAGACTTCTCTTATTGACGATAATAATTGTTCATTTGAAGACAATCCCAGGTAGTCATTTGAACTGAAGTCAATGAGGGTTTCCCTTAGATTTAATGTTCGCAGATTCCTTTTTTCCTGTCTTTTCCTGAGTTGATCATGCAACCTTTTTCGGACATTGTTCATCTGCGTGATAGAGGTGTTGAATTTTTGACCGATAGTCAGTACATTTTTGGCAACCGGAATATGCTATGATCTAACGGCCCGATTTTTTTGGAACAATAATTGTAAACAATAATTCCAAATATATAAAGTTTTAGATACACATTGCATCCTTAGAAAAACAAGATTATGAAAAAGATAATGCTCACGATCATGGCTCTGCTCATGATAAACCTTGTATATGGACAATTTACCCTGGGACCCAGGGTAGGGTTGAGTTCCTCAAGTATCAAATTTGACCCATTTACCATTGGGGGTGCAACAATCTCCTCTGGAGACGCTACTGCAGGCTTTCATGCGGGAATTTTCTCCAGGATTACTCTTGGGTTCTTATATATTCAACCTGAGGCACTATTTACCCAGTCCGGGGGTGAAATTAAACTCGATGATGGTGTTTTGGAGGAAATACGTGAAGTTAAGTTTAACAAATTGGACTTTCCGGTTATGCTGGGTACGCATTTCTTAAAGGTGTTTAGGGTACAGGCCGGGCCCACTCTTAGCCTGCTACTAGATGCAACAGCAGAAGGACTTGAAGAAGAGATCAAATCGGGGTATAATGATGCTACCATAGGGTATCAGGCCGGCATTGGGTTGGATCTTTGGAACCTTGTTCTAGATGTCAAGTATGAAGGTAATCTCAGCACCTTCGGAGATGAGCTTTTTGGGTTCCCTACGGATCAAAAAAACAATCAATGGATTGTAAGTGTTGGATTTAAGCTGTTTTAGCGCAAAGAGCTTGGCGCATGGGGCACACGCAGGCTCAATGAATAATTGACGATGAGCAATTGGCTAATTCAGCACTCATAATTCAGAAAGAGCCTGCTTATACGCCGGTCTTGGCCTCAGATCCAGTCTTTGAAACAATTCCTGGTCAGATTCTGCTCCTGGATTTGGAGTGGTTAACAATTTATCTCCTGCAAAAATTGAATTTGCGCCGGACAAAAAACATAGGGCCTGTTCTTCTGTATTCATTCGTACTCTTCCTGCGGATAGCCGCACCATAGCCTTGGGCATTATTATCCTTGCGGTAGCAATCATCCGCACCATGTCCCAGACCGAGACCCTTTCCCGGTCCTCAAGTGGTGTCCCCGGAACCGGAACCAGGGCATTCACCGGAACTGATTCGGGATGCTCTGGCAAAGTGCTTAGTGTGTAAAGCATATCGATACGGTCCTCTAGGGATTCTCCAAGACCAATAATACCTCCGGAGCATACCGAAATTTTAGCATCCCGAATATTATCCAATGTATTCAAACGATCATGGTATGTTCGGGTAGTAATAATTTCCTTATAATGTTCCTCACTGGTGTCCAAATTGTGGTTATAGGCATATAATCCGGCTTGTTTTAATTTCTCGGCTTGTTCAGCGGTTAACATACCCAGAGTACAGCAGACTTCCATTCCAAGATTGCAAACACCTTTCACCATTTCCAGTACCCGGTCAAAATCACTGTTGTCCCTGACTTCCCGCCAGGCAGCCCCCATACAAAATCGAGTACTACCTGCTGCTTTGGCCTCCATGGCTGCATTTATCACTTGCCCGGTAGGCAGTAGCTTTTCCACTGTAAGCTCAGTCTGATAACGAGCTGCCTGTGGGCAATAGGCACAGTCTTCGGGACATCCACCGGTTTTAATAGACAATAAAGTACAAACCTGAACCTCCTGAGCATCATGATAAGTACGATGGACCGTTCCTGCTTGATAAATCAGATCTAAAACCGGCAAATCATAGATTTCCCTTATTTCCTCCCGGGTCCAATCATTTCGGATGTCTGCAGCCATAACAATATTTTAGTGGGCAATATGATCAAATTTGCTACTAAAATAATACCCCTTGGATCAAGGCGCTTTATTTTTGAAATTTATTTTTCTATTGAATGGTAATATCGAAAGGAAGCCGTGTCTGCAGACCCTGGTAATTCTGTAAACTATTGATTTTCTTTATTAATGGGTAGAATTTACCAAGCTTGGATTTCATCCTGCTTTCTTCGAATGCACCGCCAAAATCACTCAAGAGTTCTTCCCAAATGGTTTTTTGCCTAGGATAGTAGCGGAGTCGATACTGGTCATCTTCCAATCCTGCTGCTCTTGCGGCAAGGGCTATAGCATCGTCTAATCCACCAATAACGTCCACCAATCCATTGTTCTGGGCCTGAACTCCGGACCATATGCGTCCTCGAGCAGCCGCATCAATTTCGTCTACCTCCATCCCACGACCGCTTGCCGCTTTGGTGATGAAAGTCTTATAGCCTTCATCTACATTTTTTTGAAACATATTCTTTTCGTATTCGGTAAAAGGCCTTGAAATGGTAAATACATCAGATAATGGCCCTGTCTTCACAACATCTGTGGTAATACCCAATTTGTCTTCCAACATTTCCCGGGCGTTAAAATGCATCGAATAAATTCCTATAGAACCCGTGATGGTTAGCGGCTGCGCCACTATTGAATCACATGCCATGGCTATATAATACCCCCCTGATGCTGCCAGATCGGACATTGAAGCAATAATCGGCTTTACCTCACTGGTCTTCATTACTTCTCTCCAAATTACATCGGAGGCCAAACTACTGCCGCCAGGAGAATTGATTCTCAGCACCACAGCCTTAATGCGATCATCCTCTCGGAGTTTTCGGAGCTGTTTGGAAAATGATTCTGAACCGATACTTTCCCTGTTTCCTTTCCCGTTTAAAATCTCTCCATCGGCAAAGACCACGGCAATTTTTCCCGAACCTTGATTTAAACTTGAGGTTGATGTTAAGTAAGGGTCAAGCCGGACAGACTTAAGGTCATCCGTCGAATCAATATCAGTACGGAATTTTAACTCTGCAATTACCTGATCAAAATATTTTGTATCGGTTATTAAACGGTATTTTAATGCGTTCTTGGCACTAGTAGCCAGCATGCTATCTGCTACCAGTCTCAATTTACTCTTTTCCAGGTCCCTACTCCTGGAAATATCCTCAAGATAAGTAGTGTAAAATGACTTCAACAAAGAAACTGTTTGTTCCCGAGATTCTTTACTCATCTCCGTACGTGTGAATTGCTCTACAGAACTTTTATAGGACCCTACTCTAAAGACCTGAGTTTCAATACCCAATTTGTCCATGGTCCCTTTGAGGAAATTATACTCTGCTCTAAATCCATTAAACTCTAGCATACCTTCTTCTGGCAAGTACACCTCATCTGCCACAGACGCCAAATAGTACTCTGACTCTGTATAGTACTCTCCATAGGCAATTACAAACTTTCCCGTCTCCTGGAAGGCTTCTAATTCCTGTCGAAGTTCATACAACTTGCCTAATCCTGAGTATAAGTATTTTGGTTCTAGAAATATTCCTTGAATTCGGTCGTCCTGAGCCGCACGTTTGATTGCTTGTTTTAGTTCCTTCAATCCAATACCGGAATTTCGGCCACTAAATGCAATCACATTATCCCAAGGATTTTCTACGCTCCGCTCAAGAATTGGTCGGTCAATTTTAAGATGTAGTATGGTGTTGTCTGCAATGTCGACCGGCTTATCACCAACTGATGAGAGCACCCCAAGCCCAACTATGAAAAACATTATTACCGCCAGGGAAAATATGACCAATGCCACCAGAGTAGCAAATACATTCTTTAAAAACATTTACAATGGATCTATTTTAAAAACTTATAATGTTACTAGATTGGTCTTAGAAGTTAAAGGGAATTTATATTTTTGGCCTTTTTATTGGATGACAGGGATATATCTACTACTGGGATCAAACCTAGGGGACAAAGTCACTCATTTAGCTGACGCCAGAAAGCTAATAACTCAACAGCTTGGACACATTCAGCAAGCGTCGTCACAGTATCATACCGAACCCTGGGGGATGTCGAATGCCCCTGAATTTTTAAATCAAGTGATTGTAATAGTTAGTTCCATTGATCCCCTGAAGGTTCTGGATAAAGTCTTGAACATAGAGATTGTATTAGGCCGAAGTCGGCAAAAAGACTACCAAAACAGAACCATCGATATCGATCTTCTTTACTATGGTAAGTTGGTTTTCGAGCATCCATCTTTGAGCATACCACATCCAAGAATCAGTGAAAGGAAGTTTGTTTTGACACCATTGTCAGAAATCGCCCCTGATTTTGTACACCCAGTATTGGGACTGACCAATCAACACTTACTTGATAAATGCACAGATCCATTATCGGTGACCCGGTGGGAGCAGCAGAGCAATTGAGCATTTGAGCAATTGAGCAGTAGAACATTTGAGCAGTCCCGAAGGGAAACATTCAGTCCTTCACTCACTGACAATGGCCCCCACGCCTGCCTCCGGATTGATTTTCCTTACCAGACCTTGCAGTACCTTACCTGGTCCAGTTTCAATGAAATCCGTGCCACCCAGTCTGATCATCTCCTGAATACTATGTTTCCATCGGACTGGTGCAGTCAACTGAGCAATTAGGTTTTCCTTAATCTCGTCTACATCATTATGTGCTCTGGCATCCACGTTTTGAATTATTGGACAGCTGGAGGCTTTAAAGTCTACTTCATTGATGGCCCGTTCCAGTTCTTCTCTGGCAGGTTCCATCAATTGTGAATGAAAGGCACCTCCTACTTGTAGTATCATTGCCCTTCTAGCTCCAGCCTCAGATAATTTTTGGCAGGCAGTTTCAACCCCTGTAATTGAGCCTGAGATGACTAATTGCCCTGGACAGTTATAGTTTGCAGGCACCACAATGTCGTCGATTGAAAGACAAATCTCCTCTACGATTGATTCTTCCAGTCCCAATATTGCCGCCATGGTCCCAGGTTGTGTCTCGCAAGCTTTCTGCATGGCCGATGCCCTCTGAGCTACTAGAGAAAGGCCGTCCACAAACTCCAATGTGCCATTTGCCACTAGAGCAGAAAACTCTCCCAAACTATGTCCAGCAACCATATCTGGTTTGAAATTGGGGTTGGTAAGTGCCAAAGCTGTTGAATGTAAAAAAATCGCTGGCTGAGTCACATTAGTTTTCGTCAATTCTTCCTTGGAACCATGGAACATAATATCAGTAAGGGAAAACCCCAGTAATTTATTAGCTTCTTGAAAAAGAGCATGTGCTTGTTCGTTGGTAGAAAGATCCTCTCCCATTCCTGGGAATTGGGAGCCCTGTCCTGGAAATATATAGGCTTTCATAGGATTGATCAATTGTTTGGCGCGAATCTAACGGAAATTCAGAGAAATCCCGTTTTCTTCCTCTAAAAATCGAGACCGCTCTTCCTTACTGGGAACCCGGCAGGTGTCCCGCTTACCAAACCAGTTATATCTGTGCTTTGATATCAGGTTGTACAAACCATCACGAATGAACCCTGGCACTACTTTGAATGCATATAATAAAGGCCAGGGTGCTGTAAGTTTTCGTACTATTTCCAGAATAGCATCACTTCGATAATAGATCTTGCGGTTTTTTATGAGAATAATGGTAGACATGTTTTGCAAATTCACGCCTTCATTTTTCAGCAGCTCTCCGGCAACTTCAGACTGTAATGAAGCAAATAGAAAATTTTTTCCGGTGTCTCGTTTTATGATGAAATCAACAGACCGGTTACACAGATTGCAAACACCATCAAAAAGCACCACAGGACCCATACCCGTCTACTCTGTCTGTTGACGCAGCAAATGCACCCAGCCTTTCACCTGAGTATTTGCCATACTCGGGTCAAGCACATTGTAAGTAATGTCAGCTACGTAAAAGTATATGCCACCCGGCAATGGATTTCCATTCTTATCATTGCCGTCCCAACTGAACAAAGTAATTCCTTCATTCTCCGGATCGTTGGAGCTGAAGCTGAAGACCTCTTTGCCCCATCGATTTACAATCTGAATATTAATGGCTTCTACAAATCGGGGGCACAAATCAGGATCGAAATCAGGATCGGAAATACCCGTATAATCGAAATACGCCTCAAAAACATCATTAATATTATCCCCATTGCCAGGTGTGAATACATTGGGCAAATAATAATTAGGGCAATTGTCAATACACAACACCTCGGTCAACCCACTTTCATTGCCCGATCGATCAAGCGCTGAAACCTGGTAGCATCCGGCAAACGAGCGTAGATTCTCATGGATAAAGAAAGTATCAGGTACATTGTCAACAAGGCTAAAAGACCCTTCCATCCCGGAATCAGAGAAATATATATTGAAGCTCCTGATGTCATCATCACAAGATGCATCGGGATCCCTACTCCAGCTAATTGTGTTGCTAAAATCGTCAAATGAACATGATTTGTCCGATAGAAACTGTTCGCAGTCCCTTACCTCCAATGAAAGTATCGGTGTACATGGCGGAATTTCATCACCGGGTTGAGCACAAATTATCTGACTCTTATTAATTAGTGGTTCTGTTATAAGTGGATTATCATAACTGCCAAAAGTCTCCACATAGTAACAATATTCCAGATCTTGAGACAATGGCGGTCCTACTATACTTCCATCATCCAGAAACATCTGTCCACTAGTGGTCACATTTACCGAAGTGATCAATACCAGTGAATCCGGAAACGCATCCAGTACGTTGTTTCGATAAATGTTATGAGTAGGAAAGCTCTGGGTACTTATTGACCAAGGCACCTGCGCCTCCCATGTCAGTTGAATGGACTGATTTAAAGACACTGCATCCAGCCGGACGGACGAGGCACTGGAAGAACTATCTACCAGCACACCGTTGCTATCGAACAGTTTTACCCGGTAATTATATACCTGGTCCATAGTATTGAGTCCGGTATCAATAAAAGTAGTATCGGTAAACCCGGTCCCAAGTACTACCCTGCCAGCATCTCCGGAAAAACCCAGGGCCCTGGACAGGTCATAAGTATAAGGAGGAGGAAATATACCCTGATCCACATTGATCGGTTGAATCCATCGTACGAATATCTCACCATCAGTATTACTTGTTTCTGTAATATCAACGTTGGTCAGCACTGAACCACTCAATTCAATGGTAGTACAGATCTCATTGGACGCATAGCTAATTCCTCCTCCAGGAGCAGGAAACACCGCAACCAATCGGTAGCAATAAGTGGATCCGGGATTCAAGCCACTACCGTCATTGTCATCCAGAAAAGTAGTTTCTCCCACTCCAGTGGTGCCTACTAACTCATAGCCAGATCCTTCCGGAATCCCTATCATACACCCTTCCGGAGTAAAATCAAAACTTCCAATCCTCCGCCAGACCTGGATCTCTACATCCTGGTTATTAGTACATTGGCTCTGGTAATCATTCCAGGTTAATCTAACTGATGTGCTGGACCCTACATCGATGTTAGTCAAAACCGGGGCGGGGGCCACTACTGTAACATTCCATGTTTTTATATCCACCAAGGTCAGATGAAAATCATTCACCGTGGAGCTATCGGTAACTTTAAACTGAATTTGATATGGCCTTTCCCGTACATGGTTGCAATTAGTTTCCCATTTAAATTCCAGCAAACCCGGTTGAGGCTGGAATATTGGTGGAAAAACTCCCGGCGGGGCACTGTAGGTGGCAAACTCCAAAGAAACGTCTTGATAAACGCCCCCAAAACTCTCCATTAGCACAAAATCATTGTCCGGGTCATTACCCTGAATGAGTTCCACTAAAGTTGTACCCGCTTCTATACAGGTGTCAGCCGGTATTACCACCTCAGGCCTCTCATTATCGGTGCCCTCAACTATAATTTGCATATCGCGGGTCACAAACCCAATCCTTCTATACTCACCATTGACCTTGCGCCATTCTACAACATAAAAGGCCACATTATATTCCGAGAAATCACCCTGAGAATTTTGCAACAGGTTTCCCGGTGCATCCCACACCAAGTCGCCGGTTACAGGATCCAGAAACAATTCTGCCGGCCCGGTCATACCTTCATTTCCAAGGCTCCAGTCAAAAGGATCTGTGTAGAAAAAAGGGTCATTCAGGTCTTCATAATTAGGTACAACCTGACCCTTGTCTTGAAGAGGTATTACAAAACTATAGGACAGACTGTCTCCATCTGCATCAAAAGCACCGGGGTTGTGAATAAATTTGACCCCCACTCCAGCCCGGTCGATTGGCGGCACCAGTAAAATCGGAGAACTATTTAGACCAATAAAGGGGTCGATAAGTATTTCTGATTCAATATAAAAAGGAGTCTGCACAGAGTTGCCTCTGTTGATATTGACAATTTCATCATTGCGGTTCGGCTCACGATAGCTAATCACGTAAACTCCCGGTGAATTATAGGTATGGGTAATTTTGACAATATAATGCTCAATCTCGTTGCTCTTGCCAAGGAATATCCCCTCAACAAAAGAGTCCGCCTCAAGGTCTATTTGAACTTCCCTGCCGTCTCCAAAATTAATAATGCCATCTCCAAATCTTACTGGTGATCCAGTATCTGTAAAACCTGTCAAAGTGAATTGGTAAGTCAGGGATACATTTGACACCCGTCTTGAGGTGATCTCAGCAGCCCGGATATGGGTGGCCTGAGCATACTCCCAGGTAGTCATGATTGCCAAAGGCAACAAAAGAAGAACTTTTGAAATAATCTTCATTAAGCGCTTAGAATTTTATGATAATGGCATATTACCCAAAATAGTTCTCTAGAATACCTGTTATTCACAAATTTCAAAATTTGAAGGAACTAAAAATACTGAATTATCTGCTATTTTCACTGTACATACTCTTTCGGGGAAAAAATTGCAAAAATATAACCCAATCTGAAGATTGCTTATAGCCAGTTGCTTTACCTTAGAAGACGAAGAATCCAGGAAAATCGTTTGTTGGCACATTGAATTGTTTGAGAACCGGTCCATGGATCTAACCTTGTAAACACCGAAGTGACATGAACAAGAGATCGACTTTAATTTGATGACCATAAAATAGGACGCATACTTTTGCAATTTAGTTAACCGTGCGTAAATTGGGCCACTTCGCTTGTACCTAAACAATCCATATGAGTTGGTTAACTGAAGCTTTAAAAAGCAGCCTGGGAAGAAAACTGATCATGTCCATTACC
>CAZAWQ010000330.1:0-3606 GCA_964488585.1 uncultured Roseivirgaceae bacterium
CGGCTTGATCTATATTCTTCGTTGGTTCTGGTGGCGCATCAATGCATATACTGAAATAATTGCTATGATTTCATCCTTGGTGATAGCCCTATATTTAACATTCATCCATGACCACATGGATTTTCTGCCACTCATGGCTTGGGAAAAGACCGTTTTGGGCTCGCTGGTAACCACCGCATTTTGGATTGTTGCCACTTACTTTACACCTCAGACTGATACCAAAACCTTGATGAGTTTTTGCCGATTGATTAAACCAGGTGGACCTGGCTGGAAACGAGTGGTTAGTCAAATGCCCCCCAATACAGATAATCCTACTGAGGATTTGACCGCCTGGAGGGTGCCATTGGAAATACTGGCTACCGTTGTCGGTTGTTTTACGGTATTTGGTGCCTTGTTTGCTACCGGGTATTGGATCTATGGTGAATATAACTGGGCCGCCGGTTTAACCCTGGGAGTAGTTATTGGCGGGATCATGTTATTTAGGATTTGGGGCACATTACAAGAAGCAATGTTAGAGGATCCGGAATAACCCTAAAAAAATATAAGGATAAAACAGATTGGACTGCTGTATCATTTTTATAATAACCGTGCAATCCATAATTTGGGGAGCGAATGAGATTTGGAAAACTAGACACTAGTGTTTTGGAGGAAGTTGATCTCCAGCTTCCTGATGATCACCCGGATACCACTCAACTTTTAAATACGCTGGAAAGAACTGAACCGAAAATTTATGCGGGTTGTGCCAAGTGGGGTCGAAAAGAGTGGGTTGGTAAGATCTACCCCAAAGGGACCAAAGATAAGGAGTTTCTTGACCATTATGTTAAGCACTTTAATGCCATTGAACTTAATTCAACTTTCTATGGAACACGTAAGGTGATAGTCGAAAGTTGGGCCACACGGGCTGTAGAGGGGTTCAAATTTTGTCCAAAGTTTTTTCAGTCCATAAGTCATTATAAGAGATTAAAAGGGGCTGAAGAGGTAACGGAAGCTTTCTTATACATCATGAACAGTTTTGGAAAGAATTTGGGCACCTCATTTCTTCAGTTACCAGATAATTTCACTCCGAAAAAATTCGTTGATTTGGAAAGCTTCATGAAACTTCTTCCAACCGATGTGTCCATTGCCGTGGAATTAAGACATACAGGTTGGTTTACCGACGAGACCGTAGCCGACGAGGTGTTTGGAATGATGGCCGATTACAATAAGAGCATGGTCATAACCGATACAGCGGGAAGGCGGGACTGTGTGCATCAAAGATTGACCAACAATCAGGTTTTTATTCGCTTCAATGGTTATGATCTGCACCCATCTGATTTCCAGAGGATTGATCAATGGGTTGATCGCATCGGCTCCTGGGTCGATCATGGTCTGGAAACGGTGTATTTTTTCGCACACCAGGACAACGAAGCCAATACCCCAACTACCTGTGATTATTTTATCAGGGCAATTAACAATCGACTTGGATTAAATATAAAGTCACCGCAGTTTATTGACTAGTTTCCAAGATCTTTTTTAAGGTCTTCCGCTTTTCTTTGGAGTTCAGTATGTTCTTCTGACATTTCATTTAAAGAACTCCATAAGTAGTTTGGAATTTCACGGTTTTGGCGAATCCGGGTTTCAATATCTGACAACCATTCCAGCACGTCACTGGAATATTCAAAGTCCTGTAATGTTGTTACATATTTGCGAAATTCCTCAACAGAGGAGAGCTTTTCTTGTTGGCTGTCGTCAATGGAGACGCTTTCGGTTTGGGTGGAGATCGTTGTTGCTAAGGCAGCATTTGTGGCGGTACTGGCAGGGGTGGAATTACTAACTATTAGTTTTTGACCGCAGTCATTGTAGTCGGCAAAGAGTTGTTCATGTTCTTTATAACGATATTTCTTGGCCTCGAGTCTGGCTACAATCTCCGGGCAATCTTTAAGGAATTCCGTCACTTTTTTCCTGAAGTTCATAGCACTGAATTCAATAAACTCTCCATTTGGTTTAACTACTACTTTGGTAGTTAATAATGAATTATCTCTCTTATGTATATAGTTGTAGTAGCTAATATTCTTCTCTTCTTTAATGATTCGCATGAAGTGCCGTTGGTTTTCAAAGAAAGGAACCGAACGAAATTGATACTCTTCATCGTAGTACACGTATGTGACTCTCAGGGGGCGAATATCCCCTTTTGACCCGTCATCTCCCTTGAAAAACATGTGGTTACTATTATCGCTGACAGGGTTTATTCGCAATTTACCTCTAATCGTATCTCTATTTAATTTAACTATATACTGCTTGTCCTGAGCTTTTAGTTGAGTGAACAAACAAGCTCCTAAAAAAAGTAATGAAAGCCTGAAAATCATTGTATAATGGTGTGATTAAACCTTAAATCTATAAAAAAATGGCTGAAAAATGGAGTTTCTTTATTCAAACTTCAATGGTTATTTTATAGTTTTAATGCCATAACATAAAACAATAAAATGGAAATTTTAGGTATTGATATTGGCGGTTCAGGAATTAAGGGCGCCATAGTTAATGTGGAAACAGGTGAGATGCTGACTGAGCGGTATCGTATTCCCACTCCTCAACCCGCTACACCCAATGCAGTAACCACCACTGTGGCTGATGTTGTAAACTTTTTTTCCTGGGATGGAATTACCGGTTGTGGTTTTCCAGCAGTGGTTAAGAATGAGGTGGCACTTACTGCCGCAAATATAGATGAGTCCTGGATAGGAGTGAACGTGGCTGAAATGATATCGTCCAAGACTGGATGTCTTACTCATGTTTCAAATGATGTGGATGCTGCTGGGTGGGCTGAAATAAATTTTGGGGCCGGTAAAAATGTAAAAGGAGTGGTTTTAATCCTGGCATTAGGTACCGGAATAGGTTCGTCCTTGTTCGTAGACGGGCGTCAAGTACCCAACACTGAACTGGGCCATGTACAAATGCATGGAGATATTGCTGAAAAATATGCCGCAAACTCCGCCCGGGAGAAATATAATCTTAGTTGGGAAAAATGGGGGCAACGATTAAACGAATATCTAAATTATATTGAATCGATTCTCTATCCTGACCTGATCATTCTTGGTGGAGGTGTTAGCAAATACTACCAGGAATTTTTTCCATATTTAAAATGTAGGGCCCAGCTGGTACCTGCCAAATTACGAAACCAAGCGGGTATCGTGGGGGCGGCATGTGCTGCCAAATACCTTGGATAAATGTAACTTGTTGAACGCTGCCACTAACCCAACTATGCCATTGATTAACATTTTTTGGCAGATCTTATCGAAGATCTGTTTTCATATTAGCTATGTTTGTATCTTGGCAGGAACTCTTTGATGTACCGTTCAGTTTATTTTATTTCAAACATTCCTGTATTGACGCAATTGTACCAAATAAGTATCTTTCCAGTTGCTAAGAATTACTTGTGTACTGATATTAGTAGTTTCCTGGTCACAAACCCTCGGTCAAACTGCCTCCTGGATTGATGTTTCCGGAAAAGTTATTGACGCCGATAGCCTTACACCCATTGCCTCAGTTTTTATCTACGTTCCCGACAAGGAGATTGGCGCCATCTCCAATGAGAATGGATTTTTTTCCATCAGGATCAAAACCACAGATACG
>CAZAWQ010000331.1:0-3264 GCA_964488585.1 uncultured Roseivirgaceae bacterium
CTATGTAGTACTGGGTAATGAGATTTATAATGTGTCAAAACTCTTTACAGATTTCTATCCATTATTCCCGGGAGCAGCCATCAGCGAACGAGTGTTAAATTCCTGGACTCCGGACAATTTAGGTGCCAAAATTCCAATTTATGAGAATGTTTCAAATTTCAGTACCATGACCCAGTCTAATGATTTCTACGTAGAGGATGGATCGTATTTTAGGTTACAAAATATAACCCTTGGTTATAACATTCCAACGCCAACTTTGGACCGTTGGGGCTTAACCCGATTTAGGATTTTTGTTACGGCCAATAACTTGTTTACAATAACAGGTTATGAGGGACTGGATGCTGGTGTTGGAGGTAATGCGGATACTAACTTCGGAGTTGATGTTGGTAATATTCCAGTTACTCGTCAATATACCTTGGGTGTTAACGTAGCCTTTTAAATTGATCCGTGAATTTGATAAAAAATAGAAATGATGAAAAATTATAAAATATATAAAATAACAATCATGACGTTTGCGGTAGTAATGATGTCTACCGTCTCTTGTACTGATGAGTTTTTGGAGGTGGCCCCTGCTGGATCATTGAGCCAGTCAGAGTTGACCACCTTGTCCGGTTTGGAGGGGACCTTGATAGGGGCATATGCTCAGCTTTTGGGTCGCAATGGTAATGCCATAGGGGGCCCTGACAATTGGTTTTGGGGAACGGTTCTGGGAGGTGATGCTAATAAAGGAACAGATCCAGGTGATTTCTCAGCATTGAATGAGATACAGCATTATTCTGTACAAACCAACAACGGACCCGTAAATGACACTTACAGACTACTGTATGAGGGAGTTGCCAGGGCCAATGGTGTATTGCAGCTTGTTGTTTTAGCTCAAGAGGCCGGAATAGTATCAGTTGAGGATTTGACCCGAATCACTGCCGAGGCTCGTTTCTTGAGAGGACACTTTTATTTCGGATTGAAGAAGAAGTTCAATAATACACCATATGTAGATGAAACCTGGGATGAAATAACACCTGTTCCCAATAATCAGGATCTGTGGCCATTTATTGAGGCGGATTTTGAGTTCGCAATTGCAAATTTATCTGAGACTGCGAAAGATGCGGGTCGTGCCAATATTAGCGCTGCCAGGGCTTATCTGGGTAAGACACATTTGTACCAGTCGGACTGGGCAGCTGCGAAAGCGCAATTTGATCTGATCATCAATGGGCAGGGCGTAACCGCAAGTGGCGATAATTATGCACTGCTACCATATTATGCCGATGCTTTTAGATCACCTATGGATAACAGCAGTGAGTCAGTTTTCGCCGCTCAGGCTGCGGCTGGTACCGGAAACACAGACAATGCCAATCCGGGAATGGTACTAAACTTTCCTCACGGGTCAACTGGTCCGCCCAGACCTGGAGGCTGCTGTGGATTTGATCAGCCAAGTCAGGAATTGGTCAATAGCTATAGAACGGAGGGAGGATTGCCATTGCCTGAAGGTACATGGAATAACGCTGCAAATGTAGTAGTCTCGGACCTTGGTTTGCAAAGTGCTGATCCTTTTACTGTTGATCCTAAGCCTGTAGATCCTCGTTTAGACCATACAATCGGTCGCAGGGATATTCCCTATTTGGATTGGGGTCCTCATCCTGGATTTGACTGGATTCGAAATCAACCAAATGGTGGTCCTTACTCGCCTATAAAGTTTAGCTATTACGCCGGTGGAGTGGGAGTTGAAAATGATGTGTCATCATGGACTCCGGGCTATCCCGCAGTAAACTATAATATCATCCGGTATGCGGATCTGATATTAATGGCTGCTGAAGCTGAAATTATGTTAAGTAATGTTCAGGCCGGAATGGATTTGATCAATCAGGTTAGAGCGAGGGCAGCAACTTCATTCGTCCCCGGTTCACCTGCAAATTACGCTGTTAGTGAATATACCAGCATTCCTGCTGATCCTATGGAAGCCCTACGTACGGAACGTAAGCTTGAGTTGGGAATGGAAGGTCATCGACTGTATGACCTGGTTCGATGGGGCATTGCTGCTGATGTGCTTAATGCATACCTAGCATATGAGACTCAATTTATTCCGGAATTGGTAGGAGCTGTTTTTACCGCTGGTAAAAACGAGTATTTGCCTATTCCTCAGAATGAAATTGATCTTCAGGGGAGTGATGTGTTAACTCAAAATCCTGGGTACTAGCATCTCTTAATTAAAATGCTAAAAACCCTGACGGTTGCCGTCAGGGTTTTTGTTTTTTACAGGGTTACAAAACGAAGGATAAACCTATTTTCTTTGTGCGATGTTGTTAAATTTAAGGTTAGAAAAAAGGAGATTGGCGCAGTGGTCGATTAGGTCAGAAGTTAGATATGAATTATAGACATGATCTTTTATTATTATTACTTTTTTTTAGTGTTGTATCCTGTCGGAAAGGAGAAATCCAATTTGATAAAAGTAATCAGGAATTAGCACAAATCTTCACCTCGCTTTCACCAGAAAGAAGTGGTATAGAATTTACCAACAACCTTATTGAAGATTCTGTGGTAAACTACTTCACCTACCCCTATATCTACATGGGGGGAGGAGTTGCCGTGGGTGATGTAAATAATGATGGTTTACCGGACCTTTATTTTACTGGCAACCAGGTTGAAAATAAGCTATACCTTAATCAGGGAGGCCTGACCTTTAAGGACATTACCGATCCAGCAGGTGTAGGAGGAGATGATCGATGGGTCACCGGTGTCACCATGGCGGATGTAAATCATGATGGTTGGATGGATATTTATGTCTGTGTATCCGGAAAATGGACCACTACCAAAAACCTGCTATTCCTAAATCAAGGCCTCAATGAATCCGGTATACCAACCTTTATCGAAAGCGCTGAACCAGCGGGAATTGCCGACCAGGGGCATAGTACCCAGGCCACTTTTTTTGACTACGATAAGGATGGAGACCTGGATCTGTATGTGGCCAACTATCCATACACCAGTTTCAAGACCATAAATGCCAGTTACCGGTTCAAGATGGAAAAGAAAGAGCCGGGTAACTCTGACCATTTTTATCAGAATCAGGGAGACGGAACATTTAAGGACGTAACGAATGATGCGGGATTACTAAACTTTGGACTATCTCTTGGTGTAGTCGTGGATGACTTCAATCAGGATGGTTGGGAAGATATCTATGTGTCCAATGATTTTGCCACCCCGGATTATCTCTACTTTAACAACGGCGACGGAACATTTAGCGAGCAAGCTAAAGAAACTACAGCGCATACT
>CAZAWQ010000332.1:0-2745 GCA_964488585.1 uncultured Roseivirgaceae bacterium
ATCTGGAATGGGATTACCAATACTGGTTCTATCATTGAGATCGATTACTCCATTACCATCTATGTCCACGAAGCGGAAACGTCCTGGAGCAGCTCCCTCTTGAGTGGCGTGAGCGTCAACTTCTCCCTGATTGGCAAATAAACCAGCAGTTTTGAAACCGTAAAAAGTACTCAAAGGCTGACCCACTTGATTCAGTACCGGGGTGATACCTCGATAAGTTGAACTAAATTGTGGAAGGTTATCAATTCCCTCAGCAAAACTGGTAATTTCGTTGTTCAACCAACTTGCAGTTACGGTCAGTTCATAACCAAATTCACTGCCCATGTTACCATAGACTTTAACCTTCAAATCCACTCCCGTGTTACGCATTTCACCCACATTAACTGAAGGAGCTGCTGCTGCGGGTCCTGTTTGAACGGTAACAGGTAATTCGAATAAAAGTTGTTCGGTGTCTTTTTGCCAGATATCCAGTACCATGTCAACTTTACCGTCCCACAATAAAGCATCAATACCAATATTAGTGGTAATAGCTTTTTCCCATTGTGCAAGGGGATTGCCAATACGGCTCCTGTAGAACCCCGTAGCTGCACTTGCATTGGAACCACCAATATCATAAGTTGACTGGTTTAGTGAGGTCGCAAACAAACTAAATTGGTTGTTAGGATCCACATTATTGGAATTACCTATTATACCATACCCTCCACGTATCTTCAAATCGTCAATCCAGTTGGATCCACTGAGGAATCCTTCTTCTGTAAGTCTCCACCCTACGGAGAATGATGGAAAAGTACCGCGTCGAGTAGACTCAGCAAATCGGGAAGATCCATCATTTCGGACCACACCAGTGAATAAAAACTTATCCTTATAATCGTAGGTCAACCTTCCGAAGTAGGATGAAAAGTTGATACCACTACCATGTGCGCCATTTACTACCCTGTTTTCAACGGTGCTCAAATTGACAAAGTCGGTAGTTTCGGCAAATGGATTGATACCTGAACCACTCATGTTACGAAAAGTTCCCTGATTCAAAGCTTCCTGCCCGGCCAAAACTCCAAAAGTGTGATTAGCTCCAACATCGAAACTATAATTCACGGTATTGGTCCAAACCCAGTTGGTAGAATAATGTTGGAATTGATTATAGCTGAACGCTGCATTGTTCTCAGAATTCTCGTACTGTCTTCGGGTGTAGCCCCATTGGTTGAAATTTGAATAACTGCCTCCAAAACTAGTACGCAGCACTAAATTTTCTATAGGTTCATACTCAAGGTATACATTACCGAAAATTTGTACTTCGAAATTTCGATCATTTTCGTTACCCTCTATGGTAGCTATGGGATTTCGGGCATTGTTGAAACCAGGTGCCGCAGTACCGGCATAGCCACCAAACTCATTACGAATAGGAATGATAGGAGACATCCTGGATGCGGTAAGGATCAGGTTCTCATCATCAGATGAACCGGATCCGCCTCCACCTCCTAATAGCTGACGAACTGCTCGATAGGTGCCTTGTATGTTTTCACCTATACGCAGTTTGTTTGGAACTATATCAAACTCGGTGTTTACACGCATGGTATATCTTTCATACTTTTGTCCGATAATCACACCTTCCTGATCCTGCATGCTTAAGCCTACGTAAAAACGATTGCCCTCGCCTCCACCGTAAAGGCCGATGTTGTGACGATGTATAATAGCATCTCGAGTAATGGCATCATACCAGTCCACTCCTTGCTTGTCGGCACGAAACACGTTATATATAGAACCTGCGCTAGGGTCAACATTATAATTTTCAGCCGCCGCAGCCTCGTCAATGGATCCTACGATACCGGCAGATCCTCCATTTAGCAACCAATCCGGAATTACCGGGGTTGCACCGGTACCATATTGTGGGTGGTTGAAATCCGGAGTAACACCAATTTGTTCGGCGGCATTGCGAATGGCGTTCCAGGTCCAATCCGCCTGGCCCTGGGGATTCAGTTTTGCATCAGAGGGCCCTGGGGTAGTAAGCCCAATCATGCCGTTGTAGGTAACTTTCATGCCTCCAGAACCTTTTTTGCCCTGTCGGGTGGTATAAACAATTACACCTCCGGCGGCTCGAGCACCATATATAGCAGCCGCGGTTGCATCCTTCAAAACAGTAGTGGTTTCGATGTCATCAGGCGATAAGAAATCTGTTGATCCAACAGGAACACCATCCACAATATAAAGAGGTTGGTTTCCACTTAAGGCACCGTATCCGCGGATACGTACCTGGCTGGTGGTACCTGGCTGGCCATTGGTAATTACTGTTACACCGGCTACCCGGCCCTGTAATTGCTGTTCTACGTTTCCACTGGGGACCGCAGTCAAATCAGCGGGATCTACCACCGCAACGGATCCAGTAGTTTCTCTTCTACTGTCCACTGAATAACCGGTAATAACCACCTCTGCCAGCGCCTGAATGTCAGGAGTCAGGTTTATATTGATGGTATTTTGGTTACCAGCCAGATTTTGATTTCCCACAATAATTTCCTGGGTAACAAATCCGACAGAAGAAAATGCCAATACGTCGCCAGGATTAGCTAGTAATTGGTACTGTCCGTTAACATCCGTCACAGTACCCTGTGTGGTACCTTTAATGAGAATATTCACTCCGGGTATGCCATCTCCGGTTTCGTTATCCAGAATTGTTCCGGATACTTGCCGTTCCTGAGCCATCACCAAAGAAAAACTCATCATCATTAAACAGATCAAACCGATCTGCTTGCC
>CAZAWQ010000333.1:0-3651 GCA_964488585.1 uncultured Roseivirgaceae bacterium
CTTTTCAAATAACCGGTGTACTTGCATTGGGTAACGGGACAACCAAACTGGAGGCCTACTTTGCTATACATCCGTACCATAAAGAAACAGACGAACCTGAATCTGAAAACAAAGATGCTCTTGCCCATGGTGCAGAGCTAATTGAAAATAGCGACTGCAAAACCTGCCACAACGAAACGGTACGTACAGTTGGACCTAGTTACCTGGAAGTGGCAGAAAAATATCCTTCTACTGATGGAACCGTACGCTTACTAGCAACCAAAATAATAGCTGGAGGTAGTGGCAGGTGGGGAGAGGTCCCCATGACCGCCCATCCTGATCTTATGGAATCAGATGCAGAGCATATGGTAAGCTATATCTTATCATTGGATAATGAAATTGAAACCTCCGGAGATGCAGACTTACTTCTTGGGAAACCCAGCTTGCCAATTAAACTATCTGACGATCACCAAAAGTCCATAACTAGTGATATTAACGGATTAGCTACCAGTATCTATCTTTATGAAAACCACAGTATTAACCCAAATGAAATAATCAGCTCTGGAAAACCCATCCTATCCGGGGTAAGTTCGGGTATACACGTAGTAGACCGGACGGATTTTGGCACCATAAATACCGATATAATAGTAGAGTTCACCGGAACCCTGACCATTGAGGATGACATAAATGTAGACTTCAGACTGGTCAGTGATGATGGTTCTTTCCTGTATATCAATCATCAGCTGATAATTGACAATGGCGGATTTCATGGAACCCAAGCCAGGGATGGAGAAATTATACTTAAGGCCGGTAAAAATGATATTAGAGTGGTTTACTTCAACGGTGCGGCCGGTGGTGTGGTTTCCTTGCAATGGGCCTTTCATGGAGCCCAAGATTATGAAATAGTCCCAGGGGAACTATTAAGTCACCAAGGAAGTCAGATAAAGGAAGCAGTTCCACATGTTCCTCGTAAGTTTCTGGTACGCAGTATACCCGGTGACCAGGCAAAGCTAACCTCGGTTCATCCCAGTTTTGACCTGGCACAGGCGCGACCGGATCATTTTAAGGGACGCATTGGAGGCATGGATTTCTTGTCTGACGGAACACTGGCGGTATCTACCTGGGACAGCCTGGGACCGGTCTATTTACTGAAAGGTGTTCAGGGCGATGACCCCGATGCTATTGAAGTTACCAGAATAGCCACCGGATTAGCAGAACCCTTAGGATTGAAGGTTGTGGATGACGAGATCTATGTGCTTCAAAAGCAGGAATTGACCAAACTAATTGACCATGATGGAGACGGAATAATAGATGAGTACCGGACCATTTGCGATGATTGGAAGGTATCAGCAAACTTTCACGAATTTGCCTTTGGACTGGAATACAAAGACGGGTATTTCTATGCCACCCTGGCTACTGCCATCAATCCCGGAGGGGCCAGCACCCAACCTCAGATTCAGGACCGGGGTAAAGCCATAAGAATTTCCAAAGACGATGGAACCCTGGAGTTTATTGCGCATGGACTAAGGACTCCCAACGGAATCGGCACCGGCGTCGACAACCAACTGTTTGTAGCCGACAATCAAGGGGATTGGCTCCCAAGCAGTAAGATCCTGCATCTTCAGGAAGGTGCCTGGTTTGGATCACGCACGGTGGACTTCGCGGGAACCAAAGGGTTAACGGAGACACTACCGGTAGTTTGGCTGCCTCAGGATGAGATCGGTAACTCCCCCTCAATGCCAGTGGCGCTAAATACAGGGCCTTATCAAGGGCAAATGATCCATGGTGAAGTAACACATGGCGGGATAAAAAGGGTATTTGTTGAAAAAATTAATGGTCAGTACCAGGGTGCAGTATTCCGTTTTTCACAGGGACTGGAAGCTGGGGTCAACCGTCTTGTCTGGGGACCTGACGGCTCCCTTTATGTAGGAGAGGTTGGATCCAGCGGTAACTGGAGCGATGACGGCCAACAATGGTACGGCCTTCAACGGCTCCACTATAACCAGAATGTTACTTTTGAAATGTTGGCAGTTCGGGCCAAAACAGATGGTCTTGAACTGGAATTCACTGCTCCCATTGAACCCAACAGTGGGCATAATGGGGAAGAGTATCGCATACAGCAGTGGTACTATTTACCTACCAAAAACTATGGAGGACCCAAAATGGACCTGGAAACCCTGGAAATAAAGAGTATTCAACTCTCCGAAGACCGTAAAAAGGTATTTTTGGAACTTCCGGGAATAAAAGAGAGTCATGTGATTCATGTGAGGATCTACCAGCCCTTCCGCAGTGTTAAAGAACAATCACTGTGGACCACAGAAGCCTGGTATAATATGAACCAAATTCCATCCAATGACTTTGGATTCCGAAACCCGGCGCCTGTACAAAGGCCCAATACACTTTCACAAGCAGAGATCGACAACGGTTGGGAACTTTTATTTGATGGAAAGACTATCAGAAGTTGGCGTAACTTTAAAAGCAACCAAATTGGTTCCGCCTGGAAAATAAGCGATGGAAGTTTAATGCTGGACAATAGTAGAAAGGTAGATCGCAAGATCGTTGGTGGTGGAGACATAGTTACCGAAAAAGAATATCAAGACTTCGAATTCACCCTTGAATGGAAAATTGAGGAAGGCGGCAATAGTGGCATCATGTACAATGTGGTAGAAAGTGATGAATATGATCGTCCCTGGCATACCGGTCCTGAAATGCAAATTCTTGATAATTTAAGGCATGTAGACGGAAGGATCGAAACTCATCGATCATCAGATCTATACGACATGATTGCCTGCAAGTTTGTGGCCGCCAATGGACCAGGAGAGTGGAACAAAGTGCGGATTGTATCAAAAGACGGAAAAGTTAGTCACTGGTTAAACGGATATGAGTTGGTGATATTTGAGATGCATACCAACGATTGGGACCAGATGGTGGCACAAAGCAAATTCAAAGATATGCCTGGGTTTGGCAAATCGAAGAGCGGGCACATCGCTCTTCAAGACCACGGGGACCGTGTATGGTTTAGAAATATTAAGATAAGACAGTTATAATAAACATATGAAACACTTTAATTTTTTAATGTTGATCATCCTGGGGTTTGGTTTTCTCGGGTGTCAAAAAGGGGAAGATCGTGAAAAAAAGATATTAGTCTTCAGTAAAACTGAAGGTTGGGTACACACCTCTATACCAGCTGGTAAACAAGCAATTATGGAGATGGGTCTACGTGAGGGTTTTCAGGTTGACACCAGTGAAAATGCCAATGTGTTTAATCAAGAGGATCTGTCCCAATATAGTGCAGTCATTTTCCTAAACACCACTGAAGACATATTGAATTATCAACAGCAATCCCATTTTGAACGGTACATTCAGGCCGGAGGGGGATTCGTTGGAATACATGCTGCAGCTGACACAGAATACCACTGGCCCTGGTATGGAAAACTGGTAGGGGCTTATTTTGATAGCCACCCCAACGACCCCAATGTTCGCGAGGCTACCTGTGATGTTATCGATCACGGTCACATCGCTTCTGATTCACTTCCTGACTCGTTTCAAAAGATTGACGAGTTTTATAACTACAAAAATATCAATCCCAACCTCAATGTGTTGGTCACTCTTGATGAGTCCACCTATGAAGGCGGCACCAACGGAGACTTTCATCCCATCACCTGGTACCAT
>CAZAWQ010000334.1:0-8747 GCA_964488585.1 uncultured Roseivirgaceae bacterium
GGGAAGGTGAGATCAAAATCACCAAACTGGAGACTTTTAAAGTCAAACCACGGTTTCTGTTTTTAAGAATCCATACGGATCAGGGAATTACCGGATTAGGCGAGCCTATTACAGAAGGTAGAGCGGACACCTGCGCTGCCGCGGTCCAGGAGATTGCTCCATACCTGGTAGGAAAAGACCCAAGAAGGATCATGCATCATTGGCAGGCAATCTACAGGCATACATTTTATAGGGGAGGCCCTGTGTTGACCAGTGCTTTAAGCGGAATTGAACAGGCATTGTGGGATATTAAAGGAAAAGCACTGGGTGTGCCAATTTATGAGCTACTCGGTGGGCCAACTCGAGACCGGATCAGAGTATATGCCCACGCCCGTACCCCGGAAAGGATCAAAGAAGCCAAAGCAGAAGGGTACACAGCATTCAAGACTGGGGTTAAAAATGCCAGACAATCCGGTGTGGTAGCTAATCCTAAATTTATCGATGAGGCTACAGAGGCATTTGCCGCCCTACGCGAAGCAGTGGGTAAGGACGGAGACATCGGTATTGACTTCCACGGAGCTATTTCTCCTCAAAATGCGGCTTTACTCATACAACGTTTAGAACCCTACCAGCCATTTTTTATTGAAGAACCGGTCAATTGTCAAAATGTAGATGTCATGGCGCAATTGGCAAAAGAAACCTATATACCCATAGCCACCGGCGAACGAATCTTTACCAAATGGGGGTTTAGGGAGATTTTAGAAAAAGGAGCTGCCAGCATTCTACAACCGGATATGTGCCACGCAGGGGGTATTTTTGAAGGACGTTTGATCGCCGGGATGGCTGAAGCCTATTATGCGGCAATAGCTCCACATAATCCACTGGGTCCAATTTCATTAGCTGCGGGATTGCAGTTGGCTGCTAGCATACCCAACTTCCTGTGCCAGGAACAAGTTACTCTGGGTGAAGGTTATTTGAAAGAGCCCTTCAAAGTATCTGATGGGCACCTGCCATTGCCAACCAAACCAGGGCTGGGAATCGAACTTGATGAGGATGCTCTTGCGGATAAACTTGGACATGATTGGCGAAATCCAGAGACCTATTTGGAGTCAGACGGGTCTGTGGTGGACTGGTAGAGAACCGGGGCGCATTTTGAATATATATCTAATTAAGTTATTTTAATCTTTATTAATTAAAAGGGTAGCCTTTGGCTTAGGATCCGTGCGGGAACTACAAGTTTATAATAATTCTTTATATGCCGGAGGTTTCTTCGAGAGTTTTACCGGGTCAAATGCTGAATCTATCGCCCGCTATGATGGGTCTCAATGGAATGATTTAGGCTCCACAGAAAACTTGGAACTTGGATCTACCGGTGTAGTTAGACACATGGAGGTATTCCAAGGTCTGCTATATATTAGCGGTGATTTTGATGTAAGCGGGATAGATATTTCCGAATTGATTACTTATGACGGTAGTCAATATCGTGATTTTGGAAGAGCGTTTTCTCTATTTGGAGGCAATGAGATCAAAACGTTGTCAACTTTTCAGAATGGCTTGTTTATCGGAGGGTCATTTGACCCTGTGGTTGGCACTCAGGCTAGTAACATATTAAAATGGGACGGTCAGGAATGGGCTATAATGGCACAAGGAACCGATGGTGTAGTATTATCCATTCAACCATTTGAAAATCAGTTATATATAGGTGGAGAATTTGAGCAAGCAGGTGGTCAGACTGCTGAAAATATCTCCACATGGAATGAGTGAAAGAGAAGCTCAAGTCTTAAAACAAAAAGGAAATTCAGCAAAGAAAATTTGGTTATCAGGATTACAAAAAAAGACAATGTAGCAATTGTAACCAGTGAATCCGGTTTGTCTCCTGGCAGCAAATTAAACCACGGATGCATAGTTAAAGAACTAGTACCGCATGGACACAAAGTAGCCTTATCAAAAATCAGCAAAGGGGAAGCGGTGGTTCGGTACGGAGTGCCTATAGGATATGCCAAATACACCATTGATAAAGGAGAATGGGTAAATGAAAAAAAACTAACCCTTCCGGCACCGCCGGATCTTGGTCAACTTCCCAAGCCCTCCAATGATGAATATTCTTTGGAGCCGATCACGGGATATACTTTTGAAGGGTACAGAAACAAAAATGGCAGCGCAGGCACGCGCAATATTTTGGCCATTGTTACCAGTGTACAATGTGTGGCCGGATTGGCAGACCACCTGACCAAAAAAATAAAGAAGGAACTACTCCCCAAATATCCCAATGTAGATAATGTGGTGGCAATTAATCATACCTATGGATGTGGGGTTGCCCTGAACACACCACTGGCAGAAATTCCTATTCGTACTCTGCAAAATATTCTTAAAAATCCAAATTTTGGAAATGAAGTAATGATACTTGGTCTTGGTTGTGAAAAGTTAAGACCGGAGCAACTCATAAATGAATTGGATGACTCCACCGGGCAAAGAAGAATACTATATATGCAAGACCAGGCTTTCGATGGGTTTGCAGGAATAGTGAAGGGAGCCATGAACATGGCAGAGGACCATTTGAGCAGGTTGGACCGGCGTAACCGGGAAACTTGCCCTGCTAGTGAACTGGTAGTGGGCATGCAATGTGGAGGCAGTGACGGTTTATCCGGTATAACAGGAAACCCGGTGGCAGGCCATACCGCTGACCTGATTGTAAGAGCTGGTGGCAGTGTGATGTTCTCTGAAGTTACTGAGGTCCGCGATGCTGTACATATGCTGACGCCCAGAACTGTTAATAATCAAGTGTATCATGCGCTTATTGAGGAAATGAAGTGGTACGATGATTATTTGGCAGCCGGAAAGACAGATCGAAGTGCTAATCCTACTCCTGGTAATATAAAAGGAGGTTTGAGTAATGTTGTAGAAAAAGCCTTGGGATCCATAGCCAAGTCTGGTACAAGCCCTATTGTGGATGTTATTCCCCCTGGTAAACGGGTTAAAAGGAAAGGCCTCTCATTTGCAGCCACTCCCGCTAGTGACTTCGTTTGCGGTACACTTCAACTGGCTGCTGGGACGAACTTGCAGGTCTTTATTACCGGCAGAGGTACACCTTATGGTCTTTCTATGGTCCCGGTGATTAAAATGAGTACCAATACTAGATTGAGTACCAGGTGGCACGACCTAATTGACATAGATGCCGGTCAGGTTGCCAGCGGAGAAAAAAATATAGAAGAAATGGGCTGGGAGTTGTTTAATTACATTTTGGAAGTAGCCAGTGGCAACAAACAGGTGGCTTGTGATAAATTAGGGCTTCACAATGATTTGGTCTTGTTTAATCCGGGACCGATAACATAACATGCGCTTGCAGATAAACTTGAACACCATTGACGCAACCCGGAGACCTACCTGGAATCGGATGGGTCTAGCGGGGAACCCAATGTTGGAAAGAGCCATTGGGCTAGGCTGTATAGTATGTACTAAAATTTAAAAGTAAGAATAGTTTAATTTCAAAATCCTGCTGATTTTTGCTTAAAATAAAATCACCATGTCAATACTTAACCAACCATACCAACTAACAGATGATCAGATCGAATTTTATCAAAAGCATCGGTACATCAAATTAAAAAATGTATTT
Organism: uncultured Roseivirgaceae bacterium; assembly: GCA_964488585.1. Classification (GTDB taxonomy): domain Bacteria; phylum Bacteroidota; class Bacteroidia; order Cytophagales; family Cyclobacteriaceae; genus SZUA-3. The sequence continues at coordinate 3,593 of CAZAWQ010000334.1, forward strand.
AATGCCGATACTCTGGGTCATTTTGGCCAGGTGATCTCGCGTAAAGTGGACGAAATGAATCAAGAGCACCGACCGGTTGAAGATCGTGATACCTACGGGAAGGCATTCTTGCAACTTTTTAATCTCTGGCGGGAAGATGATCAGATAAAGGAGCTGGTATTTTGTAAAAGGTTAGGAGGGATTGCCGCCGAGTTATTACGGGTGGAAGGAGTGAGGATGTACCATGATCAGGCACTTTTCAAAGAGGGAGGAGGAGGCATCACGCCCTGGCATGCTGATCAATATTATTGGCCGCTAAGTACTGACAAAACCATTACTGCCTGGATCCCGCTACAGGCTACTCCCCTTGAAATGGGTCCGCTGGAGTTTAGTGCCGGCAGTCACCAGATTGTAGAGGGCAGGGATTTGAAGATTGGTGATAACAGTGAGGCGATTTTGGATAATAAACTAAGAGTATCGGACTTCAAGCATGTGATTGAACCATTTGATCTGGGTGAAGTAAGTTTTCACTCAGGCTGGGTATTTCACCGTGCCGGAGCCAATACTACCGGGCTGGTTAGAAAGGTGATGACCGCCATTTATATGGATAAGGACATGATGCTTAAGGCCCCGGAAAACGATAATCAACAAGCCGACTGGGAGACCTGGTGCCCGGGGGCTAAAATAGGAGCCAAAATTGATACGCCTTTGAATCCGGTTATTGGGTAGAATTAATAATTAAAAAAACATTCTAGTCGTTCTTTTTATCACCACTGAATTTGTTAGCAGCGTCTTTAAGGAATGGAAATGAAAAACTAAATATAATCCGTAAGCGGCTCCACTTGAATAATCCGGTTTCATCCTGCTCAAAGATACTATCATCCCCTTCTTCAGGAAAATCTACCGGCCGGGCAAATTCCTGTTTAGCGCTGGTATATGCAGCGCCCAGGGTAACGTCGGCACGTTTTAATGAAAGTACCACTCCTCCTGCAAAATGGAAGAAGTCCGCCGAAAAAACCGTATTATTAGCCTCAGGTTGGTTTTCAGTGAATCCGGTTTTTATTTCAGGTGCCGCTGAAAAATCGCTACTTACACTGAGGTAGGTGCTTAGTTTGTCGCTAAAGTAAATTTGCGTACCTATTCCAAAATTAATAACGCTTTGTAGATCGTCCACCAATACAAAACTGATAGTGTCTCCATCACTTTGACTAATATGTGGTGTTGCCTCCAGTAAAGTATATTTTGATACGCCATTGTACCATTCCCCACTAAGGTGGAGCTCACTTTTGTTTAGTGGAAAGGAAATACCTCCACCAATTGCCAAGGGATGTCGGTAATCTGTGGAAATTTTATCCTGTCGGCTAGTAGAAAACCGATCGGGAATGGTCGATACACCGTCTATTCCACTAAAAAATTCTTCGAAATTGTAAGTGCCTTTACTGCTGATTTGAACGGATGGTGTAGTTAGTGTGAGCCCCCAATTAAAAAGTTTGTTTTCTCCTGCAACACCCAACTTCCAGAGCATGCCGTAATTTTCGATACTATAATTGCGATCAAATTGATACTGGAGCACATCACCGGACTCGGTTAAAGCCTGGAGTTCAATCAGTGCTCCCTTTCTTGATTTCAATCTGGTAATACTTGAGGTAATTCCAATGCTCAATTTATCGCTAAAAGGGTAGGACCAGGTTAACGAGTACCACTCTTCCCTAACTTTCTGATTAAAGCGAATATTGGCCCCAAAATACTCTTCACCGGGAAAATTCTCAAGTACATTTCCAAGCACCTCATTGCGGTAATTAAAGTCAATATCTGTATTTTGGCGTTGTAGAATGGAATAACCAAAGTGATGGCCTTTTAAAAACCCCACTTTGAAGGTCCCCGCCACAAAGCTAGGCACGCTTCCAAAACTGGACTCTGACCGATTGGCTCCCTCTCCAACCGCGTCTTCGAACTTGATTTTAGTAAGTTCAAATACATCAACATTCAATAGAAAAGCAGGGTTTTCAATTAGTCCAAGCCGCCCTGGATTATAGTATAGTGCACCAAGATCATTTACCCCGCCGATGACGGAGTTACTTAGCAATATGGATTTTGTTCCGTACTGCTGTGTCCAGTAATGACCATCCTGTGCTGTAAGCGCTTGCCCCCTAAACAGGACAAATAAAGTACCTATTAAGAATAAATAAGATTTCACAGGGTTAGTTTTAGGTCATAAATGGGCCGTCAAATATACGGAATTAGTTTATTTTTAACCAAAATGGTGAATGCTTATAATGGCACTTTCTTGCAAATTATTTATATTTTTGGGCCATGAAATTCGCAATAAAACAAGTCCCTCCTGGATTGTTCTTGGAGGCCTGAAAATAACGATATTAGATAATTGATCTATGAAGCAACCTAAAAATCAAAGCGATATGACCTCAAGATGGGTATTTATATTAGCAATAATACTTTACTTTCCCTTAATAGGTGCGGGCCAGGATCCTGAAGGCCCTGAAAGATTTGAAGAGCGTATCAGGGAATTTGAACAACTAGACCAAGAAAAGCCTTTTCCTGATGGTGCTGTGCTTTTTGTGGGGAGCTCATCTATCAAAATTTGGGACAGCCTTGATGAAGACTTTCCGGGAGTAAAAGCAGTTAATCGTGGATTTGGAGGTTCTCAGTTTTCGGACCTGTTGTATTACATTGACCGGGTGGTTACCTGTTATAAGCCCTCAAAGGTTTTTATATATGAGGGTGACAACGATCTTGCTGCCAAAGAAAAAGTACAGGATATTGTCAAAGAAGCTAAGCAAGTCCGTGAAATCATTGCACGTAAACTTCCGGGGGTACCGGTATTGTTTATTTCGGCCAAGCCCAGTGTAGCCCGTTGGAAGCTTAAGAAAAAATATATGCAACTGAACAGTGAACTAAGTCTCTATGCTGGCAGTACTCCTTATACCGGATTTGTCAATGTTTGGACCCCGGCTATTGACGCCTCTGGTGAGGTAATGAAAGACATTTTTTTGGATGACAACCTTCATATGAATGCAAAAGGATATGCTATTTGGAAGAAAGCTATTGAGCCATTCCTTTGAAAATGAGTAAGTGGACTTAGGTAAATCTCCAATCTGCTATATCATCCAAAGGGTAGATCGGCCGAGGTATCTTTTTATAATTTAAGCGAGATACATCAAGTTCCGTGGTACCGGCGGTGCTCACATTAAAGGTTTTTCGATTATATAAACTGTACATTACCCGGAAGGGAAACAAGTTCTTGACTACTACAATATCCGCCTTCCAGAGACTCAGACCTAAACTCGTGAAAAAACTGGGACTAAACGCCGGGCAGGGCAATTCGGTAAGGACCAGAAAAATATTAGCATGTCGTATTACAGCTGTTTTGCCAAATTTAGTTTCAGTTTTTTTGATTAGCGTACCATGAAAAACCATTGAGGCATTGTATTCTTTATCAAGTTTTTGGCCTAATGCAAGTTTTACTTCGAGCCCGATTTCGAAGTTGAAAACATTTTGCACTTCTTCCTGGTCGCGTAGGGGAACATACGACCTTAGCTTAGGTGCATGCTGTAATAAATAATTTAAGATATGCGTATTTTCACCGGGCCCACCTGCTGCCACAATATCCGATATATCACAAAAGACCGTGGTTCCAAACTTCCTTCGCCAAGTCATCTGCTGGAGCGTTTGTACTGCTTTCTCTACAGACACTGGTTCGGGATGTTTGTGATCTTTAACCGACCAATTCATGTCGGCAAGCTCTTCTGTCAGCTCTTGTGCTAATTGAGCGTCATTGTCAGTAACAGCAATGCAGCTCCAGCCTATTTCTTCATCATCCAACCAAATGTGTGACATGAAATTAGAAACGCTGAGCACTCCAGGTCGCCTTTCCATCTTTTTCATAGCACCAAATACCTTCCTCATTGGTTTCAAGAAATCGATAGTCATCCCACCTGCCTTGAGTAGAGGCATTTTCAGGTAAGCCATGGTAGGCTTTACCTTTTCTTCTATAGTATCCATAAGTAAACGTGCTGCTTTGGTGCCTACCTTGAAATGATCTCGATGAGGGTTGGTATGGTAGGCATTGATAAATGTGGCTAGTCTTACTTTCTCTTTGGTAATATTGGCATGCAGATCATAACTGACGCCAATAGGTATTTGGTCTCCAACAATTCGTCGAACTGCTGCTAATAAATGACACTCGGGGTCACGCATGCCCTCAACGCCCATGGCGCCATGCATGGACATGTATACACCGTCTATTCCATCAATTTCCTTCAGTTTCCCTATAATGTAGTGGTAGAAATGCAGATAAACATCTGCTTGAATTGGCCCGCCAGAAGTTGCCCAGGCTGAAAGTATGGGAATCGTAGTAAATCGATGCTGTCCTTTTCGCTTTACGGCACTGATGAATCCGGCTAGTTGAAATTTTTTATAGTCTTTGATCCCTTGAGAAAATACTTCCTCACCATAGTATAATGCCAGTGATTCAAACTCTCTTATGGTGGTAGGTACCTGAGAAAAAGAGTTGGTCTCCTGATGTAATTCAATGAGGGCAATTTGCTTGGGCATAAATACTTTATTTAAGAAGAGCCTAAATTAGGAAGATTATTTAATAGTGGATGTTAGTGACCGCTGAGCTTTTATTGTTTTCTGGAAAAGTTAGGAGCTTTTCGCTAATTTCATGCATAAATTCAATTCATTGAAACTGGTCATAAAATTCGCTTTAATAATACTCTCGGCTACTATACTGATTGCTCTAATAGTGATACTACAAACTGTAGACCCCGCCCAGAGACCACCTGAATTTGAACCTTACGTTTTTGCCGATACCCTGGCAAATCGAGATTATGATCTGGACAGTTTAATGGCAATCCTAGGTGAAGCTAAAGGCCTCCCGAAAGGATTTGAAATAGCTGCAGCCATCGCTTATTCTGCATACCCGCAGTTGAAAGATGCTCGTATTGACATGATACTTACTGACTATGGCCCTCCTATGATGGCTGACATTGATATCTGGTCCCTTTTCGGCACTAGGAAGAATCGTCTATATCAGATTAAGCTGAATGATGCGGGAAGTACATTTTTTGATCCGATTCTGCTTCGTTCCCTTCCTTTTGATGCGCAGGTAGGAATATTAGCGCATGAACTGGGCCATGTGGCTTACTACCATCAA
>CAZAWQ010000335.1:0-6856 GCA_964488585.1 uncultured Roseivirgaceae bacterium
GGACTCTAATTAACCTATCAGTCTGAGATTCTAGCGATCTCAATACGCGTTCCACTAGGTCCGGATTGTCACCCATTATTATCCAACTTTCAGTGGATAGATTATTACCGGTGTCGGTTGCGGGTACACTCCTCTTCCAGGTAGGGATATGACCCCAATTTTCGAATGCCAATCGGCTTTTCTCTGAAAATTGCTTCTGCTCATTGGAAAACCAATATTCCTGACGATCGAAAGGATAGGTTGGCACGGGAACTCGGTGAATTTGGTCGGATCCGTGTACGCCAACCCAGTCCACCGTGAATCCTTGCAAAAAAAGTTTTCCCAAAGTATTTAGTTGGAATTCCGAATCAGAGCCTTCTTCTTTGGGGTGCCGCATTGATGGATACGCCATCTGCTCCTTACCCCTCTCAGGATGTTGGTTGACAAAAGTACTTAGATTTCGGCCAGGCCCAACCTCAAGAAAAATTCGGTTGGGTACTTTCAACAACTCCTCAAGGGTATCATTGAACCTCACAGCTTGACGTAGATGATCTAAATAATATTGATTGCTGGTGGCCATTTGGTTAGTGATCCAGGTACCACTTACATTAGATATGTAGGGTATCTGAGGTTCATTTAACTGTATATTTTGTAAGGCCTTTTCAAAATCCTTCCAAATAAGTTCGATCATGGGTGAATGTGCCGCTACATCCACAAGCAGTTTTTTGGCTTCCACACCGTTTTGCCGCAGCACTTCCTGAAGTTTGTTTATAGGTCCATCTGGTCCGGAAGCCACACAAAGCGAAGGAGTATTGATGGCCGCAAATGACAAGTCATCTTGCATAAATTGCCGTGCATCCTTTTCAGCCATTGGTATGCTCAGCATGGAACCTTTAGGTAAAGTATCAAAAAGCCTTCCTCTAACTACTACCATATATAAAGCATGCTGCCACGACATCACTCCTGATAAGCATGCCACCACATATTCCCCAACACTATGACCCGTCATGGCCACAGGCCTCATACCCCAGAATTCCCACAACTTGGCCATTGCATAAGATGTGACAAACAATGCTGGAAGGCCTATAGATGGCTTCTTGAATTCAGATTTGGCCGATTCTAATCTCTCATCATCTGGAAAAAGCCACGGCCTTAGGTCCATATTCATTTCCTCTTTCAAGTAGGTCAAACTTGAATCTACAACTTCACTATATTTCGGTTCCTCCAAGTAAAGGTCCTTGCCCATATTGGGATATTGGGCACCACCGCCGGGAAACATAAACACCAGGTCTTTTAATTGATCTGTTACTATACCTTGGGGTACATTATTAGGATCGTGTTTTCTAAGTAAACCAGCGGCTTGTTCAACATTATTGGCCACTAGAAACCTGCGATGTCTGTGAGCTTTTCTTCCAACTAGAAGGGTTTCAGTAATATCTTTTAGTGAATATTGTGTGGTTGCTAAATTAGATGACAATTCCGCTGTCAATCTATCCAATGCATCAGCACTTTGAGCAGACCAAACCATGAGGTTGGGCTTGTTAGTATCTTGGAGGGATTTTCTCTTGGGAGCTTCTTCCAGTATAATGTGTGCATTAGTGCCTCCAATACCCAATGAAGTGACACCAGCCCTCCGTGGATGGTCATTGGAGACCCAATCACGTAGGGTATCATTTACAAAAAATGGAGTTTTTTCAAAATTTATTTCAGGATTAGGTCGCTCAAAATTCAAAGTGGCAGGGATTTTTTTATGCTTCAATGCTTGGACAGTTTTGATTAACCCAGCAACTCCAGCTGCAGCATCCAAATGTCCTACGTTTGACTTAACCGAGCCAATTGCACAGTATTGATTTTTCTCAGTATCCATTCTGAATGCCTTGGTCAAAGCTGTTACTTCTATTGGATCTCCCAAATAGGTACCCGTTCCATGGGCCTCCACATAGGTAATGGTATGGGCGCTGACTCCGGCGTTTCCAAGAGCTTCTACCACTACGTCCGCCTGGCTATTTACACTAGGGGCCGTATAATCTGTTTTGCGAGAACCATCATTATTGACAGCCGAACCCTTGATTACTGCATGTATGGTGTCATGGTCTTGAATAGCATCGGCTAGTCGTTTAAGTGCAACAATACCCACACCACTCCCAAAGATGGTGCCTTGAGCACTGGCATCAAAAGGCCGGCAATGACCATCGGGTGAAAACACAGCACCCTTACTGTAAAAATGACCTAGCTCATTTGGAACTCTGACAGAAACGCCACCTGCCAGGGCCAAATCACACTCTTCACTGATAAGGCTTTGACATGCACTATGAATTGCCACTAATGAGGTAGAACATGCTGTTTGTACAGTTACACTAGGACCCTTCAAGTTAAGTTTATATGAGACCCGGGTTGTCAAAAAATTGTTATCATTTCCAATGAGAGTGGCTAAATAATCCGTAACAAATTTTGAGCTATAACCACTGTTCATAAAATACGTATTCATGGCGGTTCCTCCATAAACACCAATAGGACCTTTGAAGCCATCCGGGTGGTATCCGGCATGCTCCAATGCATGCCAGGCGGTCTCTAAAAAAATTCTTTGCTGTGGATCCATTAGTGCCGCCTCCCTAGGGGAATACCCAAAAAATTTAGCATCAAAAGATTTGTAATTTGACAATACAGGGGCTGCGTTTACATAAGACGGGTCTCTCACATAAGCAGGGTCCACTCCCGCCTGGATTAGTTCATCTTCCGTAAAAAATGAAATTGACTCAACGCCATTAACCAAATTCATCCAAAAGGAATCAATATTATTGGCTCCGGGAAAACGTCCAGCCATGCCTACAATTGCGATATCAAAATTAGAATCTTCGGTATATTGTGGTTCATTCATTACTTAAGCTTTATTTTACCCTTCGTTGTCGTCGTCGAACTCCGTGTTCCCTGCGTTTTTGACCTCTTTCTTTACTAGTCTCAGCTGTAGTTGTAACCCCAGCAGAATTTCCATCAGTAAACATACTCGCTAAAAGACTGATGGTAGGATTTTCGAACAGATTGACAATGGATAATTTTACTTTAAGTTTTTGGTTAATTAAAGCGATCACCTGCACTCCTTTTAAGGAAGTGCCCCCAGAATCAAAAAAATTATCATTAATACTGATTCCTTGCATCCCTAAAACCTCTTCCCAGATACTCAGTACTTGCCTTTCTGCAGAATTATAAGTTCCCTTTTCATCCTTGGAAACCCTATTAACCTGGCTACTTTTATCTTTGGCTTTGAGCGCTTTACTAATTTCATGGGCTGACTGCAAATTCAATGCAATATGCTGCAAATGCTTCTCCCCAACTCTGGCCGACTGTGTCGATACTTTTTTCTTATCATCATGGCTTATAGTCGACTTAGTTGCAGGTGCCTTATATTCTAAATCCTTCGCGTACGAAGTCGGTACTTCAAACATAAAGCCATCGGAGGTTGAACTTTGATGTGGCCCTCCAATCGATTGCAGGAAGTTCAATGCAGGTTCATTTTTAGGAGTGGCAATAAAAGGGATTCGAATACTGGCTTTGCGGTTTTGCAGCCCGATTTGCCCTAGCTTTTTAACCATTTTATGTTCCACACCTTTACCAAGAACCCTACAACTTAACAGCATGGTGTCCACTACTATTGTATCCTGCTCCATACTGTACATTATAAGCCCCACTAAGCCATAATCTCCAAACCGATCGGAGACATTAATAGTAAGAATCTGCAATTGTTGGGAAAGTACCAAGTCTTTAATTTCTGCCTCACTCCTACGAATGGTGGTGAAGTTGAATTGGTTGGTCCTCTGGGTTAGCTGACTTATTCTTGACAGATGCTCTGGAGAATAGAAGTTAATGAATACTTGCAAGTTGAGACCACGTATAAAGTCTTCCAAGGTATGAGTCTGCTTAAGGTATTGATCTCTTTGGATATTTTCACGGTACATTTTGGTGCGCTTGCGATCTTCATCCGTAGATTTTAAATGATCAAAGGCCCATGTATGTTGTAAGAACTGAGGAATGCTATTAGGGTCCTTGGGCAATTGGAGCGCAAGAACTCCTGGGCAATTTGCAGATACTTCAGCACACTCCACAGGATTATCGTCTATAAAAATAAAGCTATCCAACCCCAAATTTAATTCCTTTGCTAAGGATATCAGGTTTTGGGATTTAGGCTCCCAGTTGATCCGGCTACTTACCACCTGATCCAGTTTTAGGACCATATCATCACGATGTTCGAATACCTCCAAAACATCATTCTCGGTATTTTTACTCACTAAGCAAATCAGCATTCCTTTTTTAATCTGCTCCACCATAAACTCTTGTAAAGATCTATGTCCAGGCGCTAACTTAATGCCTTCGTAACCCTCCTCTCCAACTACACCTTCCCAAAGAGTATTATCACAGTCCAAAGCAATGACTTTATACGGGCTGCTGTTAAGAAGCCTTAGGTTACGAACAATCATTGTTCCCAATGCAGCGGAAAAGTCTTCAGTATAAGGTATGTGTCCAAGCTGGTTTTGTTGATGGTCAAAATACTGGTCTACTGGATAGTATTTAGCAATAGTATGATGGTCAATACCATATACATTATCTATACGTTCCAATTGCGCCATTAGCTTTGACTGTAATGTGCTGTATTGCTCGGCTATGGCAGGATTGTTTATAATGTCCGGAGAGGGTGGACAAGAAAGGACCAGAAATGCGTTTCCGGTCCTTTTGGTAGACTCGGACAAGGCCGCACTTAAATTTTCAATATTTTCTTCTATGTGATCTACAGGAATAACGGGAAGGGTATGGGCTTGCTTAGAGTTAACACGGACCGCAAAAATGTTAAATAATCCTGAACTGTTCAGAAACGTTTCTTCCTCAATGTAAAATTCAAACCCTTTGTCAGTAAGGATTTCCCTTATCTCGGCAATAACCGGTCCTTCCGTATCGTGGACTTCCAGCACAATTTGCTTGATAAGATCCCAATGCTCTTCTTCAATACCCTTTACAATATTAAGTTCGCTTTTCTCCGCGTCAATTTTGAGTAGATCAATATGGTCAATACCTTGTTCCTTTATGATATCTGAGATGGACATCAGTTGGCAGGCAAAATGCTTGCTTTCCATTCTATTCTCCATCATTTCATCTACGAATCCATCCGTAAATTCCTCATCATCAACAGAATCCCGGACCATATTGAGGACAACCGCCCGAATGGCTTCTCGGTCAAGCTGCTCATTGGCTTTAAAGCTGGAGAAAACTGAAGAGTTTTCGTAAAAAGTGAATTCCGCCTCTTTTCTGGAATCGGATACCCCCACATTGAAAGTTTTGGTATTTCTCCCGTAGATCTTTGCATTGGTCTTCAGTAGGTTATAAACCTGAGGTGATGGCTCAAAGCTGTAAACCACCGGATCCTTGCATTGTTGATTTACAAACATGGTAAATAGACCTATGTTGGCTCCTATATCAAGAATACAATCCCCATCTTCAAGGGTTATTCCGTGCTTCAAATAACTCTTATCTAGGAAAATTTCTGTGAAAACGTATTCCGTTTCATACTTATTTAAATGTGCCACTGGCAGGCCGTTGGGTAATGTATAAGTATCTATACCTGAGAGAATCTTATTTAATTCTTCTCCGTGAAATAAGGGTTTTAGAGTATGCCTGGTACTACCCCAATCTTCCAGGTTCAACGCGATCACATTCAAAGCATGCTCCTGATTTAAAATAGATTCAGGATCCAACAGTTGTTGGAATATTTGATTATAAGGAGCAAACTGCACCTTCAGAGGTATCTCTAATTGTTGACTCCAAAACTCCAACGATTCCTGAACGGGGTCCACGGTAAATGTAGCTGCAAGATTTATAACCTGTTCCGGCAGATTATTCTTGGTGTTATTTTCCAGGTAATCTATATGGACACCGGTGAACTCCAACACCACCCGGCCATCTAAGTCAAAGACCTTTAGGTCAGCCATGGTATCTCCTCGTAGCATGGCGTGGCAGTAAAAATCCGATTGTGGGGGATGGATCACTTTTACCTGGTCAAAGCCCTTTAGAATAAAGGTTTGCCCTAAGTCAGACTTGATCCCAGCCAGCACTTGAACACAAGCATCCAATAGAATAGGGTGCAGGAAATATTTTGATACTGATTCACGTAGACTTTCAGTGAGCACTATTTTACCTAGCGCTTGACTGTCGTTTTTATATATTTGTTGAATTACCCTAAATGAAGGTCCGTATTGATTGCCATTACTCAGCAAATTAGCATAGTGGGTATCCCCGTCTAATTCATCTTTAAACAAATTTTTAATAGCCGGCAGGTCAACAGAATTAATCTCCGATTCTATTTGATTATGTGCCAGTAATAACCCACAAAATGGGTTTTTGTGCGCATCTGCTCCTGGACTGTGAAAAAATGCCCGTACCTTCTCGCCTTTAGATTCCAGTTTGATTGAAAGAGGTTCCGAGTCCTTATCAGGTACCAGAAAAATTCTTTCAAATTCAATTTGTTCAAATACATACGGGTACTGACCGAAGGCTTTTTGATATTCCTGAGCAGCAAGTTCGATATACATGGATCCCGGTAGTACTACCATATTCTGGAACCCGTGATCTTTTAGAAAAGGGGTCTCCTTTAAGGATAGGAGTACCTTTCCTGTATTATCGATGGTTTGGCCAATTTCTTGTTTATTTTTCAAAGTAGAATTCGAATTGACTGATATTGTAAATAAAAGCTATCTATTTAAAAAGATTTACCCACTGGGATTTTAACAAACTCATTCTTACCACGTCCTGCTTTTTGTTGTCAGTGATCAGGTCCTCCATTAGAACACCTTCCAAAGTAAAAACCCTTAGTAACCAGCTTCAATATTTGACC
>CAZAWQ010000336.1:0-9789 GCA_964488585.1 uncultured Roseivirgaceae bacterium
TTATGTAGTAAACAAAGGCTTGTTTGTCGGAGAAGAAATTGTGACCAATGGAGTATTTAAAATTGACGGTGCTGCGCAACTTCAAGGTAAAGTCTCCATGATGAACCCTGCCGGCGGCAAGTCAGCTACCGGGCATCAACATTCTGGGGAAATGCCAATGAATGAAACTGATGAAGAATTAAAATAAACTTCAAGCAATGGTGCAACCAGGATATAACTTTTAAAATTCATCTAATATGAAAACGGTATCTATTAACTTTGGAGTATGAAACAAATTGTTTATCTGGTCATGGTGGCCGCATTCTTTTTGGGCTGTAAAAACGAAAAAAAGTCTTTGGCCGGAAGTTCGGTGGAAGATCCAAAAATTCCGGAAATAAACGTGGAAGACCCTTTTTCCGAAACCTATCTAGTAGACAATATTAAACTAGTGGATTTACAGAATAATCCACTAGATCTAAAGGCACTGGCTGGGAAAAAAATATTTCTGAACTTTTGGGCCACTTGGTGTAAGCCTTGCATTCTGGAAATGCCAAGTATCGAGCGTGCAGAAAAACTGCTTTCAGATGACGATTTCATTTTTCTGTTAGCTTCCGATGAAAGTGTTGGTCGAATAAATCGGTTTAAAGCCACTAAGGATTTTGACCTTCAATTTGTACGTTTGGAGACCCCATTTCCGGACATTGGCATATTGTCTTTGCCTACAACTTTAATAATCGATCCTAACGGGAAAATTGCATTGAATCAAATTGGAGCTCTGGAATGGGATAACCCTGAGGTGCTCGAAAAACTTCGAAGAGTAACCTCCAAACAAGACCCCAACCAATAATAAGTTAACCGATTTCGATTTTTACATTATCAGTCAACGGATGCCCTACACAGGTGAGGACATAACCTTCATCTCTTTCAGAATCAGAAAGTCCTTCTTCCTCATCCAGTTTCACCTTACCTGAAAGCAATTTGCCTCTACATGCGGTACAAAGGCCGCTTTGACATGAATAAGGAAGGTCGATATCCTGATCCAGAGCAGTCTCAAGAATAGTGCTATTTGGCTCCACAGTAAATTTGTGCTCCTCACCATCGTAAACAACTATAACCTCGCGAGTTTTGAGTTCGCCATCACCCTCCTCATCCTGTACTTTGTCAATTGTAGGAGTAACGAAACTTTCCTTAAACAAATTACCATCAGGAATGCCAAATTCAGCCAGAAAGGTTTCTACATTACGCATCATCCCTTCCGGGCCGCACATCATATATCGTGTATTGTCAAAACCCCAGTCCGGTATTCGCTGCAAAATATCTTTTAACATTTTAGGATTCAATAACCCCGAAGGTCCCTGCCAGGTTAAAGGAGCCTCATCAAGAATATAGATGACATGAAAACGGCCTTCATTTTTTGCTTGAAGGTCTTCCAATTCATTCTTGAAAATAATCGAATGAATATTCCGATTGGCATAAATAAGAGAAATGATGCTATGTGGCTCTCTTTTCAGAATGGACTTGATGTGGGACATGAACGGAGTAATACCACTTCCACCTGCGACCATAACCAGGTGTCTTTTATTTAATGGATCCATGTCAATAGTAAAATGACCCATTGGTTCCATAACCTTCAGCTCATCGTCTACTTTCAGGTGATCCGGAAGAAAATTTGACATCAATCCTCCATCCACACGTTTAACGGTAACAGCCAGATCCAGGTCAATTTCAGGGGCGGAGCAAAAACTATAAGAACGCCTGACTTCTTTACCCTCAATTTCCGCAATTAGTGCGAGAAACTGCCCCGGACGGTATTCCATGACTGGTTCTGGCTGCTGAAATACAATAGTAATTGCATTCTGTGTCTCCTGAATTATCTGCTTGACTTTTAGTCTGTAATAATGGTCATTCATGAATATCTGACTCTTCGCCGGGTCTTTGGTAATACCCGCAGTTTATGATGGTACAAAACTAATAAAATCTGTCTTTTACAGAACCCGATCAACTTTTTAAATAAATCGATTAAATGTATTAAAGTTTATTATTTTCCTATTTTTAGGCTTGAAGACAGCCTGATATAAATGAAATTAACTGAATTGACTGCCCTTTCTCCCCTTGACGGTCGTTACAGAACACAGACTGTCGATCTGGCTGACTACTTTTCAGAATTTGCTTTGATAAAATACCGTGTGATAATGGAGGTGAATTATTTCAAGGCCCTGACACAAATCCCGATATCTCCTTTGAGTGAGTTTCCTAAAAATGGTTTGCAAAAGTTGGACTCCATTGTTGAATCCTTTGACAGTAAGTCGGCGCGAAGGATTAAGACATTGGAAAGAACCACCAATCACGATGTGAAAGCGGTGGAATATTACCTAAAGGAACAGTTCAAGGGATTGGGGTTAGGTAGATATCAGGAATTCATTCATTTCGCTCTAACTTCCCAGGATATTAACAACACAGCCATTCCATTGTCTTTGAAGGACGCACACGCAGAAGTGATTGTACCCGCCCTAAAGCAACTACTCGCTACATTAAAGAAGCTTTCCAGGAAATGGAAGCTGGTACCCATGTTAGCACATACTCATGGCCAGCCAGCTTCACCCACCCGTCTAGGCAAAGAGATTGATGTGTACATTAATCGACTAACCAGGCAATTGGAAAGTTTGAATGGTATACCTATGGCGGCAAAGTTTGGAGGCGCTATCGGTAATTTTAATGCCCACGTAGTAGCTTTTCCTGAAGTGGATTGGGAAAAATTTTCTGACAAATGGTTAAAGTCCCTGGGACTTCATCGCAGTAAACCTACCACCCAAATCGAGCATTACGACTATTTGGCTGCATACCTGGATAATATCAAGAGAATTAACACGGTACTAGTTGATTTTTCCCAAGATATCTGGTTATATATTGCCAAGAATTACTTTACACAAAAACTCAAGGCAGGCGAAGTTGGGTCATCAACCATGCCACATAAGGTCAACCCCATTGATTTTGAGAATGCAGAAGGTAATTTCGGAATGTCCACAGCATTGTGTAATCATCTATCTTCAAAACTGCCAATAAGCCGTTTACAAAGGGATCTTACAGATTCAACAGTACTTCGTAATCTGGGTGTTCTACTGGGATACACTTTATTGGGTATTAATTCACTTTCAAAAGGTTGTGGCAAACTTCAGTTGAACAAAAACGCTATTAACCAAGATTTGGAGAATAACTGGGCAGTAGTTGGAGAGGCTATTCAAACAATCCTTCGAAGAGAAGGCTATCCCAGACCTTATGAGATTCTGAAAGAACTTACCCGCAATAACCAAAAGATCTCCAAAGACCTTATATGGGAGTTTATTGAAGGATTAAAGATATCAACTTCTGTCAAAGAGGAATTAAGAGAGATTACCCCATTTAACTACACCGGAATCTAAGGCCCCACGTAGTCACCGCTTTTGTGCCGGCAATCATCGATTTTTTTTCGGAGCCCGGACTTCCAAAAAGGACCGTTACGGAACATTAGGGAAACATTTACTCCAAAGTTATGAAACCCCCGTTGCACCTCACTCTTATACCCAGGTTGGCCCTTTAGTGTAACCAGATATTCAAATCCTTTTGATCTGGTAATCTCAACTGCGCAAGGATTCCCATAACTGGTGTTTTGTGTATCTTTTTTAATAAGGTAACGTACCTTATTGCTTTTCGATTTCTTATGAGAGTTTCTGGTCTTTTTATCAAAATCGGTGTTGGAGGTACTTTCAGGAGGGGCATCCTGACTTAATACCGGCTCCAAAGCCAACATGCAAACCAGTATTAAATACCATCTTATCATTGACCCGTAAATTACAAACCAATTTAAACAATCTCTCAGTGTTTTGCGATTGTAAGCGAACAGGTTGCCCGCTGATTTTGGTATATTTGGCCATTGCTCTTCATATGAAGCACCTAATTAGCTTGGCCATACAGCATATCCCTCGTAAGTACCTTCAACTATTTGGTCACTTCATAGCCAGGGGTCTTTCCATATTTTACTTAGGCAATGGGGTCCAATGTCCAATTTGTGACCACCAATATGGCAAATTCCTGCCTTACGGAAGGAAAGCCAGAGAAAATTCACTATGTCCCAATTGTTTGGCTTTGGAACGTCACCGGTTACTTTGGGTTTATCTAAAAGACAAAACCTCTTTGTTCAATCAAGCGCAGCGTTTATTACATATTGCCCCGGAATATTGTTTCATTGACCGGTTTGAGTCCCTGAATCACTTGGATTACATCACCGCAGACATCGAATCTCCTTTGGCAAAGGTAAAAATGGATATTCATCACATGCCTTTTGAGGACAATTCCTTTGACTGTGTACTTTGCAATCACGTAATGGAGCATCTAACTGATGACCGGCGGGCAATGAAAGAAATTATCAGGGTATTAAAACCCGGAGGATGGGCCATAATCCAGGTTCCCTTTTTCCCTCCAGTACCAGAACATACTTTTGAGGATTCTGATATTACTTCACCTGGTGATAGGATGAAACAGTTTGGCCAAAAAGATCACATACGTCTTTATGGAAAGGACTATAAAGAACGTTTAGAAAACTGTGGATTTCAGGTTGTTGAGGACCATTATGTTGACACACTTCCAACTGACATCTTTAAAAAGTTTGCCCTTTCAAAGGAGGCCATTTACTTCTGTAGTAAGATTTAGAGCATTTAGAATCCTACTTTTTCCCTAAGCACATAATCTCTGGGCCGGGAGGAGCTTTGAGTAAGTAACTCACTGAGAAATCCCGCAAGAAACAGTTGTACACCTATTATTAGTGCTACTAACGCTAAAAAGAATAGTGGCTGGTCCACTATATCTCGGGGCGGAGCTTGTTTTAATAGCCACCAGTAGTAAAGTTTTTCTCCAATAATCCAAAGAGTAATCATAAGACCACCTAAAAAGGAGATAGTACCAAAAGTCCCAAAAAAATGCATGGGTCTTTTTTTGAATTTCGATACAAAAGTAATTGATAGCAGATCCAGAAACCCTCTGATAAACCGTTCAAATCCAAACTTGGTTATACCGTACTTCCTGGGATGGTGCTTAACTTGCTTTTCTCCAATATAATTAAAACCACTCCATTTGGCTATCACCGGAATGTACCGATGCATTTCCCCATAAATAGAAATTTGCTTTATGACATCGGAACGGTAAGCTTTGAATCCACAATTGAAGTCATGTAGTTTGATGCCTGAAATTAAACGGGTAGTCCAGTTGAATAATTTAGAAGGGATAGTCTTAGTAATTGGGTCTTTTCTCTTTTTTTTCCACCCTGAAACTAAGTCGAATTTATTCCTTATCATCATTTCATACATTGAAGGAATTTCTTCGGGGTCGTCTTGCAGGTCAGCATCCATGGTAAAAACCACATCTCCTAATGCGTGATCAAAACCTACACTTAAAGCTGCTGACTTGCCGTAGTTTCTTGAAAGTCTTATACCTTTAATAGCAGTATCCTGGGCCACCAGCTTTATTATAATATCCCAGCTTTGATCGTTGCTTCCGTCGTCAATTAGAATCAACTCGTATTGAAATCCATGCATGATCATGACTTCATGGATCCATTGATACAATTCTTCAAGTGAATCTTCCTCATTAAATACAGGGACCACCAAAGAAATATCCAAGCCTTCTCTCATCTAGATTACTTCGTCGGGATTGCGTTTCTTTATAATTGCACCGGTTATTAGGGATATAATGCCATAGATAAGTATACTCACGAAATAAGTCTTTATTAAACCGCCCAAGGTGTATTGGTTAGCCATTTGTGATTCTACTTTTTCCAAGGCCCGATCAATATCATCAACAGGGAGGTTAAAACGTTCCATCGTGGCCTCTGTATTTTCAATAGCAGCATTTGTTACTAATTCAACTAATTCAGTGTCGATTACATTAAATAGAAGAAAGTTAAAAGTCTGATTTATCAGGCCTGCCACCAATAAAAGTACCAGGGAATAAATAAAGGCAAGTTTGAAAGAGAGAATCCCACCTGACTCCTTGCGATATCCAATGCCGAAAACTATAACCAGTACAAGGAAAAAAAATAGAATCGATAACCCTAACCACATATTTACCAGCAACTTAGCATTAATAAAGTAGATTAGCAGAATGATAATAATACCAATTAAACCAAGGATCAACCCTGATCTTGCAGCTGATTTTAGCAGATTATTATTTATTTTGTTTACCATTGAAATTAGTTAGTCTTTAGTGGTCATTTCCGTAGTACAGCGGCTATCAAGATAGTTAAAAATAGACCAATCACCAGTTTTTTCCAAAATTCATCTATAGCCACTATAAACGCTGTTGTATGGTTCATTTTGGTTATTTGTTCGTCATACAATTCTGCTCCCAGCTGTTCTATGAACTGCTCTTTGCTAGATTCCAGCAGTTGTATGCGGTCTTGAATATAGCCTTCGAGAATGTTGGGGTCCGCCAAAGTCATAAAGATATAGATGAACAATGCCACGCCTAAAGCCAGAATAAAGTAGGTAACGAACCCACTTGACATGCCTTGCCAAAAACGCAATTCACCATTATTGTAGTTAACTTTAAAATCCTTCATGGCAAAAAATACCATCAAAGGGATCAGTAAAAAACCGAAGTCCCAGGGTCTACCCACTACCAATGGGTTGTTGCCCATAAAATATAGCAACAGAAACAGCGTACCGTATAGAAATATGCCAATAAGGGCGTAACGTAAAGGTATCCTGATCAAAGGATGTCCCACAATTCCAATCATGGACCGTCAGTTTAGTATTAGATCGCTATCCAGTAGCACCTTACCGTTGTTGAAAACTGCTACTGCTTTTCCAGTAAGTTCCTTTCCGAAATTAGGTGAATTGCGCGACTTGGACTGATTACTCTGCTCATCGAATAGCCATTTCTTTGCGGGGTCAAACAAAGTAAGCACAGCCTTCTGACCTTTTCGAATAACAGGCACTTCCAGCCCCAATAATTTTCTGGGTTGATAGGTGATTTTCTCCATTAACAGACCTTCATCCACCTCCTTGCTTATCTCCTGAAGCATCGACCCCAGTTCTTGTATCCCCATCATTCCGAAAGAGGCCAGGTCAAACTCCAACTTTTTACCCTCTTCATCCTCGGGTCGATGATCCGATACCATAACATCGATGGTGCCGTCCTTTAAACCATTGACTAATGCTTTTATGGTCTTAGGTCCGCGCAACGGTGGATTGACTTTATAGTTGGTATCAAAGTCTGCCAGATTACTATCGTCAAATAACAGTTGGTGAGCAGCCACATCGCAGCTGACCTTCAACCGTTTCTTCTTGGCTGTTTTGATCATTACCAAGGATTCTTGAGAAGATACATTTGCGAAATGCAGCCTGCCCCCATAATATTCAAGCAAAGCCAAGTCCCGTGCCACCATCAACTCTTCTGATAATTTTGGAATACCGGGAATTCCTAACATGGTACTCTGCAGGCCTTCGTTCATGTGTCCGAATGCAGACAACATCTTGTCCTCTGCCCGATTGATTAAAAGGCCGTTAAACTTTTGTAAATATTGTAAGGCTTTACCAAATACATCGGTATGCCACAAGGGTTCTATCCCATCACTAAAAGCAACCACTCCGGCATGATGGAGGTCGATCATTTCAGTCAATTCGGTTCCTTTGGCATCTATAGTGACCGCCCCAATCACGTGTATTTGAGTCAGACTATGTTGATTCCCTGAGCGCAAATAACTTACCTCGTTTTTAGAAGTCACTACAGGCAAGGTATTGGGTTGAACTACTACATCTGTAAATCCTCCATGTGCCGCCGCTAAGCGCCCACTCTGGAGGTCCTCTTTAGCCTCTTCTCCGGGGTCACAAAAATGCGATCGCATATCGCACCAACCTATGGACAATTTGAGGCCACGGGCATCAATCACTTTGGGAGCGGAAATACTGCGGGTAGTTATTTCTGTGATAACACCATTCTTGATCAAGACATTTCTCCGCTTATTGTGTAATTCGGAAGGCCTATCTATTATATCAACGGATTTGATCAGGATTTCCATTATCGGTGCGTAAATTAGTAAATTCGCCGCTTTATTTTAGAAATCTTATTAACAAAACTTCCATCACCAAAAATATGAGAGCCAAAAATACCGCATATTTCCACAGAGGGAGGCCTGAACGGGCCTGTAAAATTCTCTCGGTAAATTGATTAAAACTTTCCTCATCCAATATCGAAACATAGCTGCTTTCGAGCATGCCAGTCAACTCTTTTTCTGAGTATTGATCAAGTAGTGATTCTCGCCGATTATTATTGTAAGAAATGACTTCCAATAATCCTGATGGAGATCTCAGATAGTAAAAACCTGGTCTAATCACATCTGAAGGCACCTCCAAATAGAGATCGCGCCCCAAAGTCCGCTGATCAGGGATAATCTCTTCATCTCCATTGGACATAGTAAATAGTTCATTCCCATTTAAGGAGTCTAAAGTCAACTTGATCACCTGTTCATCTGTGGTAAAGTACATTTTCCGGTCAAATGCCTTACTGAGCGCTGCAATTTTGTACATAACTGGAACAAAAATGGCGTGTTGAGGTAGTGAGGTATATTCTTGTATTAATGGCGTGGCGAAAAGATAGACCTGACCACGGTAATCTGATGACAAGTAAGGTACTCCGTTTTTAGCTACCAGGAAATTATCACCCCTTTGGGAATTCCACTTGATGGTATGCTTAACCCGGGGCATGGAAATTGACTGTATCCCCTGGTCTTCAAAAATATCTCTGAAAAATGGGTGTTGAATTGAAGGCGCTTCCAAAGGAACCCAGGAACTATCTTTATTTAATGTCAAATTTGCGAAAGGGGCTAAACTTTGGATTTCAGAGAGGTCCGGGTCAGTGCCAGGAATAACCAGTAGGTGGCCCCCGGACTTTGTTTGGGCTACCAAACGGTTAATTAGTGAACCTGGGAGTTTATTTATGGAGTTTATTACTATAAGATCTGCCTGTCCAACACTGGTATAGTCTAGGTTATTGATATGGTAACTTTCGAAATCAAACAGCTTAGTATTCGCATAGACCTTAGCCACCGAGGTTGGGCTTGGATCGCTTTTAATTTCCAACACCGAAACTCGTTGTGAAAGGTTCAAATTAAAGTAGAAATCATTGTCAAATGCTACCGGAAATTCTTCAAAGCTCAATTTCGCGGGGTTGTTCCCTTCCAATGGAAAATTTAAGTTGATAGTAGTAATGCCCGAACCTGCTGCTGGAAGGTCAATCCCGGCATTGGCAATTTGCTTATCATTTATTGCCAAGCTAATTACCAAATCTTTTACTGCTTGATCACCGGTGTTTCGCATTCGTATCTCGATACTGTTTTGATCATTAGCAACCAAGAAAGGGTTCTTTAAATAAACTGAATCAATAAATATATTTGCGGTATTATTAAATATCAGGGGTACAAAAAAATAATTTTGTGTTGAATCCCCTGAAAATGTCTGTATGTCAGCAAAAGTTGACATTTGAAAATCCGAAATAAAATACCAATCTGCTTTGGCCGAGGATGATTGTGAATTCAAGCGGTTCCAGATATCAGTAAAGCTTCTTTGTACTCCCATTTGCTCAACTTCTGTTAGCAGATCCAGGATCTCATCCTTGGTGCGAAATACTCTTAAAGGTGAAGAAAAGTCGTTAGTGAGGAGTTTGTACCTGGTTTCTCTGGGATACAGCTGTATTATGCGCTCGGCCCTTTGGATAGCTTGATCGAAAGCGCTCAAATTGTTAACCACCTCATTACCCATACTCAACGAATTATCCAAGTAT
>CAZAWQ010000337.1:0-5989 GCA_964488585.1 uncultured Roseivirgaceae bacterium
CTGACAAATTCATTGGGGTAGGGCTCAAAGTACTGGGTGAAAAGATCCTGAGGTGAAGATGGTTGCTGTAGTTGAAAAACCACCACTGCGGAAACTGCTATCAGCATCACAACTGCTGCCACTTTCCATAACATAAATCGCTGGCCAATTAAAGGCTCTTCGCCTTGCCCCCGGTCTTGGAGTTCAATATTTACTTCGGGAAGGGTAGCCTCCAATTCCTGCAGTTCTTCTTTCAAGGTTTTCATAATCGAATAATCTATACCATTTCTTAAATCCCGGTATTCCTGAAACGCCTGATCATACTTTATGTCCGCTTTCAGACGGTTTTCAAAATCCAACTTTTCCTGCTCGTCGAGCATTCCGGAAAAGTATTCATCAAACATGTCTATGTATTCACTCTTCATATGCCATACTAAATTTGCATCCCAAGCCTGGACATGGAATTTACCTTCCTTCTCAGGATACGCATACATTTATATTTTAAATTCTTGGCGGTACTGGGATTTTTATACCCCAACTGCTCACAGATACTTTCCATATTCAAATTCGTAAAATACCTGAGCTGTATGAGTTTCTTGCAAGCTTCACTCAACTCCTGCATGGCCCTGTGCACTACCTCCAACTTTTGCTCAAACAGATGATTATCTTCTGTCTTGGATTCATCCGGGTCCTGAATAAAATCAAGCATTCCACGGATCATCCGGTTGTCTTTTTTTAGTCTATTTAAAAATTGTCTTCTCACCACCTCATGTAGGTATGAACTGATACTAAAATTTATTGCTGATATTTTTCCTTTGGCCACATTGTTATAAAATATCACAATGGCATCCTGATAGATATCTTTGGCCTCTTCCAATGAACAGCTGTGTTTGTGGGTAATCCAGTTGATTACTGAGTCACGATTACTCTTGTACACTTCAGCCAGTGCATTTTGGTCGCCTAATCTAATTTTTTGAAATGTATCTTGGTCCATCATGATTTCTAGGATTGGTAACCGGTATGGGAGAAAGTAACCCAAATAAGATACAAAAAAAAATATTGTATTTGTGGGTTACCACCTTTAAACCCAAACACCAAGGGTAAACACTAAAGTCAAGAACCAACCAAAATAAATGTTAAAACCCTAAATACCATGTCACAGCACCGACATTTAGCTGCAATCATGTTTACCGACATTGTCGGATACACAGCAATGATGGGTAAAGATGAAACCAGGGCCATGGGCCTGATTCACCAGAGCCATGACCTCCAAAAGCGCCTGGTGACGGAATTTGAGGGAAACTGGTTAAAGGAAATGGGCGACGGAGTAATGTGTAGTTTCCCCAGTGCTTCAGATGCTGTTTATTGTGCCTTGGAAATACAAGAACAGCTTTTTCAAGATCAAGATCTACAGCTGCGGATAGGTATTCACCTGGGTGAAGTTCTGATAGAAAACGGCGATATTTTTAGTGATGGAGTTAACATTGCGGCCAGACTTCAAGCCATTGCGGAACCTGGAGGAATCTATTTGTCAGAATCAGTGCAAAAAGCCATTAGAGGTCAAACAGATATCCATACCACTTTCCTGGGTGAACTGCAATTGAAAAATATTGACTATAAGGTGAAAACCTATGCACTAAGAGGCGAAGGGCTACCACCGGTAATCAACGGAGCAGCAAAAATACTTTCGGGAAGAGTGTGGGCTGAAATTAAACGAAGGAACCTGCATCGTGCCGGAACAGTATATCTGTCGCTTGCTTGTATTTTGCTAAGCCTGATCCCATGGATTCCATGGTTAAAACACATTCAGTATTTTCTAACCAGCGGTTTGCTGTTTGGTTTTATGGTTTCCATGGTTCTGGCTTGGCATTTTGAAAAAAGCCCGGAAGGGTTTATTAGAACTTCCTCTCATAAGTCATGGGAAAACCCCTATTCAAGTACACAGAAAAAACCGTTTACCAACAATGCCGTTGTACTGGCATTAATGATCTTACTACTGGTAATCAATGCATTTACCGTTGTTGAAAATAAAGTTAGTGTGCCACCGAAAGATCCTGTTGAGAGATCTATTGCAGTGCTGCCATTTTACAACCTAAGTTATGACTCCGAACAAATGTATTTCGCAGATTGCATTCAGGAAGATATCTTAACCCAGTTATCGAAAAATTCACAATTAGATGTAAGATCCAGGACTTCTACCTTACCATACCGAAACAAGGAAGACAAGAGTATGGAAGCAATAGGCAGGGAACTAAAAGTAGCCCACGTATTAGAAGGAAGTGTTCGATGTATTGACAATAAAGTGAGGGTAACAGTACAACTTATTGATGTAAAAACTGATAGTCACATTTGGTCTGAGGTGTATGACCGGGAGCTAATAAACATTTTGGATATACAACAAGAAATAGCTATTGCCATCGCTTATGTAATCGCTTGCAGGTTGATAAACGAGGCTGTATAATATTGCCTAATTAGCAATAACCGGCTCACTGCCCCACCAGGTACTATCAGGTTCAAAATCCTGAGCTAAAAAAACTTTACGACGCGCTTCTAACTCAGGCCACAATTCTTCTACTAAGTATTTTCGTCTGGTCAATGCCTGAACCGAATCGTATTCAGTATCCAGCGAGGGAAGATTGGCGTTCAACTCTGATAGGTAACGCTGCAGTTGGTCAATAAGCCGTGCAGCTACCTCAGGGTGTTGATCCAGAACATTTTGATCCTCGTGGATATCTGATAGCAGGTAATACAGCTCGTCCCTTTCATCCTCCCAATAGTGAATGAGTTTCCAATGACCTTCCTGGATCACCGAGGAAGGCTCTCCACCTTGATTGCCATAATGGGGATAGTGCCAAAACAATGGTCTAGAATCTGGGTGGCCAGTACCTTCAATAATTGATTTGAGACTAGTGCCATCTAAATGTTGCTCCGGATTTAATTCCAAATCCAATAAATCCAAAATGGTAGGATAAAAATCAGCTCCGGTCACTGGATAATCACTCTTTCCTGAAGCTATTCCTGGTACTTTTATGAAATATGGCACCCTTAATCCTCCCTCCCACTGATAACCTTTACCTCCCCTAAGTGGCAAATTGGTGGTAGAAAAGTTATCACCAGAGGCCACCCCTCCATTATCTGAGGTAAATATGATAATGGTATTTCGGTCCAGACCCAGTCTTTTTATCTCATCAAGAACCACTCCAACCGCATCATCCATAGTCTCTACCAACCCGCCATAAATGGGATTATCTTGAACTTGACGAATAGGCAAAACCCGTTCCATGCGATAACCCACAGATTCAATTCCGGCATCCTCGGCTTTCTGACGATATTTCGCCCACTTTCCCCGTGATGTTTGTATGGGTCCATGTACTGCATAAAACGAAAGCACTGCAAAAAATAAGGAGTCCTTATTTTCCCTAATAAATGCCGCTGTTTCCTCCGCTAACCTGATGGATAAATTTTCTCCGTCTTCTCTATTTTCAAGCTTGGGATTCTCCCACGGAGAAAAATAGCCACCAATAGGTGACCCTTTCTCCCAACCACCTTTGTTGATATCAAACCCGTGATTTTCAGGGTAAGAGCCCAAATTCCCCAGATGCCATTTGCCGGCATAGAAGGTTTTGTATCCATTGGCTTTCAACTCCTCCGCTATGGTGACCTCCTGAGGTGCCAGTTGGTGTTCATATTCCGCCGGTAATAGTTTATCGTGTCTATGATGAGTACGCCAATCTTCTCCGGATTTGGCCCCGATCCAATCGGTAATACCATGCCGGGCAGTAAACTTACCAGTCATTATAGTGGCACGCGAAGGGCTACAAACCCTCGACCCAGCATATCCCTGAGTAAATATCATTGCCTCCCTAGCAATAGCATCCACATTAGGGGTTTGGTAATAAGTGCTTCCGGTAGTGCTTAAATCCCTATGACCAAGGTCATCCACTAGAATAAATAAAACATTAAATGGGTCTTTTTGATCAGGGGTCTGACAACCCGGACTTATCATCCAGCAAAACAAATAGAGGCATCTTAGCCCATACTTAGCTCGTACTACTAGCTCCATAGACGATCCCAGGCCCGTATCTCGTCCCATTCAGGGGTCGGAGCAACAAGTTTTTCACCCTCAACCAGAAATTCTTTTACCACATCTTCATTCAATTCAACCCCTATGCCAGGGGCTTCCGGTACAGTTACATAACCATTCTCAACCAAGGGTCTATTAAGGCCAGTTACCAGATCTTCCCACTTTGGATTATCAACCGCATGATGTTCTAACCACATAAAGTTCTCTGTGGCAGCGGCACTGTGTACCGCTCCCAGAAATGAGACAGGGCCAGCAGCATGGTGGTGCATAAATCCAATTCCTTTAGAGGAGGCGTAATCCCCGATACGCTTGGTTTCCAGGATACCGCCAGCGGTGTTGGGATCCGGGTGTACTATATCCACTGCCCTTTTATCAATTAAATCCTTGAAGCCACCCTCTAACATATATATATCTTCCCCGGTTTGAGTTGGGGTAGTAGTTGAGGTAGTTATTTCACGCCACTGATCTGTATACTGCCATGGAATTATATCTTCTATATAGGCCAGATTGTACTTTTCCACGGCACGCCCAATTTTTATAGCCTCATTTACTCCAAAATGACCCCAATGATCGGTGCCCATTGGTATTTCATAACCTATTTGAGATCTCATTACATCCAAAAACTCGCAAAGCTTGTCAATCCCCTTGTCGGTTATTTGAACCCTGGTGAACGGGTGTTTGGCCAATCGGTATTTCCTATATTCATGCTCAAATGGCTTGTACTTCCCATTGGGAGCGTTGATTACAGCTCCCGGAGTATCACTTAGTAAGTTAATTCCAATATCCATCTTCAAAGCGGTATAACCCTTATCTATTCGCTCTTGCATGCGTTTGGCATACTCATGGGGATCTTTGGAAGTTGTGGTGTCGCAGTACACCCTGACTTTATCTCTATACTTTCCACCGAGTAGCTGATAAACCGGCACTCCGTATGCCTTACCGACGATGTCCCAAAGGGCCATTTCCACTCCTGAGACTCCACCTCCTTGTCTCCCATGGTGTCCAAATTGACTAATGATCTTAAAAAGCCTTTCTACATTACAGGGATTCTCTCCCAGCAATCTACTTTTCAGGAACAATGCATACTCTTTGGCTGCCCCGTCTCGCACGTCTCCATGACCGATAATGCCTTGATTGGTATAGATGCGAACAATTGGTGTCCTAAAAACCACCCCGCTTATTTCTGCAATTCTAAGGTCCGTTATTTTCAGATCTGAGGGGCTTGAATTGCGGCTTACCTTTTGCGTGGTATATTCCAATTGCTCTTCAATGGGTGCAAATGCCATACTCGCCAGGCTTAGGCCGCCAAGCCCCAGCGTATTCATAAACCCTCTTCGGGAATGTTGGTTGGATTGCTCTTTCATAATTTATTGGAGATAGTATGTAGTTGGATAGTAATTTTATACTTAAGCAGTTTGGTTGGGTTAATATTGCCAGTGAAGTTTGAAATGAAATATAAGAAGATATATTTAAGATATAATATATGATTATAGTTTCCTCTGAACTTTTTATTAAAGAAGTTACTTACTCAGTTCAAACTCCACTCTTCTATTTATTGCTCTATCACTCTCTGTAGATCCCTTTATAATAGGACCTGAATCACCCTTCCCGAAGGAAGACAGACGGAATTGATCAACTCCTTTTAATATTAAATAATTCTGTACTTCCATTGCTCTGTTCTCTGACAACTCCTGGTTGGTCTCTGGTGTTCCAACATCATCAGTATGACCGATAATGGTAACCCTAATATCTGGATTATGCAGCAAGAAATCAGCAAATCCGTCCAACTCTTGTAGGAATTCATTTTGAAGTTGGAAGGAGTTTACCTGAAATGTGGCTCTGTTAAAAATTGTTGGCATTCCGAATTCGATTTGCTGATATTCGTGAGTTTGCACGGAGTCGATATTTGATACCGGAATTGCATGT
>CAZAWQ010000338.1:0-1511 GCA_964488585.1 uncultured Roseivirgaceae bacterium
TAAGCCAGGGTGAATAGAATAAAACAGAAGGTCAATATTGCATTCGCGGTCCGTAATAGTGTGCTGGAATTTTTCGAGTTAATGAGGGGTGCATCTTTGGAAGTCAATGGGGAATCCGTTTGATAATTCGATTCCATTATAGCAATAAAGATTTAATAATCCAAGTAACGTTGGGACTTTGGCTTGATTTCCCTAAGAGCAAGGGGGTCTACGGGCTCGGCAAATAGATTTATGTGGACTCGGCTTTATCTTTTAGGCCTGCCCGGACGATCAGGGAGTGGGGCCAGAACGCCTTTCCGCTTGAGGTATTCCCGGAGTGCGCGCGCCACCGTACGGTGACCAGCGGACCCCCAGTGCGTGTTGTTGGGAAGATATACGTCCCAGGTGCCGCGGGCGATCTCATTTTTCAACGCCACATTCAGATTTGGAACGTTCAGTTCCCGATGATTTGCGATTTCCTCCATCCAAAGAAATTTCTCACGGTTATAATCTTTGATTGATTGACCTTCCCTCCGAAAGCAGATCCAGAGTTTATGTTAAAATTGGAGTTGGAGTTTAAATTTAAGGGCGCCAGTCACTTTACTTTAATAGATAATCCTAATATAATCATTTTCAAAATAATATTGGAGTAGCAATTATGTTAAATTGGAGAACGGCGGTCATTGATGATCCTAGCCTCTGGCCTAAAGATCACCTTGTTCCTCTCGAATCCGCCCACACGGACGAGAGGGGGGAGATACAAAGCCTGGTTAACTTTCCCGTAAAAAACACATCATTGATCACATCAAAAAAGGGGACCGTCCGGTCAAACCACTATCATCTTACGGACTGGCACTATATGTACATCATTTCGGGACGTGTGGATTATTATTACCGACCCACCGGTACCGACAGAGAACCAACAAAAGTTGTCCTGAAAAAAGGTGACATGGTATTCACACCCCCTATGGAAGATCACGCTACGGTTTTCACTGAAGACACTGTGTTACTGGCTATGAGCAGAAACCCCAGAGATCAGGAAGCGTATGAAAGTGATGTTAAGCGAATTGTTTTAATTGATCCCGATAATATTACTGTAGAGTAATTGATTTGGAATGTTACAAAAAAGAGCATTGTCGCCTGTGTGACAGCACCCATCTGAAAAATGTATTAAAACTAACCCCCACTCCTCCCGGAAACCATTTTGTCAAAAAAGAACAATTGGGCATCACCCAAGCATGCTATCCGCTGGAACTTGATTTCTGCAAACAATGCAATCATGTGCAATTAAGCCATGTTGTCGACCCAAAAATTCTATATCAAAAAAATTACTCCTACGTATCCGGCACCTCCCCCGTATTTGTTAAACATCTTCGGGAGTACTGCCAATCGATAACCCAGCGGTACGCTCTTTCTCAAGATGGACTGGTGCTGGATATTGGATCGAATGATGGCACCGCCCTGCGTTTCTTTAAAGATGCAGGATACCGGGTTTTAGGTATTGAACCGGCCAACAGCTTTGTAGAAATGTT
>CAZAWQ010000339.1:0-25833 GCA_964488585.1 uncultured Roseivirgaceae bacterium
ACCATAATCTTACTATATCTCTGTGCAAAAAGCTGTGTGAGCACCTGACTAACAGCAACTTTATACCCTCGCAGCAAAGTTCAATGATAATTCTGGGTTTGAAGTATAAATAAAACGGGTTAATAATTGGTAAATGTGTCAATAAATAGGGCACAAAAAAAGCCACGCCCGAAGGCGTGGCTAAAACCTAAATTAAATATGAAAAACCTAGTTAAAAAAATATACCTATTGAAAGGTAAAAATGGAGTTTAAAAAATAATGATGTTTCTGTTCAGTAGCCTTGCTTCTAAAAATAAACATTAAAAAATGAACATCATTGAAATGTTAAACTATCGTTATACATTCCGACTCATTGATATCAGTAAGTGTGCCAAAATAGGGGCGGCATTAGAAAAAACACTGTAAGTAACTGATAATCAAGCAGAATTAAACGGTCCGATTTTTCCTTATTAACTGGTTAAGGCCGGGGGTTATCATTTTGATATAAAAAATATCATTTTGATAAGATTATGGGCTTAAAACAGGGCATTCACTTGCATTCTACCGGTATGAATCACCTGGGTACCAAGGGATTTTCTGCCATTATAATTAAATTGGAGGTGCAAACCCGAGGCAATTTTAAATTGCCAGTTTGCAGACCAAAGTACATTATTTCCTGGTTGTAGAGCCTGAAGCAACTCATAACCAACAGCGGTATTTACTTCCCCGTCAAACTTAATTTTGGAGTATGTGACATTAGCGCTCAAGGTACTTCGTTGTATTTTTGAATGCCTTAAATTCAATGAGAATTCATTTACTTTAGCTGATTCTCCGTTCCCTTCAAGGAGCACATTTTTTCTGTCAATCATAGAGTATTTTCCAGTTATCCTGAATTTGTTGGTGGGCTGCCAGGAAATTTCCGGGGCCATCAATTTCTCCCTTATAAGGTAATTCCTTGATTCCAGAAAGTCTGAAGCCAATTGTCTGGTTTTCTTCCTTGTGTAAAATCGCATGAGAAATGCCCTTTGTGGGCTATATCGAATATTGAAATGATTCTCTTTTACTTCTCTGGCTTCAAAACCATCGGTAAGTAGTTGCTTATTCCGGGATGAAAGTACCCCAAAATCAAAGCCATATTTTGCATGTGAACGATTATAAAACCAGGTAGTCCGGAACAAATCCTTAGCTGCAATCAGATCTTCATGGTCAAAATTTTTAGCAAATGGTGAAAACCTCAGACCTAATTGATCATCGGTTATCTTCCTTTGGATGTTCCAATTGGTCTGAGAAGATAGTCGACCGAACAATTTTTTCAGCCCTGTGGAATTTCTCCAGGTCCTGGGCATTTCCAAAATCAACCGATAGTTGAGTGTGTTTGAATATGCCAGAATATAATCATCCGTGGGAAGAAAAATTTTGGCATAATTGCGTTCATCTGGATTTAGGGCCAAATAGAATTCGTTTAAATCTTGTATGCCATCTTGATTTTCATCCCGCCAGGTATGGGTGCCTTCGCCAGTAGGTACATTTATAAAAATGAATTCCCTTTTCAATTCTCTACTATTTCCTACCTGGTAGTTTAATTCACTAATAATATGTCTATCGAGGAAGTTTCCCTGCCAGTCAAGTCGGGTAGTTATATTTTTTTCATTTTTGGGACGGCCCTCCTGGGGGGTCAAATTTTCCAGGTTCCTATAGGTAAATAGGAGATCCACGCGTTGTGTCTTTCCAATATTTGACCCAAATCCCAAACGAGTTGTTTTGGAGAGATTTTCCGGAATTAAACTTCCCGCCGAAGGCACACGATCTTCCCTAATGATAAAATCCATTAAAAACCTGGTTTTGGCACTATCTGAGCTTCGCAAATAAA
Organism: uncultured Roseivirgaceae bacterium; assembly: GCA_964488585.1. Lineage (GTDB taxonomy): Bacteria > Bacteroidota > Bacteroidia > Cytophagales > Cyclobacteriaceae > SZUA-3. Next base: position 1,850 of record CAZAWQ010000339.1, read on the forward strand.
AATTATGTGCTGTGAAATTCATGGCTGACCCCACTATGGAATCGGTAGAAAAAGACTTAATTTCATTACGATCAAGCTGATATCGATATCCCGGAACAATCCATTTTGATTTGAATTGGGTATCAAAGGTCCATCGTAACCACTTTGAAGGATTGTTTATTTGGTCATTGGACATTTTAAAAAAATCCGACCTAATTTGGAATTTACCAATGCTTTTAGCCAGCTGAATCCTGTGCTGTTGTCCATCCACTACTTCTCCCCTTTTCCTTCGCACCAACTGGTATTTTAATAAATTATCCAGATCTTTTTTGATTTCAATTTCAGCATTAAATATATGATCCTGCTCCTGAATGGCAAGATCCTCGCTGTTTATGCTCCAGTCTCTGTCAAACTCTATGTACCGGAACCGGTCGATTGCTGAGAAATTCCTGGAGGTGAATTCATAATCCAGCCTGCTGCTTAAATGATAATCACTTGCGCCCAGAGGTCTGTTGTTACTGACAAAGGCCACCTTGAAAGCACGTCCCTGATTGTCCTCATTGTCAATCTTCGAATAGAGATTAAGATCTGAGTTGGAAAATGCAGCCTCCGCATATACATAGTCTGTAGGTGTCAGGTCTTGTACAACGCCTACGGTGAACATCTGCTTCTTTTGAGGAGTAGCAATAAGTACATTTGGATCGAAGTCTCCCAACGGAGTACCATTAACATCTACCCCAACCCATTCGAACACTCTTCCATTAAATGTGTTACTCAACTGTATATATTCTCCCTTGCCAAATCCAACCTGGGAAAATTTAGCCTGATATACAGCACTATCCGGATGTGCTGAAAATACCAGCACCTGTTGACCATTTCCCGTGACGTCTACGGTGTCAACCATTTTGTAAAGCACCTGGTTTTCAATATAGCCCACACTATCGATACTACTGATTACCGCTTTCTCAAGGTCGTCTCCTATCTTGCTTAAAGCCTCTTTATCTGAGTCAGTAAGCTTATAGGTCAATGGTCGATTTTGGTTATCTTTTTCACTATAAGCGTTAACAAATAAGCGTGTTTTTCCCCATTGTTGCTGGTGGGTGGCAGCCATAATTGATTTGCTATAATTCTGGTCAGAAAATTCGAAATCCACTCGTATTCTGGTAAATTTTGTTATCAGCACCCTGTTGGTAAAAGTGATTTCCCCTAGATTATAATCTACTACATAGTCGTAATTAAAGCCTCGTTTCATCAAAGTGCCATCAATAAACACTTTTTCAGATCCCGCCAACATAATTACAAATCGCTGGTTACCAGGCCCTTTTACTCGATAAGGGCCCTGGACACCCTCTAAGGCATCGACTTCAATAGAAGCGAATTTGCCCTTGGCTACTGATACCCCCAATGAAGTCTGGGCCTGTCCCTGAAGCAAGGAGTATTTGGTCTCCAACATCCCTCCCTGGACATTTTTATAGTATTGCAGGAAATAAGATTCTCCTTTGGCAGTTCCTTGATGTTGCAGCACCACGTCTCCGGCGCTTAATGAAAATTGATCGTTGTAGAGTTGAATAAAGACTTTATCGAAGTCCTGTAACTGCTGGGTATTGCCATCAGGTTGGAATGGGATATTCTGGTCAGTAATAACTGCACTGATATTTAAATTATTAGTGAGTTTACCTTCCATTTGTAAATTTAAATTAGAGTTTACAAATACATCCTGGTTGTTACCAAAACTAATTCCACGACTGATACTCCCACTTTTATAGAGTTGGTCGGTAACAAACAACTCCTCTCTTCTATCCACCCATTTGCTGGAAAGGTTTTTCGGTTTAAAAGGGGCACTCGAGTCGTATTCATTTAGATTCCGCCGTGAATAGTTTCGGTGGAAAGCAAATGGAAATACGCTATAACAAATTTCAATGGAATCTAAATTCGCAGGAGAAATGAGTAAAGTGCCCATTGAATAGTCATATTCAAAATTTACCGTACTATCAGCAGGAAATAAAATACTCTCAACTTTTACGGAAAGTAAGTCCAATACAAATGGCTGTCCGAAAGTGTCAACCCAGCGACATTTCCGATCAAGGGTCTGAGCAGATATATTAAAAGTAAACAGGCTACATAAAAATAAAAAATGCGTATACTTTGCAAGCATTAATCAGCTAATGGCAATTCCACAAAAATAGTAGTCCCTTCTCCGGTGGTAGTCTCAAACCAGAGTTGACCACCGGCATGTTCGATCCCTCTTTTAGCAATGGACAGACCGATCCCCGATCCTGTGCCTTTGGTGCTAAAGTTGGGAATAAAGATTTTATCACGAATTTCCTCTGGAATCCCAGAACCATTGTCCTTGAATTCTATAACTATTTGGTTATTGTTAGTGAGCAAGCCTATTTCAATTTTTGGTATTGTACCCTCAGGAACCGATTGGATACCATTAATAATCAAATTAGAAAATATCCGTCCCATTAGTTGAGCGTCTCCCATAACATAGTGATTTCCGCTTTCTATATCTGACAAAATATTTTGTTCTGCGTTATTATCATGCAATTGAATAGTTTTACGCAGCACCGACGATATCTCAAACCTTTGATTTTTAGGAACAGGCATCTTAGCAAAACTTGAAAATGAAGTTGCAATGTCGCTTAACGTATCTATCTGTTGTAGTAAAGTATTTAAAGGCTTCTCAGATGAGTTTTTCTCCTCATTGTTGCCCTGAGATAATGTTCTTTTCAGGTGTTGCAGGGTTAGTTTCATAGGAGTAAGTGGGTTCTTTATCTCGTGAGCAACCTGTTGCGCCATCTCTCTCCAGGCAGATTCCTTTTCACTCCTGGCCAATGCCGTTTTGCTGGCCTCCAGGTTCTTTAACATCCTATTGTACTCTCCAACCATTAAACCAATTTCATCATCCGAGTCCCATTCCAAAGGTTCATTGTAACCGGTAAGGGTGGTTTTTTTTATTTTTTGGGTGATTAAACTTAAGGGTACGGTTAGTACTCTGGAAGCAAAGTAGGATGCTATCAGGATTACAATAAAAATAAAAGTGAATATGTTCAGAATATTGATCAGGATCACTACTATCTCCTTATCCAATTCATATTTGGATTCAAAAAATGGTATGCTGAGTACGCCCAATAAATTAGCTGACTCGAAAGATCGAATACCCACATAAGCTGATTTATATTCTAAAAATCCCACTGACTCATTCAATAGAATACTGTTGTTTTGATCTTCCAGAATACTGTTGAAAGCCAAGGGGTTTAAAAACTCTGATAGGAGATTGTGTTGATAAATCTTAGGTTGACTGGTCCCAATCAACCTGCCACGGGTATCAAATAAATTAATATCCAGTTCCGAATATTGAGATAATTGTGATATACTTTGTGCAATATCAGGATCTCCAATATCACCTCCAATGAACATCTCCAGGGTATTTACAATGTTGTTTCTAACACCCTCGGCTTTTTCAAAGTACTTTTCAATTACCTCCTTCTTAGAATATGAACTAATCAGACTTAATGTGGTGACACTGACAATGGTCAATGGAAGAAAGAATGCCAGATTAAGATAAAGTTGGATGCGGGTGGCATAATTTAATTTCACCGACCGACTTCGGTAAACAAATACGTAGCTGATTATAAACAGGATGAGACAAAATATAAATATGATAAATAAAAAGGAGAAATTAGCAAGCACATTGCGCAAGGGATATTTCACTGAACTTACCACGGCAGTCCGCTCGGATGGCCCTTTTATTGCTAAATGATGGGAACCACCCAGGTTAATACCCTGAGTGTAGATTAATTCCTTTTGAAGCAAAGTTGTATCAAAACCTTTGGCATAATTAAAACTACCGGAATTATTAATGAGCTTTTCATTTGAGTAAATGGCATAGCTAAATCCTTTATGGATAACATTGCTCATGTTGTGGTGAACCAGTAGTTCCGGGTATACTGTATTGGGGATGACCCTTTTTAATTTTAAGTCCAAAATAATATAGCCCACCGGTATATCAAGGTTGGTTATTTGAATGAAACTCAAATACCTATTTAATTGCTCAGATGTTATCTCATTTACAAAGTATAGTTGTGGATGCTCTGTGCGGTTTTCATCATTGGCGAACTGTGAATGAAAGTCCTGATACCTAAGGAAGGAGGTATTTAGAGGTTCGCCTCTGGAGTCAAATATATTGATCGCAATATCGTATCTGTTCAAATGTTCGTTTATGTAAATTCGTTGGATCTTACGAATTATGGATTCTTGGGATGAATAAGGGCTAAACATCATTTGATTAATAATGAAAAGATCAGATTGGATCATCGAAGAAGCCTCCGACAATAAAAACTCGCCTAAAAAATCCCGCTCATTTAACAACTGATCGGCCAGTTGTTGCTTCTTATTGATGTTCTCCATTTTCTCATAGCTATTAATAGCATATGACCCAACCACTGCACATAGTAAAGACCCCAAAAACAAATAAAGAAATGAGATATAGTTGAATTTGCCTAAATAATCAGTGATATTCAATACATACAGCAGTGTCAAGTAACTAATGCTAAGCACTAAAATTACCGGCCAACTCCAATGGAAGGTTAAGGCTGCAGTAATGAATATCAGCGCGGAAATTGAATAATGAACCATAAGCTGGTTTATTTCTTTTCCCAGCAACCGCAATGATTCTGTTATAGCCAGGTGGGTTACCAAAAAATATATAAGTGCATTAATTACAATGATCATCAGACTCAGGAATTTTACAAAAGTAAAATCCATAATGGAAGCGATATCCAGTGACCACTGAGAATGATAGAATAAAGTAATCACATAGTACTGTAAGTATAGAAAGAAAATACTGCTGGCGAGCCATGCTACTGAAACCGTGCTTTTAATCGAACTTGATTGAGAAGACAGATTCCGATACCAGGGAAAGCGATGGTAATTCCTGAAAATAAAAACCACCACTACTAGAAGTGCCAACTCATTAAAGAAGAGGTCTCCCAAACTTCTGTTCAAATCAGATGAAGCATATAGTTGGGGATTGAATATGTGAAAGTCAAGGATAGCACCTGGGAAATCAAACAATAACATTCCTCCACGGATGGTAGCCAATCCTATAATCAATGTGAAAAAGCCTGTATTATACTTGCCGGAACCCAAGCAGTGAACAACCAGTCTGTACAAATAATAAAGCAGGCAGACAACAGCAACCGATGTCAAAATCAATATGGCTAAGAATATCGGCATGGTTTTAAACATTAAGGGTTCTCCAAGTTTGATGGAGAACAAATAGTGGCCTTGCTCACTGATAATGGGTATTCCTGATGCGTCAGAAAGAATTTGGACATTGTTACCCTCGCCTAAAAAAATGTCTTGGTTGTAGGTGGCCTGAAGGTAATTATTTCGATTTTCCCTTGAAACGTGCAATGGCAACAACATAAAAACAGTATTCCCTGTTCGGGCCACTGCCATACTTTGTGAAATATACTGGAACTCTTTGTCCTCAACAAATTTATAGGGTTCCTTGGTGTTTAACACCTGATAATCAGGTACGTAGTGAAAATCTGACCAATATACAATCGAATCAAGGTGATAAACATAGTAGGGGTAATCAGTTTCTATATAGAAATCCCTAAACGATTCAGATTGCTCTATTCGATTTGCGACGGCTTGTAACTGAATATCGATTGATTCTAACTCGGATTGAACTCTTTTAACTAAGTCGCGCTGATAATTTTGCTTGTCTTTAGCGTCATCTACTACGAAATTTTGTAAAATCCAAGTGGTAAACAAAGCCAAGACTGCGACAATGAGTATATGGTGCTTTATAGAGTCATTCACCGGCAGGTTTGTTAAATGATGGTTCTATCCCTGGTATCATATTTAATTCCCCCAAATAGGTACAAAAATAGTACCCTGGAATACCTGAACATGAATGGAAGTAAAATCAGTACAGTTGACGGTATGCCAATCATATAGAAATAAAATTCAGGGTTGTTAAAGAGTACATAGATAACCACACTTACGGTAAAAAATATTACAAGTGACATGGCGTAACTGATGTACATTGCACCTATAAAAAACCCCGGTTCAACCTCAAACCTAAGGTCACAAACAGGGCAATGGGTATGCATACGGCTGAATTTCCTCAAATGGGATAGCGGGAATTCGAACATGTCTCCTTCCCGGCACTTAGGACATTTAGCCTCAAGGATGGCCTTTATACTGGACTGTTCGGGCATTATGAGCTTTGCTTTTCCAATACCACAGTAATCCGATAAGCGTTACCATCAGGTATGGGGCAACAAACAAGAATAAAATTCCTGTGTTTAAGCCAGCAGCTAAACCCGCACTCCCTTCGCTGATATTGTTTTCAACGGAAGCTTTGCACATGGCACATTGTGCCCAGGAACCTGCCTCCGTCACAACCCATATACAGAGTGTTAAACCTAAATTTTTTATACTCCTATTCATGATACACTACCGAACTCTCTAATTTACAAAACTCCATGGTCAAACAGTAATCAATTAACTATGGTATCTGTTTTACTAGTGTCGTGTCATGTATGAAATGACACTGGCATCTTTAATAATAGGGTCTTATTAATAGATAGACCAATACTCCAGTAATGGAGACATAGAGCCAAACGGGGTATGCAAGTTTCACTATCTTTTTATGTTGAGTGACCTTTTCCTTTAGCGCATAATACAAGGCCAGTAGTACAAAGGGAACCACCACCACCGCTAAAGTTATATGGGTTATCAATAGAAAATAGTAAATAATCCGGATAGCTCCCTCACCGCCAAAGCTGGTAGACGGGACCGTACTATGATAGACTATATAGGATACTAGAAACAGGCAGCCTAAAAAGAACGCTGTCAGCATAGTAGTCTTATGCAAGGAAATTCTCCCAGTCTTAATGAAAAACAATCCCACCAACAATAATATACAGCTGGTGGCATTTATAGCAGCATTGAAATGAGGCAATAGCGCTACCCATTTTCCTTCCGTACCAACAGCCATCGGCCGGTAGATCAAATAGGCCACCAGCGTGGGCACAGCTACGGAAACAATAATAATCCAATTCCTATAACGCCTATCCATAAACTATATAGTAAATTATATAGTTAGCTATATAGTTAACTATATATTTCTTATTTAGGGGGAGGTTCGAGAATCAGCTTCCCCTAATAAGAGATTTAACTCAACAACCAATCGATCCATTTCTTCAGGATCGGATGCCAGGTAGTACCCCCTAATTTGAAAAAGGTTATCCACCAAAACTACCTGCCCGGCAGATATACAATCCATGCTTAAGTTAAAGCCACATTGAACCAACGGAGTAACTGCTTGGTGATATGGCCACCAAGACCAGACATCCTGAGAAAAACCATACAATCTTGCATTCTGATCCATTGCCCCCGCTGACACCTCTGAATCAAGCAGTACGGTTATCGCCTTAAAAAGTATTTGGTTCCTATAAACATTGCAAACCCGGGCAATTTCTTCAAAATGGGTACTGTCACACCCGTCCTTAATAAAACTGAAAATCACAAATTTCCCGTCAATATCAGCACAATTCCAAAGTTGACAAGGGCCTTCATTGACAAATCCATTAATTAAATGAGGTTTTGGGTTTTCGGTGCACCCCGCAATTGGATCAGGAATCCCGTTTTCATAAAAGACAGGAATATTATATACGTTCTCCCCGAAACCTTGAAGGAATAAATACAAGGTTATAGGCATGCCCAACAGTAAAAAGAGCAACAATGCCTGTATCCATTTTGCTGGCATTTTTTATCTTACCATATTGATCGCCTCTCCTTCAATCAGTAGCGCCAGTAGCAGCCAAACCACGAAAAGAGTAGGGACAAGAATTGACCAGATCAGTACTTTTACCTCATACTTTAAGTGCATAAACTCACTTACAATATAAAATGCTTTGACTAGGGTTAGCCCCACAAATATGGATGTCCGAAGCGCCGAAGACCCCATAGTAAAGGCAATTATAAACTCAATGGTAGTAATAATGCCTAAAACTAGTGCCGTGCGCCATATTTTTCTGATTCTCTCCTTATCGGGAGGGGCAACAACTATTGGATTTGATTCTTCCATACCGATTCTTTGAAATTTTAGACCAAATAGTAAAAAGTAAATACGAATACCCATACCAAATCAACGAAATGCCAGTACAGGCCAACTTTTTCTACCATTTCATAATGACCCCGCCTGTCGTAAAGGCCTACCACTACATTGAAAAATATAATTATGTTTAGGATTACTCCGCTTAAAACATGGGTACCATGAAATCCTGTAATGAAAAAGAACAAATCGGCAAAAGGCGGCGGACCATATTGGTTCTGAACCAGATTGGCCCCAAAGAATGTTGTTCCTTCTGCTACCATAGGACCTTCGTGGGCTCCGTGAATAAAGTGTGACCACTCCCAGGCTTGACAACCGAGAAAAGCAATACCACCCAAAATGGTCCATAGCATCCATTTTTCAACCGCCAGGCGGTCCATTCGGTGTCCTGCTTCCACCGCCAATACCATGGTAACACTACTCATAATGAGGATAAAGGTCATTATTCCCACAAAGATCAGTGGGGCCGAGACATGCAAAAATGGCAGCGCTTCAAATACTTTTTCCGGTATGGGCCACCATTGATCAGGTGAAAAAACAAAATCAGCCGGAATGCCCTCATATGCGGGGTAACTATAACGAATAAGACCATAAGTTATCAGTAGGGCCGAAAAAGTAAAGGCATCTGATACCAGGAAAAACCACATCATTAGCTTACCATAGGTGATATTAAATGGCGATACACCTCCGGCCCAAAGTCCTCTTTTCGGAGTATTAATCACTGATTCTGTAGCAGGCATAAGAAATCTTTAATGGTAAAATACTAAAAATACAAATAGGTACACCCACAATGCACCAAGGAAGTGCCAATAGGTGGTACACATCTCCATACGAACCATATTCCTGGAATGTACTTTATGTTTCAACGCCGAAATCATTACAATAATCAGGAACACGATCCCTGAAAGTAGGTGGAAAGCATGTAGTCCCGTCAGGACATAGATAAATGACCCTCCGGGATTGCCCACAAAATACACGTCCATTGACACCAGTTGACTCCACGAAAGCCATTGCCCCACCAAGAACACCAAGCCAAGCACAATAGTCAATGCCAGCAAAATTCTTAGTTTTATTAACTGGTCCTGTTTGGCGGCAAAATATCCCCATTGCAACAGTCCACTGCTGGTAATGATCACCACGGTAGTAAACCAGAACATTGATGGTAAATTATAATCAAGCCAACTACCTTCTCCCTGTTTTACAATAAATGCACTGGTCATGGAGGCGAAGATCATCATGATACTTACCAGGAACAACCACAGAGCAAATTTGTGTGGGTGTACCGATAAAGGTCTAACAGGATTTTCTACCAATCTTATATCCGTTCCCATTTTCTATATTTTATCAATAATAAACGCAATCTGTACCACCGGAAGGTATATAAATGAGCCAAACATAATTTTTAAAGCTGATTTTCTTGGTTGATTACCCTCTTTCAGGCAGTCCCTCATCAGCAGTAAAGTCTGTGTTAAAAACAACACACCACAGATGGTTACCACCAGAGCCGAATTAATCCCGGTAATTCCAAATTTAGCCGGTAATAATCCCATCGGTAACAAAAACAAAGTATATATCATTATTTGAATAGCAGTATGAAAATCTTTTTTACCCCCTGCGGGTAACAACTTAAACCCGGCTTTTTGATAATCTTCGTGTGACACCCAGGCAATAGCCCAGAAGTGCGGAAACTGCCAAATAAACTGGATTCCGAATAACACCAACGCTTCATAGCCAATGGTGCCCGTAGCCGCCACCCACCCCAGTAATGGAGGAAAGGCACCCGGTATGGCACCTACAAATACTGCTATAGGCCCTACTCTTTTTAAAGGAGTATAAACAAAACTGTATAACAACAAGGACACCATAGACAATACCACGGTCAATGGATTGGTGAATTTGACCAACAAGATCATTCCAATCAATCCGGTTATAATGGCCACCCAATTTGCTTCTATCATTTTGATCTTTTGCGCAGGAAGAGGGCGATCTTGGGTGCGGGTCATTAACCGGTCAAGATCTTTTTCCAATATCTGGTTTATGGTTACTGACGCCCCTGAAATCAAAAAACCTCCCAGTCCCAACATCAGCAGAGATGTCCAATTGAGTGTTCCCGTGCTGCCCAATACATATCCAAAAATTGAGCTGAACGCCACCAAAAAAGACAATCTGGGCTTCAATAATTCAACATACAAACGAAGCCGTTCTATGACAAACCCAATTAAACCAAATTTATGAACTGTTTGACCGATCATACTTTCTGCAAACTTTTAGTTTTCATGTATAACCAAAATTGCAGGCCCAGTATTAATAGCGCTGCCATCAAATGTAGTGGCTGTGCCCATGCGGGAATGCCAAAATATGCCATATATGCTCCTAGCAGGATCTCCAAGAAAATGAACAACAAAAGTAATTTTGCCAAAGACTGAAGTTCAGGATGTTGAGCCCGCTTCAATAAGAAATATAAATATCCACAGCTTGCCAATATCACTATTGAGAATGAACGATGCAAATAAAATGTATTACCAAGACTATTGATCCACTGATGCCTATGTTCTTGTCCAAGTTGCTGGGCTATCACATCAATTGCCTCCCGCACTTGAGTTCCCTCAGCAATCTGAATGAAAAATAATGTCATTGAAATTATCAAAGCAACCCTGATGGATTTCATGCCAACCTTTTTATGTACTTCAGTTTTTTCAATAAAACCCTCATGAAGCAGATATATTAGCAGACAGATCAAGGCAGCGGCCAATACCATGTGAAACGTTACCATGCCCGGGAGTAAGTTGGTTGAAACCACTATTGATCCGGTCCATCCCTGAAACACCACCAATAGAAAAGCAGCAATACTGCCATAAAAAATAGTCGGTTGATGCTGCCTAAATCTTGTCGATACTACCGCCATTGCGGTAATTAATATGCCCACCAACACTCCCAGTAAACGATTCAAATACTCTGTCCAGGTCTTGTATTTGTTAAACGCAGCCTCAGGTGTAGCAATATTTTCCGACCGAAGTGTTTCTGCCAGTCCATTAAAGCCAAAGAAATCCAAATAACCTGCCAAACGATGGTTCTTTTTGACACGAACTTGCGCAAATGTTTCTTGATAGTTAACAGGGAGTTGTGCTTCAGAGGTTGGTGGTAACCAACTTCCGAAACATTTGGGCCAATCCGGGCAACCCATGCCCGACCCTGTACTTCTAACTATTCCGCCCACTAATATCAAAAGATAAACTGCAATTATGGTTACGATTACTAACCTGTTAAATTTCTTTTTATACTTGTGATTTGCTTTCATCAATGACTATACCCTCCTCTTCCTTCTCTAACGCTATCTGATCATTTTCTTGGGGCAAGTTACTTTCCAAGGTTTCTGAAAAGGGCACGTATTGTGGAATGAAGTCTTCTTCTGCTCCCGGTTTACTATAGTCATATGGCCAACGGTATACTGTTGGGATAGCTCCAGGCCAATTTCCATGCTCAGGATGTATTGGAGTGGTCCATTCCAAGGTATTGGACCGCCAGGGATTAGCTGGCGCTATCCGACCTTTAAACATACTGTAGAAGAAATTGAACAGGAAAATAAATTGCGCTGACATTACCACCAAAGCTGCTACGGTAACAAAGGTATTCAGATCAGTAAATGAATTGAACATATCAAAATTGGTCCAGCTATAATATCTTCTTGGAAAGCCTGCTATACCAATATAATGCAATGGGAAGAAAATCAAATATACACCAACAAAGGTCAGCCAGAAGTGTAAATAGCCCAGCTTAGCATCCATCATGCGTCCAAACATTTTAGGGAACCAATGATACACACCGGCCAGCATCCCAAAGAAAGAAGCGGCGCCCATTACCAGGTGAAAGTGGGCTACTATAAAGTAGGTGTCGTGCAACTGAATATCGATGGCGGAGTTACCCAGATATATACCGGTAAGGCCACCAGAAATGAAGAATGACACCAGACCAATGGAGAACAACATTCCCGTGGTAAATCTAATGTTGGCTCTCCAGAGTGTAGCCAGGTAGTTAAAAACCTTTACCGCGCTGGGAACGGCAATGATCAGTGTGAGTATCATAAAGATTGATCCTAAAAATGGATTCATACCAGTTATAAACATATGGTGTGCCCAGACAACAAAACTTAGAATTGCTATTCCAAGTAGAGATCCTATCATGGCACGGTAACCAAAAATAGGTTTACGACTATTGGTGGCAATTATTTCGGAAACAATTCCCAGTCCCGGCAACATCACAATGTACACTTCAGGGTGCCCAAGAAACCAAAACAAATGCTGAAATAGTATAGCACTTCCTCCCTGGTTAGATAGTACCTCGCCCCCAATGTAAATGTCAGACAAGTAAAAACTGGTGCCAAAACTACGGTCGAATATCAGCAGTAACGCGGCTGAGAAAAGTACGGGAAAAGAAAGTACCCCAATTACGGCAGTTAGGAAAAAAGCCCAAATTGTCAGGGGAAGCTTGGAAAATGTCATACCCTTGGTACGCAGATTTATTATAGTAGTAATGTAATTTATACTACCCAGCAGCGAAGAAATAATAAACAGAGCCATGGCCACCAGCCAAAGTGTCATTCCACCCTGACTCCCCTGCATTGCCTGTGGCAGAGCGCTTAGAGGCGGATAAATTACCCACCCACCAGATGCCGGTCCTGTCTTAAGAAAAAATGAAGCCAACATAACCACACTGGAAGCAAAAAAGAACCAGTACGACAACATATTCAAGAACCCTGAGGCCATGTCCCTGGCCCCAATTTGCAATGGTATGAGGAAATTGCTAAAGGTACCACTAAGGCCTGCCGTCAGCACGAAGAACACCATTATGGTGCCATGCATGGTCACCATGGCCAGATAAAATTCAGGATCCAATTTGCCAGCATCGGTGATCCAACCACCCAGGAGCGGGCGTAGCCATTCCAGGCTCAAGTCAGGGAACCCCAACTGCAATCTGAATAAACTACTTAAAAGACCTCCTATTAAGGCCCAAAATATGCCACTAATCAGAAATTGTTTAGCAATGGTCTTGTGGTCCTGACTAAAAATGTACTTGGTTACAAAACTTTCCTTGTGATGTCCATGGGCATGCCATTGTTCATTGTGATATCCTGCGGTTTCTGCTATATGTTGGTCCATCTAAGGAAAATTTAGTTAAGTTTCTCTGGCACTTTTGACAAGTACGTCGGATTCTGTGACAACCAGGATTCCTGTGAATCATACCATACTTTATAATCTTCAGGTTCATCCACAACCAGTATCAAACGCATGGAAAAGTGACCCCGCCCACAAATTTCCGTACAAGCCATTTCGTAATTAAAGTCAGGATTACCGGTCTCCTGTCTCATATCTTCAGTGGATTTATTAGGCACAAACCAAAAACGGGTGGGCATACCGGGTACTGCGTCCATTTTTACCCTAAAGTGGGGCAAGAAAACACTGTGCAGCACATCCCGGGCCCTGATCTTTAATAACACTGGTTGACCTTTGGGAATGTGTATTTCACGGGGAACAAAGTCATCAAAACTAGCCTTGTCGGTAAAGTCTATACCAAATTCATTTACAGCGTCAATAAGTTGATAGTTATAATTCCCTAACAGACCATCTTTCCCAGGGTATCTTACCCTCCAAGCAAATTGGTAGCCCATCACTTCCACCACCTCTGCATCACTGGGAGGGTCATCCGTAATTTGTGTCCATACCTTAAGACCGTAACCAACCAATAGGGTTAATACTATAGCGGGAATTATGGTCCAGGCTATCTCCAATTTATGGTTATCCGGATAAAATAAGGCCTTGTTGGATTCTTTATACTGATAGCGAAATGAAAAATAAAACAATGCTCCATTGGCCAGTATAAATACAATGCCGGTGATTATAGTGGTAACCCAGAACATTTTATCCGTCAGGATACCGTGTTCTGATGCCAGCGGTAATTTATAATCATCAAAGGCCACGATGCTATACCAGAAAACGCCCACTACTAATAGTATAAAAAATAACAGCATAAGCGCCCCATTCACCCGGTTGCTGGTGGATTCGATTTTTTTATCGGACCCCTTCGCTACATTCAGCAGGGATTGTACCCTGAAAAGCAATAGCAGGATCACCAATACCAAGATGGCTCCTAGTCCAATAGCAACTTCAAACATATAATTTCAAGTTAATTATTATCACTAATTCTAAATATGATGATGCATACTTTCTTCCAACAATGGATGGTTTTTAGCCACCAATGGCATTTTTGCCAGGCTGTTTAAAACCACAAACAGGAAGGCCACACCAAAAACCATAGCCATGCCAATCTCCAAAAATCCGAAGCCTCCATGCTCTTTTAAGGTTCCAGGTGTAACCATAAGATAGAAGTCCAACCAATGGCCAGCGATCACTACCGGGCATACAATTTTAAGGAACAGAATATGCCGCTTGGCATCCCTGGTCATTAACGCCAGGAACGGGAAAACAAAATTCATGAGCAAGAGTATATAAAATACCGGTGCATATTGGTCACTGGTGACACGCTCCACAAAATACACCGATTCCTCGGGGATATTTGCATAATATATCAACAAGTACTGAGACACCCAGATGTATGCCCAGAATATGCTGAAGGCAAATACAAATTTCCCAAGATCATGTAAGTGATTGGCGTTAACCAGACTCAAATATCCATTTTCTTTTAAGATCACGGTAATAAGTGTGATGGTAGCCAAACCGGTTACAAACCAGCTGGCGAACACGTACCACCCGATCATGGTACTAAACCAATGAGTATCAATAGAAAGTATCCAGTCCCAAGCGGACATTGATGAGCTTACCGCAAATATGACAATAAACCCCGCGCTGATACCTATCAATTTTTTCCAATGTTCGGTACTCCCATCAATATCCTCTGCCAACATCTCTTTCCTCATCCATCGGAAAAATAAATACCAAAGCGAGAAATAGATAATGGTTCTTGCCAAGTAGAAGGGTGTATTTAAATACGCCCGTTTTCCGGCAATTATCTCATCATAATGAGGGCCACCTTCAATATAAAGGTCCTTGTGGGTCCAGTGAAAAAGATCGTGACCTGCTACCAACCAAATGACTAGCATCAGTATTCCGGCTACTGGCAACCAACTTCCAAATGCCAAAGGTATTCTCTTAATTGAAACTGACCAGCCTGCCCGTGCCACGTATTGCAACGCTACAAAGAAAATACCGATCAGAGCTGTTCCTGTAAAATACACGTTGTTTATCCAAAGATTAGCATAAACCCGTTGGAGCCAACCACCTCCATGTTGCTCAGCACCATGTGAGGCGGTATCATGATCACCTCCCATCATTAGGGCAATAACTCCTATCACAAACAACACCACTCCCACCAATCCGATTATTATCAGTTTCTTTTTAAGTGCAGTGGTGAATACAAATCTTTCGTCGGTCATTTTGATATCTTTTGAACACCTTACTGCTTTTGTAAGGTTTGAACATATCTAACAATCTTCCAACGTTCCATAGGTGCCAGCTGTGAAGCGTGGGATTGCATTCTCCCTTTACCATGGGTAATCACATGAAAAATATGGCCTTCCGCTTTATCCTTGATGGCCACAGAGTTGTAAGGAGTGATACCCAAATATACCTGCCCAACCAACCCATCTCCCGCACCGGTGTCGCCGTGACAATGGGTACAAAACCTGCCATATAGTGCTTTTCCCTCCGCCAATACAGTCTGGTCATCTGGCAACGGGCTTATCAATTGCTTCTCAGCCAACTCAAAACTATCTTTAGGGATAGTATAGGGAAGCAGCCCATAGCTGTTTCTACTAACGGTATTTGCCGGTGGCTGCCTCATGTTCATCCGGTTAGGATTATGCGGATTACTATTGTAAAATTCACCTTTCCCATCTTCCCTATTACTTATTAATTGGCCTGCACTTTCATCAGTCACCTGGCTTAGTCCCTCATAAGGTACAGAGTGATACATTTGTGGAGCATATTCATAACCGGTCTTATCTCCTTTAGCCCCACAGGCTGCCAGAAAAAGGCAAAAGGCTAAAATAGCGGCGATATTTAATTTTTGATACATCCCTCTTTCAATTATTCATCAAATTGCTTTTGGTTGACTTCAGAGGCACCACTTTCACTAAGAATCTTGGTGATTTCATCTGATGTGGCTTTATTTACGTCCAGATCCACTGCCATAACGTGTTTATCATCGGTACTTCTTTCATCGAAGATCCGGGGTTTACTCCAGGGTTTCATGTTGCTCACTATCAAAAAAGTACCTACCATCCCCAAAGCTGATAATAAAACGGTCAATTCAAAGGTGACAGGAACAAAAGTCACGGACATGTAATTTTTCCCACCGATGATCATGGGCCAGTCTGTGGCCATCATATAGCTTTGCATGAGCAAAGCCAGCGCTGTCCCTAAAAACCCAAACATAAAGGCGGCAATGGGTAAACGAGAACGCTTATATCCCAGTGCCTCATCTAAACCGTGTATAGGATATGGGGTGAATACCTCATGTATCTTTACTCCGCTGGCACGTATTTTCTTTACGGCAGACAGTAACACATCCTCATCCTCATAGATACCAACTAGAAAATTTTTACCGCTATTCATAGTTTATTGATTTATCGGTGTCTTTTCTGAATCTGATTTCAAAATGGTTTTAATCTCAGCAATGTTGATAACCGGGAAAAACTTAGCAAACAGGAAGAATGCGGTAAAGAAGAACCCGAAAGTGAACAAATACATCCCCATGTCGTACAGGGTGGGATGGAACATCGCCCAACTGGATGGTAAATAATCCCGGTGTAATGAAGTTACGATTATCACGAATCGCTCAAACCACATCCCAATATTTACCACAATAGACAGAATGAAGGAAGCGGCAATGCTGGTGCGGATCTTTTTAAACCAGAACAACTGCGGAGAGATCACATTACAGGTCATCATGGTAGCATAAGCCCACCAATAAGGGCCCGAAGTTCGATTCAGGAAGGCATATTGCTCGTATTCAACGCCAGAGTACCAGGCCATGAACAATTCAGTAATATAGGCAACGCCTACAATAGAACCGGTGACCATTATAATAATGTTCATTAGCTCTATATGCTTAATAGTTATGTACTCCTCCAACTTATAAACCTTCCTGGTCATCAGCATCAGGGTCATAACCATGGCAAAACCAGAAAATATTGCACCGGCAACGAAGTACGGAGGAAAAATCGTGGTATGCCATCCGGGAATCACCGAGGTGGCAAAGTCCATGGATACGATAGTATGAACTGAAAGTACCAACGGTGTTGCCAGACCTGCCAAGATCAGTGAAACGGACTCGTAGCGTGACCAGGTTTTGGCTGCTCCGTCCCATCCAAAGCTTAAGGCTCCATATATGATTTTTGAAACTCCTTTGGCCCGGTCCCTGATGGTGGCGAAATCCGGAATCAAGCCTATATACCAGAAGACCAGGGATACCGTAAAATAAGTACTGATGGCGAACACATCCCAGAGTAGCGGTGAATGGAAATTTATCCACAAAGACCCAAAAGTATTGGGCAACGGCAATGCCCAATAGAATCCTAACCAGGGTCTTCCCATGTGAATGATGGGAAACACAGCCGCGCAGATTACCGCAAAAATGGTCATAGCCTCAGCAGCCCGATTGATTGACATACGCCATTTTTGTCTAAATAGCAGCAAAATGGCTGAAATCAGGGTCCCTGCGTGACCAATACCTATCCACCATACAAAATTAGTAATGTCCCAGGCCCAGCCCACCGTTTTGTTCAATCCCCACATTCCAATACCTTCCCATAAAGTAGTCACCATCGCATATCCTCCCAGTAGCAAGGCACCTGATGAGGCAGCGATAGCCAACAGCCAGGTTTTGGAAGGCTTCTCCTCCACCCTAGTGCAGATATCATGGGTAACGTCATGATAGGTCTTCTTTCCAGTTATTAATGATCCCCTAACGGGTGATACTACCTGCATTCTATTTCTCTTTAAGCGTTATGGTCATCTTTGTTCCTAATTTTCCTCAGATAGAAGATATTAGGGTCCACATTAATTTCTTGTAATACATTATATGCCCGGGGTTCCTCCACAGTTTTACGATCATCCTGGTAGGTTATGTTTAGTACTTTGGCTATCTCGCTGTCCGGATTATTCATATCTCCAAAGACAATGGCTTCAGAGGGGCAAGCTGAAGCACACGCCATATTAATATCTTTGTCAGTAGGTCTGCGGCCCTCTTTTTTGGCCACCAATTTACCGCTTTGAATCCTCTGAACACACATGGTGCATTTTTCCATTACTCCACGAGACCTAACCGTTACGTCAGGGTTCAATACCATACGACCCAGGGTATTGTTCATTGAGGAGTTCTCCGGGAATTTAGTGTTGTCGTGGTATTTGAACCAATTGAATCGTCGCACCTTATACGGACAGTTGTTTGCACAATACCTGGTGCCAATACAACGATTATAAGCCATTTGATTCAATCCTTCGGTACTATGAGTAGTAGCTGCCACCGGACAAACGGTTTCACAAGGCGCATTATTACAATGCTGGCACAACATGGGTTGGAAGGTAACCTCCGGATTTTCAGCAGCTATTTCAAGCGATCTGTAGTCCTCAACACCGGCACTACTATAATAGCGATCGATTCTAAGCCAATGCATTTCACGGCGGTTCAACACCTCTTGGCGCCCCACTACCGGTATATTATTTTCTGCTTGACAGGCAATGGTACACGCGCCGCAACCCACACAGGAGTTGAGGTCGATAGACATTCCCCAATGATGATTTACATACTTGTCTTGATGATGTTTCCAAAGAGTTACTGTTTTAGGCACTACCTTTTCCTGGTCACCTTTCCAGGTAGTAACTTTGGGAGCAAATTCACCGGCGTGCTGGTCCCTTTGGTATTCTGATAGTAACGCTTCCTGAATGATGGTTTCCCTGCCCATGTAGGTCTCATGGGTCTGAGTCCGAGCAATCTGGTGGGGTTCACCAGTTATTTCAAGCGTTACATCAGTAGTAATCTCATACAGCAATGTCCCATTTGACCGGTCAATCAAGGGAAAGGCATTGGTTCCAACACCATCAGCTACCCTCCCACCGTGCTTACGTCCATATCCCAATGCCAGTCCTATGGTTCCTCGAGCCTGACCTGGTTGTATCAGCACCGGGGCGGATACGGTTACCCCGTTAGCAGTAAGATTAGCAATCTTAGTCTTGCCCTCAACCATTGATAGTCCGTGCTCTCCTGCAAATTTCTGTGAAACAGTAATGTAATTGTCCCAGGTAGCCTTGGTGATGGGGTCAGGAAGTTCCTGAAGCCATGGATTATTGGCTTGTGAACCGGTACCTACAGCTACTTTTTGGTATAGGACTAGTTCAGTTGCATTACTTTCTGTTTGATATTTTGATTGTAGTGAACTCGAAGTTGATCTTAAATCAATAGTAAAACCATTTGATCCGGTTTCCTCTGCTTCATCGGTACTACTACTTTCTGAGATATTGGCATCTGCTGGCAATTCAAGCACACCATCATACAGACTCTGATTCCAAAACTGTTGGAAATCATCAGACCCTGATCCGGGAAAATAAGATTCTTGCCAATTTTTTTGTAAGAATTTGTGGTAATCGGTTTCATCAGCGCCAGCCCAGGTTAAGAAACTACTTTGGGCCTGGCGGGTGTCAAACAACGGGGTAATGGCAGGCTGACATAAGCTAATTTGACCTTTTTGTGGGACCGCATCATTCCACGACTCCAAATAATGATGGTCCGGAGCAACATAGTCCGAAAGTTTGGCGGTCTCGTCCATGCGATCTGAGGTAGAGATCTTAAGGGTTACTTTTTCCAGCTCAGATATCAGCAAATTACCTTGAGGGTGATCGTAGACTGGGTTGGCATTATAAAAAATAACCGCATCAATTCGACCACCGGTTACATCGTCAATGAATTCGCTCATTTCCTGATCGTTACCCTGTCGATGATACACCGGGTTGTCCAGATCGATAGTTGTGCCATAGTTCCCAAGCAATTGGTTGATGGCATTCACGGTGATTTGAACATCAGGATCATTAGAGCCAGATACTACCAGACCCTTTCCTTTGGCACTCCATAAGGCATCAGCAGCTTTATCCAGGAAAGCAACATCCACTGATGGCGTGCTCATGCTTTCTGCACCAGACTTCCTGGCCAATTTATTGTACAGGGCGGCAGCGATAAAGCCCTGCTGAGAAGGTTTTACGGGGATTCGATAATCCGCATTTGAGCCGGTCAGTGACATATTTGACTCGTACTGAAAATGTCGCGACATCTCTTTTTGATGGTTACCTAACTTCCGGCGTTGTGCGTATTGGCTTATGAAAGTGATAGGGGAAATCCAGGTCCCCAGGAAATCTGCTGCTAAGCTAACAATTACCTCAGCTTTGCTAAAATCATAGGCTGGGAGGTCTCCCTTGCCAAAAGTATCTTGATTGGCCTTTATAATACCATATGCCGACTGTGCGTCATATACAACATGTTTGGTCTTGGGGTACTTAGCAATAAATTTGTTAATGGCCTTTTTAGTGCTGGGGCTAAGTATGGAGTTGCTAACAATTCGTATATTTTTACTGGCTCCGAGGGCATTGGTTATTTCTTTATCAATGGTTTCCCAATCAGACTTTTGTCCATTAACGTAGGGTGCGATCAACCGTTCCTGATCGTAAAGGGAGAGCACAGAGGCTTCAACCTGAGCGCTCACTCCACCATTGGTTACTTTGCTTAGTTTATTCCCTTGAATTTTAATGGGTCTGCCTTCACGGGTTTTTACCACTATACTACAATAGTCACCGCCTTGAGTATAAGTTGAAGCATAATAGTTGGCTATCCCCGGGTCAACTACCTCAGGTTTGTTCAGGTAGGGTATTGCTTTCCTAATAGGGGCCTCACAGGCTGCCAACGAAGCTGCTGCCACACTAAATCCCATCATTTTCAGAAAATCGCGTCGAGAAGAACCTTCATCCGACCCCTCACTGCCCTGCTTTTTCCCATTGATAGGTAAATACTCAGGGAACTCCTTATCTGCATATTTTACAAATTCAGGATCATTGGTCAACTGTTCTAAACCTTTCCAGTATTTTTTATTACCGTTACTCATAACTCAGAAATTTCTGCACTATTCTTAATAATGACATTTAGCACACTCCAGTCCTCCAATGTCCTCTACTTTGAGCGGTTCTTTAGAGTGCTGAGCATGTAGTTCCACAAGATGGTCATAATATGCATTGCCCTTGGTGTTCACGTTGGTTTCCTTATGACAATTAATACACCATGCCATAGTCAACGGTGCATATTGCTCCACCACTTCCATCTCTTCAATTTGACCATGACATGTCTGACACTGCTGATTACCCACATCCACATGTTGAGCGTGATTAAAGTAAGCAAGATCCGGCAAATTGTGGACCCTTATCCACTCGATAGGACGATTGTCTTCGATCGCCGCATATATCTTTTGAATTTCAGGAGATTCGGTAAGAATCTGACCATGGCAATTCATACAAATGTTGGCAGAAGGAATGTTGGCGGATTTACTCTTACGCACTCCGGTGTGACAATAGTTACAGTCGATCTGATACTGGCCTGCATGGAGTTTATGGGAAAATGCGATGGGTTGATTAGGTGCATAACCCTGTTGAATACCAACCTGATACAAACCATCAAGCACCGTTTTCAACACAACTATTCCAAAAACAAAAACCACAATCCCCACGAAAGCAGGGCTTTTAACTAGTTTGGTCAGGCCAAACTTTTGATTAAGAATCGCCAGATCCGATTCATCCAGCCCTTCCCGTTGTTTCAGGAATTTTGTCAGGAAACCGGTAATGAGGAACAAGACCAATAATATCAAAACCAGGACCACTACCAGACCTATCAGGACTGCGGTCAAAAAACCACTTGGAGCTTGGGTGCCGGTTTCAACAAGTGTATCTCCGGTAACTGTTTCCGCGGTTACCACGGCATTTTCAGTTTCGAATTTTACATAGGATATAATAGACTCGATCTCAGAATCATTCAAATTGAATGGGGTCATGAGCGTCTTATTATATTCCTCAAATAAAGCTACTGCATATTCATCGCCGGTAGCGATCACCGATTGAGAATTTCTTATAAAGGCCTTGATCCAATCCATGTCCCGCCGATCGTATACCCCTGCAAGCGCTGGTCCGATTAGTTTTTGATCAATTGCATGACAGGCTCGACAGTTGGCTTTAAATAGTTTTTCACCAGCGGCAATTACTGCCTCATCAGAACCGCCACCCTGGGAGGTAGCAGTTTCGGTGGTAGTAGAATCACTGGCGGTTGCGGTTGCCGCTGCCGTAGAGTCTGATTGAGCTTGAACGCTGGTCAACGACAGTAAAATAGATAGAAGAATGAATGAAAAAATGAAGCTGGCAGGTCGTAGCGATGCGAACATAAAATTTTATGAAATTTATCATTGGGGCACATTACTCCCCCAAGAACTGCCACAAATGTAATATGCCAACCTTCCTTTTCAAATTTATTCTTACTCAATTTAACACCTGTTAGACAAGTCAGGTAAAGTAGCATACTATTTAGTTGATTACTAGTTGCTTGGCAGGGATCGTCGACCGATTGTCCTCATTATTTAGAATCAATATAAATAACAAATAGCGGTTTTAGAACTATAACTATAAATCCGGGTTAAAACATTGAGGGTTTAAACTTTAATTAATGAATAAAGAATTTAAATTTGCCCTCCTAATCAGCTCCGGATGAGTAAGCCAATAATTATATTGAAAATCGGCACCGCCTGCATCACCAAAGAAAATGGTGAATTGAATCAGGCTGTAATGGTTGAAATCGCCAGACAACTTGGATTGTTTCACCATGATTTCCATTGGATTGTGGTTTCATCAGGGGCGGTGGGAAATGGTAAAAACTTCTTAAAAAATTACCAGGGAACCATTATCGAACGAAAGGCCGCAGCGGCTATAGGAAATCCCATCTTATTACAAAAATATGCTCAGTTTCTTTCGCCATATAATATCAGTATAGCCCAAAGTCTTTGCGAGCGTTCCCATTTCTCCAACCAGGATCAATTCAATCAATTGAAACAAACCATCAGGGAGCTTTGGAAAAACGAAATTATACCCATTGCCAATGAAAACGATGTAGTAAGTAACCTGGAGTTGAAATTTTCAGATAATGATGAGCTGGCTACCCTATTGGCAGTTGGTTTTGGCGCAAAACTTTTATTGTTGGGCACGTCAGTACCAGGAGTCATGGACCCAGCGGGGAAAAGGATACCTGAAATATCTAATATTGATGAAGACATTTTATCATTAGCTACTACCAATACCGCGGACCAAGGACTGGGAGGCATGATATCAAAACTCACTTTTGCCCGCCTGGCCACCAAGATGGGTATAGAGACCATTATTTTTGATATCAGAAAATCAGGAGCCATAGGAGAAGCATTGCAACGAAATACCGGTACTGTTTGTCTGGCGCATCAAAGCAGTAAAAAACAAAGACAACAATGGCTTGCCAGTGGGAATATTGTCAGAGGGAAAATTCAGGTAAAAGAGAATACACTAAATGATCTGTTGGCAGGTGAACACTTACCGGTAAGCTCAGTACTGGAAATAATTGAACCATTTGCAAAAAGTGAGGTATTTGAAATACTTAACATTGACAGAAGGTCCGTTGCCGTTGCCAGATCGCTGATTTCTTCGGCAGAGCTAGAAGAATTAGGTCAGGATAATAATAAAGTACTGGCACGGCCAAATGAAATAATATTATTGTAAAATATTATTTAATTTTACTTTGCTTTTTTAGA
>CAZAWQ010000340.1:0-10176 GCA_964488585.1 uncultured Roseivirgaceae bacterium
TCGTTTACTGACTCACCGCTTTTTGTATTCACCAGGAGCTGATGAATCGCTGCAGCGTTTTGACTCTTTGATGTCAGCCTTGGGCTATAATACAAGCATTACTACCACCGATTATATAAACGGCCCGCCTGCTGCTGTAGGTAATTACCTTGCTCAGTGCCTAATCCAATTTGGGTTGGTGGATGGCGCAAACGAAGCTGCGGGATATGAAAACCTTCACTACCAACCAGTAAATCCTCCATTGATACTGTTAAATCCCGGCAATGTGGGCCTGGTCGATTTTAATCGTTGGCAGCCTTTGACAGTGCCGGGTGTATTTATCGACCAAGCGGGCAATTCCATACCGTTTAACAATACTCCCGATTTTCTTAGCCCCGAATGGGGGGATGTAGTCCCGTTTGCTTTAACACAAAATGATCTTACCACTTATCAAAGAGAGGATGGAGAATATCAGGTGTATCATGATCCAGGATCACCTCCCTATTTAATTGCGGATGGTGGCGGTACCACTGATCAATATAAATGGGGCTTTAGTTTAGTCTCGGTGTGGTCGTCACAGTTGGACCCAGCTGATGGGGTAATGTGGGATATTTCGCCTGCAACCATCGGTAACATCGATCAATTGCCCACCACAGATTCGGAACAACAACAGTTCTACAACCTCTTGGAGGGTGGAGATGCCAGCGTTGGTCATACACTAAACCCTGTTACAGGTCAGCCATACGTTTCACAAATGGTTCCAAGGGGTGACTTCACCCGAGTACTGGCTGAGTTTTGGGCTGATGGCCCTGATTCGGAAACACCTCCGGGTCACTGGTTTGTAATACTTAATTACGTTAATGATCACCCCTTACTGGAGAAGCGCTTCAAGGGAGCTGGCGATATTGTGAATGATCTCGAATGGGATGTAAAAGCATATTTTATTTTGGCAGGTGCTATGCACGATGCAGCAATATCTGCCTGGGGAATTAAAGGATGGTATGACTATATCAGGCCAGTTTCAGCAATCCGTGGATTGGCAGAGTTAGGTCAAAGTTCAGACATGGGACAGCCAAATTATCACCCCGGTGGAATCAACTTGATACCCGGATATATTGAATTGGTAAACACTGGTGATCCATTGGCAGGCGCGGGAGATGAGCATGTAAGTAAAATCAAGCTGTATGCCTGGAAAGGGCCTGATTATATCAATGAACCTGCAACTGATGTGGCAGGAGTTGACTGGATACTGGCAGAGAACTGGTGGCCATATCAACGACCTTCCTTTGTTACCCCCCCATTTGCCGGTTATATATCTGGTCACAGTACCTACAGCCGGGCGGCTGCCGAAGTATTAACAGCGCTTACCGGTGATCCGTTCTTTCCCGGAGGATTGGGTGAGTTTACAGCCCCAAAGAATGAATTTCTTGTTTTCGAAGATGGTCCCAGCGCGGATTTGACTTTACAATGGGCGACCTACCGAGATGCCTCAGATCAATGCAGTCTTTCCAGGATCTGGGGCGGAATTCATCCACCAGCTGATGATATACCCGGACGACTTATCGGTGAACAAATCGGGATAAGTGCTTTTATCAAAGCCGAACAATACTTTGAGGGCCTGATCACCAGTACAAGTGAAGATGTTAATCAAACATCACTTAAAGTGTATCCCAACCCAAGCCTGACCGGAACTGTCTTAAAGGTGGAATTGCCGACATTAAATGGGGAAAGTGTATTACAGTTACAAAGCATTGAAGGCAGGATGGTTTGGGAACGAATTTTACATAGCGGCCCTACACGTACACTGGAAATTCCAATAACCAAGGCAATCCCAGGGTTTTATTTACTGCATTTAAGGAATTCAAACTTCAATTTGGTTCAAAAATTACTGATCAAATAATATTATAAATTCATTCCTTTCGTCTCTGTGGCAAAGATCTCAATCCTCACGGGTTACTTTAGCAAGAAATAATACAAATTAGAAATACTCCAAATCATCCTGGCAACCTTTACCATAGGGTTCTAAGATATTTTTGTTATTTTAACATTAGTGAGCATTAATATTAGTTCCTAATGAAGGAATTGGAAGGACAAACTGTCTCTCATTATAGAATAACCGAGAAGATCGGGCAGGGAGGCATGGGTATCGTTTACAAAGCCACAGACACACGGCTTCAGCGCACGGTAGCTTTGAAATTTTTACCCTCTTATCTCACTCCTGATAATGAGAGTTTAAATCGTTTCATTCAGGAGGCCCGCACCGCTTCAGCTCTGGATCACCCCAATATTTGCACTATTCATGAGATTGGAACCAGTGATGATTCCACCTTTATATGTATGGGTTACTATGAAGGGGAATCTTTGAAAGAGATAATCAGTAAGGGACCATTGAGTATTGAACGGTCAGTGGAAATTGGCATTCAGATTGCCCGTGGATTAGTAAAAGCGCATGAAAAGGGTATTGTTCATCGGGATATTAAACCGTCCAATATTATAGTCACTGATGAGGGGGTTGTAAAAACCCTGGACTTTGGCATTGCAAAAACCTCAGACATTCATTTGACCGTCACAGGCAACAATCTGGGTACTACAGCTTACATGTCTCCGGAGCAATGCAGCGGAAGGCCGGTAAATCAGAATACGGATGTATGGTCGCTAGGGGTAGTATGTTACCAGATGTTAACTGGTAATCTTCCTTTTCCAGGGTCTCATGACCAAGCAATAATATATTCTATTTTAAATACAGAACCAGTGCCACTACAGGAAATACGTCCCGATATTCCTGATGATTTAACTCATATGGTCAACAGGGCCATGGCAAAGGACCCACTAGACCGGTATCCTACCATGGACGAATTACTAGGCGATCTTGAGCTCTTTCAACAAGGCCAGCAGATTAAATCTAAAAAGTCTTCTGGTGTGGTTCATAGGCCCAAATGGTTGTATCCTGTGCTGATGGTAATTTGTGGTTTATTGGTTGTTTGGGCATATATCAACTATAGAGGAGCCAATGCATCTCATATTGACTCAATCGCGGTACTTCCTTTTCAAATCGAGACTGCAGACTCCAACTACCAGTACCTCGCTGATGGCATTGCAGAGAGAATAATATACGGGCTTTCGCCCATGCCAGAAATGAAAGTGATTGCATCCAGTACTTCCTTTCGCTTGAGGAATGATTCTCTGGATCCCCATGACATTGCTCAGAAACTAAACGTGCAGGCTGTTTTATTGGGCAAGGTGAAAGTTGAAGATCAAAACTTTATTATTAGTGCTGAATTAATCAATGGTATAGACAATAGTATTATTTGGGGAAAACAGTATATAAGGCAGCGAGCAGAGTTATTGGCTCTTCAGGAGCAGATCATTGAGGAGGTTGCAGATCATATTGACCCTGATTGGAAGCCGAATGAAAACACACTGAGATCCAGACAGATTACTTTGGACAACGAGGCCTATTTGAAGTATCTTCAGGGGCGGTACTTTTGGAATTATCGTCGCTCCACTGGATTTGCCAAGGCTTTGGAACTCTTCAATCAAGCTATTGCCATTGATTCTTCATTCGCACTGGCCTATACCGGCTTGGCAGACACCTATAATTTAATGGGCAGTTACAACATCATACCCATGGTTGAGTCTCACCCCATGGCCCATGATATGGCTCTGAAGGCTTTGGAACTGGATGAAAATTTGGCTGAAGCTCATGCCTCTTTGGGCGCTATTCTGGCAGACTATTATTGGGATTGGCCCAAAGTATCTTACCATTTCAAACGCGCCATTGTATTGAATCCCAATTATGCTACCGCTCGACATTGGTATGCTGGGTACCTGGCCGATTTAGGCCAGTTTGATGAGGCCTTGTTAAATGCCAGGAAAGCAAGATCGCTTGATCCGTTATCGTATTCAGTCAATCTGATAGTTGGCATGACTTTGTTTAAAGCCCGCCGATACCAGGACGCTATTGAAGAATTGGAAAAACTCAAGAGCATGTATCCGAACGTAGCACCCACCTATATTGGGTTGGGACTGGCCCATATACACAGCGGGGAAATGCTAAAAGGCATTTCAATTTTGGAAAGAGGAAGAACTTTGAATCCGGATTTTGTGGACATAATAGGTGTGCTGGGTTTTGCTTATGGCAAGGCGGGCAAAGTGGATTCGGCCCTTGAGATTTTAAAAGAACTAGAGGATTTATCAAAATCCAAAAACGTAGCTTCTGTGTCAATGGCTACTATATATTTGGGGCTGAGAGATAATGACCAGGCTATCTACTGGTTACAAAAAATGGTAGAGGAGCGACATTGGATGTCACGCTGGCTCAATGTCAATCCTGCATATGATCAAGTACGCGATGATCCTCGATTTCAAGCATTGGTTGAGAAAGTTGGGATGGAAAGTCTCTAAATGAATGATTAATTAACCTGATGTCGCACCAGCAACAAAAATTAGAAAGCATATTTCACCTGGCTGAATTACTGGGACAGCAAGCAGATTTCGATGAAATTCTGCGATTAATAAGCATCAATATTACCAGAATAGTTGGGGCGGAGATAGTGACAATCACAATGAGTAATCCCCGTACTCAAGACACCATCAAGACCATACTCAAGTCTGAAAATAAACGCCCTAAGGAATTTCACCTGGCTCAAACCAATATTGTTGGTTGGGTAATGAAGCACGGAAGCTCATTTTTAACGGAGAACCTGAGCAGAGATGAGCGATTTGCCAAAGGACTTCTGGACAAAGCTCTTATACAATCTGCCATGTGTGTCCCTCTGACATCCGGAGGCATTGCCATCGGATATTTATTGCTGGTAAATCGAAAAAATAATGGATCCTTTTCCGAGGAAGACCTTGCATTATTGAAAAAGTCGGCTGATGTATGCGCTCCATTCTTAGGAGCAGGTCAAAATATTCAGAGGTATTTTAAATCACCACTTCCTGAGCAGGCCCTGTTGGAAAAGTTCAAAACATTGAGCCTGTTGGGCAAGAGCCCTGCTTTTATAGAGTTATTGCGTTCCATAGAGGGCGCCGCCCAGTGTAATGTTCGGGTGCTTATCGAAGGAAGTACGGGAACTGGAAAGGAATTGGTGGCAAAGAGCATTCATAAACTAAGTGCGCGGGCCCAAGGACCTTTTGTAGCCATTGACTGTGGCGCCGTACCTCATGATCTTGTAGAAAGTGAGTTTTTCGGATATGAAAAAGGGGCATTTACAGGAGCTACTCAGTCTAGGTCCGGTTTGTTTGCAGCTGCCCATGGAGGTACGCTGTTTATGGACGAAATTACCAGCCTGCCCTTGAATATGCAGTCCAAATTATTGCGCGTATTACAGGAAGATGAGATAAGACCACTTGGGGCAAATAAGGTTCAGAAAGTTGATATCCGGGTGATCAGTGCCGCAAGTAATTCTCTCTATGAATTGGTGGATCAAGGGAAATTTCGCGCAGATCTATACTACCGGTTATTGGTATATATGGTGCAAGTACCCTCCCTGGCCGAACGAAGCACTGACATTCCTATGTTGGCGCATCACTTTATGAAAAAATTTGCCCGGCAACAAGGTAAAGATTGTTCCACGTTTCAGGGTAAAGTCCTTGAATATATGAGGCAGCACAGCTGGCCTGGAAATATCAGGGAACTTGAAAATTTTGTTGAGCGCATGGTTACCATGGTTTCTACAGATAGCACTATCATAGATTTCAGGGTACTGCCTCCTTCAATGCAAAAAGAAATGTCTGGAAAAATAACCTTTGAAACAATCCCGGACTCTCTTCCAGATATGCTTAAAGAGCATGAACAACAATTGATCAACAAGGCATTAGTGGAAAATAATTGGAATCAATCCGCCGCAGCCAGAGAGTTAGGAATCCCGGAGCAAACACTCAGATACAAGATGGATAAACTGTCCATCTCTAAACCATTTTAGTCAAAGCCCCAAGCTACCGGTAGGCGTTCGCACATTTCTGCGATCTCTGAGGGCACTGGCTGATCGATCCGCAATATTTTGCGAACGCACTTCTTAATAAAAATCCATATTTTAGAGAAACTTAATTTGTCAAAATTATCTAGTCTATTGATACACAGGCATAAAGGTTAAACATTTGTGCTATCAAAGGAATTGACTTTCTCATTGACTAAACATGGCATCGCTTTTGGATATTTAAATAGTCAAAATTAACTAACTCCTCAATCATGACAATTTTAAAAAGTATTTCATCAAGCAAAGTTGATACAGGTCACAGCTGGTATACTATAGTGTTTACCGTTACCTGTATGGTACTATTTATTGGATGTAGCAGTGGTGATGACGCGGCTCCAATTGCACCAGCAGGTTCGGGTGACATCAAGGGTGTGGTAGCCCAGGACGACGGTCAGGTTTATAGCGGTGTGGGGGTAAACTTATTGCAAGCAGGTGCTTTTAAGGTCAGATCTAATACTAATATCAACGGAGTCTATGAATTTAAAAACCTTTCAGAAGGTTCATATGAAGTAACCATAGTCCCCCCATTAATGGGAAAGGTTCAAGGGTCCGATACTGAAAGTGTAACGGTAAAGGCAGGTAGTATTGCTCAAGCTGATTTTACTTTTGAATTGGTTCCGGTGGAGGCGGTGGTGGTTTATGACAATACAGATACATTTGGTGAGCTAAAAAATGCTGATGGAGATATGCCTGTGGAAGATGCCGAACTTGTTTACGCCCGAAATGTATTTGAGGAACCAATCGGTGAACTTTATCCTATTGAAGCTCCTGATGGCCATCATTTGACACTAGGAGAGTGGCGTCAGGCAAAAGGTACTGCAACGGCAAGTTGTGACGGAGAAATTACTAAATATTCGCTTTCCTTTTCCGGTTTAATCCCAAACGGAGTCTACACTGTCTGGCATCTTCTCTTAGACAAACCGAAGGAATCTGATCAATCTGTGAACATCGAAAATGAGATTGTTGGAATGGGTGCACTAGGTGGTGGGAACGGTGAATTTAATAACATCATTGCCTCCCCCACTGGAGAAGGGCAGCTTACCGTGGAGGTGGCACCCGGTCCGATGTCTCTAATTGGAGTTCACCCAGCTTGCTCAATAACTTCCTTACCGGGGTTTTTTATGGTGCTCAATTATCACATCGATGATAAAACACATGGAATCAGGCCTGGACCGGATCGAGATGATATTGCGCATATGCACCTGTGGTGGAATTGATCTCACAGATCAAATAATACTAAAATCCAGTTTGCCCAATTATCAATTTGCGCGATATATCAACACCCTGTGCGGTAAATCTCATTAAATAAAATCCTCCAGGTACCCCGGTAAGATCATATTTTATGGATTCGTAAGGTATTGTTGTCACTGTATTATGGTGAAATACTTGTTTGCCCATGGTATTAATAAGTGACATGCTAGTTTCTCCCGGGTTTTGTAAACCACTAATTTTCAGTAATCTAGTGACCGGATTGGGGAAGATCCTTATATCCGGAGTGATTGGATTCTTAGTGCTTACCACGAAATCAGTATTCACACGCATCAGGGTGGCTTCACCTAGTGAATTGGTCTCGGAGGTGATATAATAGTCCATATCATTAATTGCTTCTATTGCCTCTATTTGGTAGGAACCAGCAACCTGATAGGTCATTCTGTCTATTCGTGCACTGGTGAAGTCATTTCCCGTAAAATCTGAAATTCGCAACAAAAAAGGCTCTGTAAGGATATAACCTGTCAACATAATCTCCTGTGATAACGGGTTATGAACCCCTCCGGTTATTAAGCCCATGGAATTGATTTTGCCAACCTGTTTGATTTGATAATCCCCTGGAGTTTTAGGAATAGAATAAATATTGGTATAGAAATCACCTCGATTTTTTGTGAAAATGTATAGACTGTCTTCAATGGAAATGAGGGCTGCTGCATCAAAATTGGTTAGTGAATTAGGGTCAAAATTCACCTGGTCCTGGTAGGAAAACCGGATGGTATCCGCTGATACAGTATCATTGTTGCTTTGAAAATATTCCAGTAAGGATATACGATATATTTTTAGATCTGTCCTATCTCCATTGTTATTGCCAATATCTCCTATGTAAATGTATTGCTGGTCAATACACAGGTCTTCCCAGTCCCCATTGCTGGCATTCTCCACAATTAATTCTCGTATTAATTCACCACTATCAGGGTCTACCTCATAGAGTATGGCTTCTCCCCCAGAATCATTGTGTGTGATGATTTTATCATTTAGAAAAATAAGACCTGATGATTCTTTGGTCTCTAGAGGAAGTAATGCTATAGTTTCAACGGTAAAATTCTGCGCTTCTACATGAACAGGAAGAAGTAATAGAGACAAGTATAGAATTCCAAAGTATCTTGGTATTAACATTAGAACCATTAACAATCTTACACATTGTTGATGATCGGGCAAAAGAAATAGTTCAGATTTCAGGTAATTAAATCCTTGACTACTTTCCCGTGCACATCGGTCAATCGGAAGTCGCGACCTTGAAAATGATAGGTGAGTTTCTCATGATCAAGTCCAAGCAGCTGTAACAAAGTGGCCTGTAAATCATGTATGTGAATACGTCCGCTAATTCCATCATATCCTATCTCATCCGTTTCTCCATACGTGATGCCTTTCCTAACCCCCGCTCCAGTCATCCACATGGTAAAGGCATTGCCATGATGATCTCGTCCTTTAAATGGGTTAGATTGTCCCATGCGATTCTCTTGCATAGGCGTACGACCAAATTCGCCGCCCCATACCACCAAAGTATCTTCCAACATTCCTCTTTGTTTCAAGTCCAAAATCAACGCTGTCATAGGTTTATCAATTTCACCACAACGTTTTACAAACCCCCCGTGTAGGTTCTCAAACTCACTGCTACCATGAGAGTCCCAACCTCGGTGGTATAGCTGGATAAATCGCACACCACGTTCTGCCAATCGACGTGCCAACAGACAATTATTGGCGAATGATACTTTATTCGGTTCTGTCCCGTACAGTTGGTGAATATAGTCGGGTTCACTCTGAATATCAGTAGCCTCAGGCACAGACATTTGCATTTTGAAGGCCATCTCATATTGGGCCATCCGGGTAAGGATCTCCGGATCACCTACTTCCTGATACGCTGACTCATTGATCTCGTTAATGGCATCGGTGACCACTCGTCTAACATTTCTTGGGACGCCAGCCGGATTTGAAACATACAAGACAGGATCCCCTTTTGATCTTAACTCTACTCCTTGATATACGGATGGAAGGAATCCGCTGCCCCAAAGACTTTTGCCACCACTAGGTTGCGAGTTCCCGGATACCAGAACCACAAATCCTGGAAGGTTTTCGTTTTCAGAACCCAATCCATAATTGACCCAGGAACCAAAAGAGGGTCTTCCCAGTCTTGGGCTTCCAGTATGCATGAATAGCTGGGCCGGTGCATGATTAAATTCTTCGGTGTGCATTGCCTTCATAAACTGCACATCATCCACTACTTGTGTGAAGTGAGGAAGTAATTGAGAAACCCATGATCCCGATTCACCATATTGATTAAAACTAAATTGGGGGCCAAGCATTTCAGGAGTGCCAGTTATAAACGCGAATCTCTTCCCTTCAAGTAGCGATTCAGGGCATGGTTTTCCATCCAGTTGGTGTAGTAAGGGCTTATAGTCAAATAGGTCTAATTGAGAGGGAGCTCCTGCCATATGCAGAAATATTATTCGCTTGGCCCTAGGGACCACTTGTGGTGTTTCGAGCAATGACTTTTCCTCTAGTCCATACAGTATAGGACGCTGACAACCAGTCAGACATGCCATGGCTGCTACACCCAACCCCAGTGATCCTTGCTTCAGAAAGTGTCTGCGCGTTAGATATTCACTCTCTCGATGGAAAAGCTCTTTGACTAGTTTCATCCTATCCTTTGGTGATCATTTCATCCAAGTTTAAAATTACCGTTGCTAAATTGATCATGGCAGCCATTTCTGGAGTGTGAATATCAATATTGCTGGTTATAGCTTCAATTTCATGGGGTTGTTCCTGATACAATTTCAGTGATTTCTCGAATAATGACTTCATGGTCAGAAACTCTTGAGCTGTAGGAGTTCTGTAAAAGGCCTGTTTAAATCCAAAGTTTATTTGACCTTCCAGCTCATCTGCCTCCAATAGCATATTCTTTGCCAACGATCTGGCGGCTTCAAAAAAAACCGGATCGTTGAGGGTG
>CAZAWQ010000341.1:0-1687 GCA_964488585.1 uncultured Roseivirgaceae bacterium
TAACTCGGTGGTGGAATCAAGTACCAAATCAGCTGCTAAAACTTCCTTCGACTGATTAATGAACAGTTTTTCTAATCGATCACCAAGCAAGGTAATACTGAAAGTCACAGCACATGCAATAGTAACAGCAACACAAAACAAACGGATCGCACCCAAACGCCATTGTCTTTTAATAAGTCGGCTATAAAAGGAGAACATGATTAAATCTGTTCGAGCTTACCTTGCGTCAGTCGAAAACAACGATCACAACGCCTAGTTAAGGATTCATCATGTGTTACCAGAATTAAAGTCGTCCCGTGCTCATGGTTAAGCTCGAATAAAAGATCAATCATCTTTTGTCCTGTTTCTGTATCCAGGTTGCCAGTCGGCTCGTCAGCCAGAAGTAAAGGCGGATTAGTTACGAACGCGCGAGCAATAGCAATACGTTGTTGTTCGCCTCCAGACAAGGTCGTAGGGTAATGACCTGAACGATGATCCATACCAACGCGCACTAATAATCGCTGAGCAATCGCTCTTGCATCAACCATGTCTTTTATTTCTAATGGCAACATGACATTCTCAAGTGCAGTAAACCCTGGTAATAAGTGAAAAGCTTGAAATACAAAACCGATATATCGACTACGTAACTCCGCGCGTGCATCTTCATCCATGAGATCTATGGCATGTTGGAACAATTGAATGCTACCAGCGGTCGAAACATCAAGGCCAGCGATTAAACTGAGCAAGGTCGTTTTACCAGAACCGGATTTACCGATCACAGCAATGGCCTCGCCCTCGTTTACTTCAAGGTCAATATTCTCGAGAATAGAAATCGGACCTTCAGTTGACTTAACTATTTTGTTAACCTGACGACAGGTAACTATTTGAGAATTTGAAATGATTTTATCCCGTGTTTTTATTTTATCGTTCATTATCTTTGCAACACCATCCGCTGTAAATGCAAATACCATACTTATTATGGGCAATAGCCTGAGTGCCGCTTATGGTATCCAATTTGAAAAAGGTTGGGTCAATTTGTTGCAAAACAAGCTCAAGCTGGAGCAAACAGGGAAAAAAACATGGCATGTCATCAATGCCTCTGTCAGCGGAGAGACTACCACAGGCGCATTGGCTCGGCTGCCCGAATTATTAGACAAACATAAACCGCAACTCTGTATCATAGAACTTGGGGCGAATGATGGACTACGAGGAATGCCGCTCAACGTTATGCATGAAAACCTGAATGAAATGATCACTCAGTGCAAGCAATATGGACAGCTACTGTTAATAGGAATGCGACTACCGCCGAATTACGGGAAAAAATACACTGAAAAATTCAGGCAAATATTTAAACTCGTTTCAACAACTAATGAAATAGCCTTTTTGCCTTTCCTGCTAGGGGGATTTTCAAAGGAAAGTAAATACTTTCAGGCTGATGGCTACCATCCAACAGCAGAGGCACAGGAAAAAATACTAGCTAATGTTTGGCCTGTACTTTCACCATTACTACATAAATAATGTCCGCTTTCAGTATAAAGCAGACATTCATTCTAGTAGCAGAATCCTGCAATCGACCAAGCTATAATATCTACAATGAAATTAAAAACGGCACATAGTTTAATTATCTGCTTGGTGCTTCTTGGAGGATGCCATGTTTTTGAAAGAAAGAGATAGCGGCCATATGGTCGAGGTTTTGAATTTGAGCGAT
>CAZAWQ010000342.1:0-12866 GCA_964488585.1 uncultured Roseivirgaceae bacterium
CTTACTCATTGAACATTTCTTAATGGACATTGAATATTCTTATGGGAGAACTTCCTTATTCCTTATTAAATGTTACTTATTAAGCATTCCTAAGATGCTTCAGCTGCACGATTTCCCGCTGCGTCAGGTGTCGCCATTTTCCTCTAGGCAGGTCCTTTTTGGTTAGTCCGGCAAACATAACCCGGTCCAGCTTTGTCACTTCATAACCCAAATGTTCAAACATCCTTCGAACAATGCGGTTTCTTCCTGAGTGAAGCTGCAGACCCAGTTCCGTTTGGTCCGTGGATACCAGGTCTACGGCATCTAAAGCCACAGGGCCATCATCTAACTCAAATCCATTGACAAGAGATTGAAAGTCACGCTTCCGGATGGGTTGATCAAGGTGAACGTGATAAATTTTTCGTACTTCATGAGATGGATGACTTAATTTTTTATGAAGGTCTCCGTCATTGGTAAGCAATAATAGGCCAGTAGAATTGCGATCCAGCCGGCCTACCGGTACGATTCTTTCTTTGCAAGCTTTACTTACCAACTGCATCACCGTTCTCCGCTGTTTTGGGTCATCGGTGGTGGTAATAAAGTCCTTTGGTTTATTTAATAGAACATATACCAATCGCTCAC
Organism: uncultured Roseivirgaceae bacterium; assembly: GCA_964488585.1. Taxonomy (GTDB): domain Bacteria; phylum Bacteroidota; class Bacteroidia; order Cytophagales; family Cyclobacteriaceae; genus SZUA-3. The sequence continues at coordinate 622 of CAZAWQ010000342.1, forward strand.
CTCTTAACAACTTGCCCTGGAAAGTGACCCGGTCACTGGCTTTGATCTTATAGCCCATGGTGGTAATTACCTTGGCATTTACTTTGATTTTACCATCACTAATAAGAGTATCGGCATCACGGCGGGAGCAAACTCCTGCATTAGCGATAAATCTGTTAAGCCGGATTTCCTGGGCTGGAAGAGATTTGGTCTTGAGTCCGGATGGCTTTCGGGTTTTTAGTGTTTTGTGTTTTGGTCTTCTTTTCATGCCGCAGGTCGTGCATCAGGTTCGGTCAGATATCCTGCTCGGTGCCGATCTCATTTTCTTCATCTCTAAAGTCTTTAGGAACTGGTAACTCCGTTAAATCGTTGATCCCAAAGTAGTCCATGAACTTTTCACTGGTTCCATAGATCATTGGCCGCCCTACAGAATCCGCCTTACCTTTGATCTCCACCAGATTTTTTTCAAGGAGTTTCTGTACGGAGTAATCACAATTTACCCCCCGTATCTGTTCGATCTCAGCTTTGGTCACAGGTTGTTTATAGGAGATGATCGACAATGTTTCCAAAGCGGAAGTTGACAAACGTTTTTTCGACTGTTGTTTTAGGAAAATACCAATACTGCTTTGATAGGCTGGTTTGGTGAGGAACAGGTAACCTCCACCGGAATGAAGAACTTCAAAAGCAAAGTCTTCTGAGCTGTACTTTTCTTTGATTCTGGACAAAGCGTCGTTGATGTCTTTTTCAGGAATTTCAGCTTCAAACATTTCAACCAGCGTAGAGCGTAGCTCATTTTTTGTAATGGGTTTTGAGGAACAAAAAATAAGCGCTTCAATATGGTTGCCTAAATAGTCCAATTGTTAGTTTTTCTTAGCCAGTTTGGCTTCGATTGAATGCATGGTATGCGGAACTGCTTTTAGCCGTTCTTTCTGAATCAATTTTCCTGTGTCGATGCATACTCCGTAGGTTCCATTCTTGATTCGTACCAGAGCGTTCTCAAGACTTGAAATGAATCTTTGTTGACGAGCTGCCAGTTGACTGAGGCTTTCCCTTTCGGCAGTATCAGCCCCATCTTCCAGTACCTTGGAGTTCGCAGCTGTATTATCGGTACCAGTGTCATTTTTTCTACTCAGTGAATCCTTTATATAGTTGAGTTCGTTTTGAGCTTTTGCAAGTTTATCCTTTATCAGCGTTTCGAATTCCAACAATTCCTTATCTGAATATCTTAGTTTCTCATCTTTTCCCATTTTCCACAAATTAAATTGATTACCACAATCTCGATGGCTTTTCCAGCCAAACCGGAAGCGACAAATTTGTCAATAATTGCTAAAAAAACGAAGGTTATTAAAGATTTTCTTGTTGAACACTGGAATCTTAAAATAGATTCTATGCCAAAAAAAGAAAATTTCAGATGCTATAACAATAGGCTAGAATTGAAGTTGGATCTGTTCTGAATCAACAGGCCTGTCTTAAGTAATTAAACTTTGTATTCAAGGCGCAAATGTTTCACACGTTCCTGGAACGCGTTTTTATCGATATTAACCCTGTACTTAAGACGTACATATCGACGAACAACTTCAATTTTTCTACCCTGTCTGACATAAAAATCAATAGCATTGTTGATGATGTCGTTCATGGTTTAATGCTTAATTTTGGTAGTAAAAAGATAATGAAAGATTGTAACAATTCCTGTAAAAACAAAAGATTCGACTAATATTTATTGGATTAATTAAATATTATCATAGAAGGGTCATATAGCAGATATTCCAAATTAAAATTCAGGAGCAACAACCACAGTTTGCAATGCCTGCCAGGCCTGACCTTGGCGTTGGGAGACTTTAAAGAGAACCAGGTAGTAACCCATTGGTACCCGTCTGGTTTTGTCATCGGTACCATCCCACTGGTAGGAACCGGTCACAGGAAGAACCGCATTGTTTAACAGGGTTTTCACTACATGCCCCTGAGAATCAAATATTATTATGGATCCGGTATTTCCAGGCTTATCTAATTGAAAAGAAATCCTGGTATATGCCGGATATCTCCCGGAAAGCGGGGATATTAATTTTGGAGCTATGGTGAGTCCTGAAACCATTTGTGTATGGAATCTTTGAGAATTCCGCTTACCTGGAGTGGCATATCCTGAGGCCTCTGCTGCGCTGTACCAGTTGTTTGGCTCGTTGGTGGGCTGGTTTGGCGAAGCTCTCTCCAGTGATACCCCGTTGCGATCGGTTAATAGTGGATGGTGCATACTTTCATGATATTGAAACCCATCAACAATTGACCCCAATGGCTCCACCAATATTATGGATCCCTGTTTATCTCCAAGTGCCGGCAAGTCCCTTACTTCAACCATTGAGACTGGTGAATAAGCCGGATATTGGTTCCGCAGTTTCTCTACACTTTCAGTAAATACCCGGTATTCGCCAGGATAAATCATGTAGTTGTCATCGGTCAATAAGTTAAAGTCTGCCAAGATTCCGGACTGCCATCGGGCAAATCTCCAATTTTTCAAATTCAGTGCTTTGGTCGAGCGATTATATAGTTCTACAAAGCCAACCCCAAGCGGCCTGGGATTAAATAGAATCTCATTTATTACCAAATCAGCACTGTCTGACAATTGAGCCAACGCTACCGGTGTTTTGGACCCGGGATTTAATCCAATATTTTCATTACAATCAGCAAACCCGGTGATGGTTACCTGATAGATAACCCCTTCAACCAGGGTGTCATCCAGTTGGATGGTTAATTCTGGTTCGGTGAAGGAATTGACAAAGAATGTGTCAATTCGAATAGTGGGCTCAATTATTATTTCTTCTTGATTGTTTGGCGTGATACTCAGCACTTGATCAAAGGTGAATTGTAATTCCCCATTAGTAGGAGCAAAAGTACGGATAATCACGGGTGGTGACAGGTCCGGATTGTCCGTGGCAACACTATTTAATATTCCTGGTGTACCCCCTGTAATTGATGTGGAGGCTGCCCAATTGGGAGCGCCGGTACAGGGATAGTTTACATCAATCATTTCCAGAGACCAACCACCAAATTTCTTAAGATTACTGCGATACCAAGAATCCTGATAGTTGACAAAATGTATGATCTTTTCAGTTGAATCAGCCAGGGTGATCAGGTCATCCCCATTGTTTAATGTTGGCCAGGAGGCCAGTCCTAGTAAGTTCAGGCTGTCTGATTGTTGATTTACATTGGTATTGGGGCATAAAACCAAATAGGAACCTGGCACCATAATATACTCAGGTAAAGTGACCTGTTTGGTAGCATCAGCTATAGTCCAACCAAGGAGATTAACAGCTTTGTTACTTCGGTTATGAATCTCAATGTATTCTTTCTCAGGTAGCTGAATGGCAGGGGAGGGGTCTGCCATGATCTCGGAGAAAATCAGGTCATGTACTTCAGCGATTCCTGTTTTCCAAAAGGAAAATTCCAGAGAACTTGATGATGTGTTTCCAGCCAAATCCTTTAACTCGGTTGCATTCAGCAAATAACGGACCCCAATTTGAAATGGAATAGGAAAGGTCATTTCCCAGGTATTAAAGGCTGTTTGGAGCAGTTCAATGGGCGATCCTAAATTTGTGACCATGAATTGACTGAAAGACGGGTCTTGTACCGGCTCGCTCATTAGGACTTCCAACTTGCGGTTGCCAAGTACCTTGAGGGACAAAATTTGAGGTGGTTTGGTGTCTTTAAAAGGCTCACCTTCAACTAGAATATTGTCAAAGAAAAACGCTTTGGCACGAGAGCTGGTAAATTGACAATGAAACCCAAAATAATTGGCTCTAAAATGTACCGTGTCCTCAACTGTACCAACCAGTTGAAACTGATGGTGAGTGGAATATTTAGCAAATAGGGACCAGGTACTTAGATGATTGCGAGTTACTCTAATATTAACTTCTACGTTTGTGGTATCCAAAAAACCACTCGTTCCTGTTATGATCTTAATATGGTTAGCTATGTTTTGTCGATGGAGACTAACTTCATCCTTAGAACCTCCAATCTGAACGTAATAGCCATTCAATTCACCAGCTAAATCTGGTAGATCACTAATAAGATATACCCGGCAGAAGTTTTGTGAAGAGGGATTGAATTTCATCTTCACATCAAACTCCCAGGTGCCATTCCTGGTAGTATGACTGATCGTACTGAGATGTGCTACCCCGGTATTAGTTTCATCCAATTGTAATTGCTCGGCTTCATTTACTATAAATGAAAGATTATTTCCCATCCAATTTGGTCCAGTAGTAAAATCGCCATCTGAAAAGTCTTCATTAACCTGGCTCCAGCATCCAAGAGGTAGTAATATAAAACATAATATATGATCTATTCTCATGTAACTTTTTGTTAAATGTGTTGCGCAGGAAAGTATAGAAATGTAGTATCTTTACAAACTCTGTAAAATAAAAAAGACCATGAAATTTGCGATTGTTGGTGCTACCGGGTTGGTAGGCCTGGAAATATTAAGGGTACTAGAAGAACGTAATCTGGACTTCAGTGAGTTGTACTTAGTAGCTTCTCACAGGTCTGTAGGTAAGGAGATCTCCTTTAAGAATAAGGTTCACCAAGTCATCGGTATGGAGGAAGCGGTATCCATTAAACCAGATATTGCTATTTTTTCTGCAGGAGGAAGCACCTCGCTGGAGTGGGCTCCCAGGTTTGCTGAAGTAGGAACCATTGTCATCGATAATTCTTCTGCTTGGAGGATGAATCCTCAGCATAAATTGATTGTGCCGGAGATAAATGCGGCAGCTCTGAGAATCGACGATCGGATTATAGCTAATCCTAACTGCTCAACAATTCAAATGGTTTTGGCTGTAGCTCCATTACAGCAAAGATATGGACTAAAAAGATTGGTAATTGCCACTTATCAATCCGTCACCGGTACCGGCAAAGACGCCGTGGACCAGTTGATGCAGGAACGATCGGGGAATGAAGGTAATGGGGTTTATCCCTATCGCATCGATCTTAATGTTTTGCCTCATATCGATGTGTTTATGGACAATGCCTACACCAAAGAAGAGATGAAAATGGTCCACGAAACCAGAAAGATCCTCCAGGATGAAAATATAGGGATAACTGCCACGGCTGTACGTATTCCGGTTATGGGAGGCCATTCGGAAGCTATTAACGTTGAGTTGAAGGAGGAATTTGATATTGATGAAGTCAGGGATCTGTTGGCCTCCGCTCCCGGAATCATTGTAGAAGATGATATTGAAAATCTAAAATACCCCATGCCACTTAATGCTCATGGCCATGATGAGGTTTTTGTGGGACGACTACGACGTGATGAGTCCCAACCAAAGACCTTAAATATGTGGGTAGTAGCTGACAACCTTAGGAAAGGAGCAGCTACCAAGGCCGTGCAGATTGCCGAGTACATGATGGAGCATTATTTGGTTTACTAGGAATAGCCATGGATATCGCCTCACTTCTGAGCGATCCCGCCCAAAAATTTATAGGAGATCATCAGAAGGATGACCCGGTCCAACTAATGTTGAATCAAAAAGGTGTCCCGGGAGTTTCACTTAGGGAACTGGTACTGCAAATTAAAGCCCGAACACTGGTTAGGAGTAAAATCCCCACTTGGTTTAATACACCCGGTATGGTTTACGGGGAAAGTAAATCACTAGAGCAGTGTTCTTCTGAACAAACTGCTATTTATAAAAGTCAATTAGTCTCCGGAAACCATATGGTAGACCTCACGGGAGGGCTGGGAGTTGACAGTTTCTTCCTGGGGAAGAGTTTCAATAAGGTCACCTATATAGAAAAAGACTCGTTGCTATGTCGGTTGGCGAATCACAATTTTGGGGTATTAGGCGCTGATCATATTAAGGTGGTAACAGGGGATGCTTCGAAGGTATTTCCACAACTAACCGGCCCTGTGGATTTCATCTATTTGGATCCTGATCGCAGACCTGGAGACCTGCGACGATTTAAACTGGAAGAATATCAACCATCACTCCCAGCTGTACTTCCACCGCTTTGGACCTACTCAGAGCGTATAATGCTAAAACTTGGCCCTATGTTAGATGTTCAGCAAGTTGGAATGATATTGGGCAACGTTCAGCAGGTTCATGTAATATCGGTTAAAAATGAATGTAAGGAGTTGGTATATATCTTGGAATATGGATTCACCGGACCTATTCAATTTACTGCGACCAACATGTCTGCCGGAGGAACAGTACAATCTTTTAGTTATAAACAGGAAGAAGAAGACATCAGTCAGCCTCAGTATTCTGAGCCCCTGAAATATTTATACGAACCAAATAGCAGTATACTTAAATTAGGTGCTTTTAAGTTGATTTGTGACAGATTTGAGCTTAATAAACTACACCCTAACAGCCATCTATATACTTCAGATAGTTTAGTGGAGGGATTTCCGGGTCGTGCCTTTGAAGTGCAATGGACCACCAGTTATAAACCGGATGGTATTCGAAAGAAGTTGTCAACTGACAAGGCCAACATTACCGTTCGCAACTTTGTAAAAGATGTTAATGCCATTCGAAAAGAATGCGGTTTGAAAGAAGGAGGCACAGACTATTTATTTGCTACCACTGGTCCAAAGGGCCAACTAATGGTGGCTAATGGACATCGGCTACCAAACCCTACTTAATCCATAAAAGGCCCAAAATAAGATCGAAGCAAGGCCGTAATATTTCAGTACTTTTTTGCGGTTGGAGAAGTCGGACCACCAAAATACCGTCCAGGGCTTAATCAAGCCAATAACAACAAGAACACTAATTACACTGGCCAGGATTATTATAATAAGAGAGAACTGATATATCGTCAATCAAAGAGTCCTTTTTACTTCTTTCTCTTCGAAACCTTCGATCACATCACCCACTTGAATGTCTTTGAAGTTTTTCAAGCTAATACCACACTCATAACCGGACTTCACTTCTGAAACGTCGTCTTTAAATCGCTTGAGCTGTCCGATTGCACTGGTGTGAACTACTATACCATCCCGCACCAGTCGTACTTGATTACTCCGTTTGACCAGACCTGAGGTGACGTAACATCCTGCTACCGTGCCAACTTTTGAGATCTTAAAGACTTCGCGTACTTCAACGTTTCCGGTGATGACCTCCTCCACGGTAGGAGCAAGCATGCCCTCCATGGCGTCCTTAACGTCATTAATAGCGTTGTAGATCACGGAATAAAGTCTTATTTCAATCTCTTCATTCTCAGCTAACCGGCTTGCGGAATTTGACGGACGAACCTGGAAGCCAACGATAACGGCATCCGAAGCGCTAGCTAATAATACATCAGATTCTGAGATCTGCCCAACTCCTTTATGAATGATATTTACCTCAATTTCATCGGTGGAAAGTTTCAATAGTGAATCAGACAAGGCTTCTACAGAACCGTCTACATCTCCTTTAACTATGACATTCAACTCCTGGAAGGAGCCAATGGCTAATCGACGACCAATCTCATCAAGTGTAATATGCTTCTTGGTTCGTATGGATTGTTCCCTCTGTATCTGCTCTCTTTTAGTGGCAATTTCACGAGCTTCCCTTTCTGAGTCCATCACATTGAATTTATCACCGGCTTGCGGTGCTCCACCCAATCCAAGAACTGCTGCCGGTGTAGAGGGGCCCACATTTTGTAGTTTGTGGCCCCTATGGTCGAACATGGCTTTCACTTTTCCATAATGGGATCCAGCGAGCATTACATCCCCAACTTTGAGATTCCCAGCCTGAACCAGAATAGTGGTTATATACCCTCGTCCCTTGTCCAAAGTAGCTTCAATTACTGAACCCACGGCATTCTTATTGGGGTTGGCTTTTAACTCCAGAAGCTCAGCCTCCAGTAATACTTTCTCCAGAAGCTCCTCTATTCCTTCACCTGTTTTCGCCGAAATTTCTTGGCACTGATACTTACCACCCCAATCTTCTACCAGTAGGTTAATTTTAGACAGTTCCTCTTTTATTTTTTCCGGATTGGAGTTGGGTTTATCGATTTTGTTAATTGCGATCACAATTGGCACACCTGCTACCTGAGCATGATTAATAGCCTCTTTGGTTTGAGGCATCACATTGTCATCAGCTGCCACCACGATAATAACCACATCAGTGATTTTTGCTCCTCTGGCCCTCATTGCGGTAAAAGCCTCGTGACCAGGTGTATCAAGGAAGGCAATGCGCTTACCAAGTTCAGTAGTTACATCATATGCTCCAATGTGCTGAGTGATGCCTCCTGCTTCAGCAGCTGTTACATTGGCGCTACGAATGAAGTCCAACAAAGAGGTCTTACCATGGTCAACGTGACCCATGATGGTGACGATAGGTGCGCGGTCCAATAGTTCATCATCAGAGTCCTGATGTTCTTCAACGGTAACTTCGTCTTCTGATGTGGTGAATTCAACATTATAGCCAAACTCATCTGAGATCACCGTAATTGATTCAGCATCGAGTCTTTGATTAATGGACACAAACATACCCAGACTCATGCATGTAGAAATTACATCATTTACCGATACATCCATCAAAGTGGCCAGATCGTTGGCAGAAATGAACTCTGTCACTTTAAGAGTCTTGGCATCCTCAACCTGCTGCTGCATTTTCTCTTCCTCTGCTTCGGCCACAGCAGATCGTTTTTCACGACGGTATTTTGAACGACTTACATTGCCTTTTCCTCCACTGAGCTTTGCCAGTGTCGCCTTAATTTGTTCCTGGATTTCCTTTTCAGAAACGTCCTCCTTTTCAATTTTGGATCTTTTGTTACCGCGTCCCTTATTATCGGATCTTTTGCTTTCAGAAGGTGCAATCCTGCGACGAGGCCGTTTCTTCTTTTTCCTTTCAGGTTTGTCGTCAGAAGAAGCCACAGGTTTTTCCTTGGGAAGTTCTATTTTCCCTACTACAGTTAGTCCTTTCAGGGCGTCTGCTTTAGCTTCAATAACCTCTCTGGGCTCTTCCTTCGGTTCCTCTGTCTCCTGCTTTTCCTCTTTCTCTTCTAATTTTTCTTGCTTTGACTCCTCTGGCTTAGCCACTTTCTTCTCATCCAGATCAATCTTGCCCACTACTTTAATACCTTGCAGTTTGGTTTTGGAGCTTGGGGCTTGCTCAGGCACCTTTTCTGCTACCGGAGCTGGTTCAGGAGGGTCAGGCTCAACAGCTGGTTTTGATTCCACTATCTCTTCTTGGGGAGGGGAGATATTCTTAATAAAAATTTCTTCCTCATCTTCCCTCTTCTTGACTGATGATTCTGAATCCGAATCTATTACCAAATTATCCGAATGCTTTATACCTATAGTGAGACTTGAAGCCTCTTTCTTGTCCATCGCTGAGGATGCAAACTCTTTGGCCAGCATTTCAAATTGTTCCAGCGTAATTTTAGTATTTGGCTTGTGTTCCACTTCAAAGCCTTTTGTTTCAAGATGCTCTGCAATTGTAGATAAACCTACATTGAGCTTTCTTGCCACTTGGCTAAGCCTCATTACTTTTTCATCCGCCATATTCAAATATCTCTTTTTTTGTAGTTATTCAAAATTTAGTCCTGTTCAAATTCCTGATTTAGTATTTTAAACACGTCATTGATGGTCTCCTCTTCCAAATCTGTTCTTCGTACCAAATCTTCATGGTTAAGGGCCAGCACACTTCTGGCAGTATCCAATCCAATACGCTTCAATTCCTTAATGATCCATTCTTCGATTTCATCAGAGAATTCTTCCAGGGCCACATCTTCTTCTTCAAATTCTGATAGCTCCCTGAAAACGTCAATCTCCAGTCCTACCAGTTTACTTCCCAACTTGATATTCTGCCCGCCACGGCCAATGGCCAAAGAAACCTGATCCGGTTTAAGATAAACAGACGCCCGCCCTTCCTCTTCGTTTATTTTAATAGAAGAGATTTTTGCCGGACTTAAGGCCCTGCTTATATATAGATCCATATTTTCGGTATAGTTAATTACGTCGATATTCTCATTCTGAAGCTCCCTTACAATGCTGTGGATCCGTGATCCTTTCATACCCACACAGGCACCCACCGGATCGATGCGATCATCGTAAGACTCAACGGCCACTTTTGCCCTTTCACCGGGCTCTCTTACCACTCTTTTAATAGTAATTAAACCGTCATAAACTTCTGGCACTTCACTCTCAAATAGCCTTTCCAAGAAGGTGGGAGAGGTTCTTGAAAGCACAATTCTAGGATTGCCATTGACCATTTCTACTCTATGAACAATAGCTCTCACACTTTCCCCCTTGCGGTATCTGTCTTTAGGAATCTGCTCAGATTTTGGAAGATTCAATTCATTGCCCTCAGCATCGATCATCAGCACTTCCCTGCTCAGTGTCTGGTAAACTTCACCCATGATTATCTCCCCTACCAGTTCCTTGTATTTCTGGAATAAAATGTCTTTTTCAAGGTCTTTGATCTTTTGTACCAGAGTTTGGCGGGCCGTCATTACTGCTCTACGACCGAAATCTTCAAGTTTGACTTCTTCAGCTACTTCTTCCCCGATTTCAAAATCGGCCTCGATTATTTTGGCATCGGTAAGACTTATTTTATCATGATCCCAGATGTCTTCTGAATTATCATCAACAATTTCTCTAATCCTCCAAATCTCCAGGTCACCTTTGTCGATATTGATAATGATGTCGAAATTGTCGTCATTTTCATATCGTCTCCGAATCATGGTTCTGAATACATCTTCCAGTATCCGAATCATGGTGGGACGATCGATATTTTTGTTTCTGGCAAAATCTGCAAATACTTCTATTAAATTCAGGTGGTCCATCTCTAATACTTAAAATGACACTAATACATGAGTTGTTTCAATCTCAGCAAAGGGTATTTTTTCTTCTTGGTTCTTTCCCTGATTTTCAGGTATTTCATCTACAACAATAAATTCCTCCTTTACCTCCTTAAGCTTTCCTTCTACTCGTTCCTTGTTTTTCAGGATGATCTTTAACTTTTTCCCCAGATTTCGGTGATATTGACGTAGTAATTTAAGCGGCCTGTCCAAACCGGGTGATGATACCATCAGGGTATAGGGATGCTTCATAAGATTCAAAGCCTCCAGGTCTTTACCTACTTCCCGGCTGACCTGGGAGCACACATCAATATCTATCCCTTCATCTCCGTCTAGGAAAATGGAGATTTTGGTATTGGCACCAGCTTGCTTTGCTCTGATTTCGGTTAAGAAATACCGGTCATCAGGCAGGTGGCATGACACTAATTTCTCAAGTTTTCCTTCTAAATCCATTTAGCTCTGACCATACGCAAAGAGGGGACTATCGGTCCCCTCTTTCAGTGTTGGAAAAAGTTTATTTTCATGACAAAGGTAATGTAAAAGGGGTTGTAAAACAAGCTTTGGTAGGGAGTGATTTTGGGTGCCGCTGGGTTGGCTTGTGGGTTACACTGGCCAATTAGAAATTACAAATGATAAATTAGGAATTTGTTTCAGGAGCCGATAGAGCATCAGAATCCTTGCTTTCCTCTCGAGAAATGTTAAGCATTCAAAGCTAACTTAGTTGACACTGTGATTAACTCTGACCAACCCTATTGCTCCAACAATAGCATAAACTTCATCACAATGGAATTTTCCAGATCCCATAATGTCAAGCGATTGCGATTCGTTTATTTGATTCTTCAGAGTCTACAATGTTTTGACATTGTAGGCTTTACAAAGCTTTTGAATGGATTCTATATATCTTTCTAAAAATCCCATACTATAAAGTTAGTGAATTCTCCGAAATGACCTATAATAGGGCCATTGGGTACAACGGCTCATATATGTGACGTGGCAGGTTTTAGCCGACATGAACACCATACACAATGTTCTACGCTTTATTTGTTCTCTAATTCATTCAAAATCCTGCTTATGTTCTCGTCATCAATGCCCATTTGCTTTAATTTGGAATAGTATTCTTTGGCTTTTAAAATCTCCCATTAGTAGGTAAACACTTGCGAATTGTGATAGCATATAAGGTGAATCCGGATAGTTATCGTTATATTTTTCAAGTATATAATGCAATAAAACTAAATTAATAAATGCCATGTTAACGTCCACTTTGTGGCCCAATTGCAGACCTTGGCACCATACCATCCACGCTCCACGCCCCACGCTCCTAAGCCCTTTACCACATGCTCACCAAAAAAAACTCATAACGCATAATCCACCTTGAAGTAGATTCTTACTTAGCGTTCAGGACTTATAACTAAAAAAACTAACTTTGCAGCCATGCAGCAAAATCTCAAGTTGTATAATAGCATGTCTTCAAACAAAGAAAAGTTTGAACCGCTAAGCCCTCC
>CAZAWQ010000343.1:0-10921 GCA_964488585.1 uncultured Roseivirgaceae bacterium
CCAACCACTTTATATTTGATCCCATTAATACTGATATATTTCCCAACAGGATCTATGTTGTTGAAAAGAACCTTCACCACTTTCTTGCCTAGGGCCGCCACTTTGCGCTTTTCCCAAATATCCTTTTGGTTGATATAACGACCCTCTTGCATGATGGACTTTTCCAAATACATATGATCCGGGTGAACTGCCCTGATATTAAATGAACTGTAGTTATCCTTATAACGCACGATAAACTCGCCACTCACATAAAACCTTCCGGTTAGGTATTCTATGCCCTCAACTTTTTGCCGGATAATATCATAATCATCATTGGTAAAATTAATTTTTTTACCCGGCTGAATCCCTTTATAAGCCATACTGGTGGTACCACCATTGAAGAAAATACTATTGGCAGCATCATCATCAAACTGATGGTGTACTCCATTTTGGAAACCCCTGCCAAATCCCATCAGAATGATCAGAATGAAGATTCCCCAAGCCACATTAAAGGCGGTAATAAAACTCCGAAGTTTATTCTTCTCAATGGTATGGAAAATCTCCTGCCACTTATCCAGGTCAAACATTTAATCTATAGTTATTTATGAAGCCAATTGAAAATTCCGATCCATGATGATCCCGTCCTTTAACATGATCACCCGATCCGTACTATTGGCAATGTCATGTTCATGGGTAACAATCACCACCGTCTTACCCATGTCATTTACTTCCTTAAATATTTTCATGACTTCGTGAGAGGTATTTGAGTCCAAAGCGCCAGTTGGTTCATCCGCTAAAATGACTTTGGGATCGGAGATTAATGATCTGGCTATAGCTATCCGCTGATTTTGCCCCCCTGACAACTCGCTGGGTAAATGATCTGCCCATTCTTTCAATCCTACCCGGTCCAGGTATTCCAGAGCAATTTTATTGCGTTCTTTTCTCCTTACCTTCTGGTAATATAGAGGCAGAGCCACGTTTTCCATAGCATTCTTAAAATTCAGCAAATTGAATGATTGGAATACGAAACCCAAAAACTTACTGCGGTAAAATGCGGCCTTCCTTTCGGACAGGTCTTTAATAAGGGTCCCAGCCAAGGTATAGTCTCCCGAATCATAGTTGTCCAGTATCCCCAGAACATTCAGCAATGTTGATTTTCCTGAACCTGATGATCCCATAATGGAAACCAGTTCACCTTCAGCAATCTCCAGATCAATTCCTTTTAAAACGTGTAGAGATTGTTTTCCTACTGAATATGATTTATGTATTTGATTAAGTTTAATCATCGTTAATTCTTGTATTTTATTATAACGCAATTACTAGCGCTGCAGCTATCAACTAAAGCATTATTATGTGGACGTTACCGGCAATGAATCTTCAATTAGCGTTCCTATAATCGTGCCATCTGGTTATCGATCTGACTTACAATGATATACAGTATCATTTCATGGTAGATATTCATTTATGTGTCCGGTATCGAATCAAAAGCTGTACATAAACGAACACCACTATATGACTCAAGGGTCTTCAGACTGTTACAGGAGTACCAAACCAGGGAAAATTCGCTGCATTGACGCCTTAAATTTCAGTAAATTTCGAACAAAGTGAAGCTTCGAGTGTTATGTTTACGGAAAATGAAGTTGGACAGTTGTTGTTAATTCCAGATGTGCAGGATGTAGTTGAGAAAATTGCATAGAACATTCAGGGAAGAAGAGTGCGAGTTCAGGGAGATAAGTCTTCATGATTTTTTTTCCGGAATGTTAATGGCTCCATCCATAGCGTTGGCTGGGGTTGATGGTGCTACCAGTTTGTTTGAGGAACTATCTTTAAACAAGAAAGCCCGGGTATTTTCTAAAGGCGGATATTTCTTGCGGCAGGATCCAGTGGTTAATATGGTAACCCATCTCCAGTCAAAATTTCAACTATGGGAATCCAGATTTTTTAAAGGAATCAATAAAATACTAATCGCAGTAATTCCGGAAATTTATGCAGGAGAGAATTCAAAAACTAAAGACCTCGGATATTTTTTAGCCGTTATGAAATCATCGTACATTTTGATCAAGTTTCTTGAGACATTCTTTCTACCCGAAGGAGAGGAAATAACCAATAAACGCCGTATATCAATTCTGGAGCATCAAAAGATTATCAGTATAGGGAACCAACTACAACTATCGGAGATCGGATCTTTCAGAAATTTTGTTAAAACCTTTGAAATTAAATGATACAATAACTGTTGTTTTGTCAGTTATAGAATAAGCACATGAGCGAAATCTTCATCCGGTACGGTTTGTTTCTAACCTTGTTGTTTTGCATTCAGAGTTTTACCCTGACAGGTCAAAACGATACCATTCCCAAACAGAATAAATTCGAGAAGGACGTGGTTATTGATACCAGGGAAATGCAAACAAAAACAGTGGAACCAACCAGTACTAAGAAAGCAGTGGGGAATAGAAGACCCTTTAGAAACCGGCACTTCAATCCAAATTATGGAATTCGGAGCTTCTTAAATAAATTTACTTTTACTCCAACAGTAGGCTACAGTCGAACATATTACCGGGAAAAAGTAAGCAGCACTGAAACCGCCAGCGACTTCAATGGCAGCGGCATACCCATCAGCGGTACCTTGAATTTTCATTTTAACAGATTTCGTATTGGTGGAGGAGCTGAGTTGGAGTTTCACTCCATCAAAGAGGACGATATCGCTATTGCAAAGGGGTTAATAAATAGTAAAAGCACTAAATTCACCAAATACTACGGCAACATAGGTGCAGAGGTGTATCAATACCAGGACTACATGTTGGTACCTGAAGTGCAAGTGGGTAAGCTTAAACTGGGCAAGGGATTTAACACTGATTCTGTAAGTACTGGACTTTTTATTAACCTGGGAGTTTCAGTGGAGAAAGTATTGTCCGAATATTTTAGAGTTATCCTGAAACCATCCTATGAGCTGCGTAACCTGGTAAAAACCGGTACCGAACCGGCTGATTACAAAATGAATAGCTTTTCTATTAAGATTGGGGTAAGCATAAGGTATCCGGATTTGCCCAGGTGTCCATTGAAAGCCTGTCATACCCAAATAAAGCACCTACACTTTGGCAATGAATACCGTGGTCAACCCCTTCCAATAGAGCAATATAGGGGATATGGTGAATTGAATCCTACGCTAAAGAAGTATAAGGGGCGAAATAAAAAGAAGCTGAACCCATATTGAGTTTGCTTTGCTCTTCGTCTCTAAATCCACGATATACTTGTTTTTTTAATGCTTGCACATGAAGTAGATAACGTCTCACTACTGGCTTGTGATCCGGGATTTACAGACACTTATGTACCAAGCAAAATTGTTCCAATCAGATACTGCCAAGAAGTGTCTTTTAACGTATACATAATCACAATTTTTAATTAAATTGCCGCCGAATTTTTTATAGCTAACTATCCAATTCCCAGATTTTTATGGCAGACGGTGTAAATGAGAATATCATCCCAATAAATATTGAGGATGAAATGCGTGTGGCCTATATCGACTACTCTATGTCGGTTATCATTTCAAGAGCATTACCAGACGTTAGAGATGGGTTAAAACCAGTTCATCGGCGTATTTTGTTTGGTATGGACGAGTTGGGTGTAAACTACAATCGACCGTACAAGAAATGTGCACGGATTGTGGGCGATGTGCTTGGAAAGTATCACCCCCATGGTGATACTGCAGTGTATGATACCATGGTGCGAATGGCCCAGGAATGGTCGTTAAGATATCCATTAGTAGACGGCCAGGGTAATTTTGGCAGTATTGATGGAGATTCGCCTGCTGCCATGCGATACACAGAGGCTCGACTTCGGAGAATTTCTGAAGAGATGCTATCGGACATCAAGAAGAGCACTGTGGATTTTCAGGCCAACTATGACGATTCAACTAAAGAACCCACAGTATTACCAGCAAAAATACCTAATCTGTTAGCAAACGGCGCTTCAGGCATAGCCGTTGGAATGGCCACCAACATGCCCCCGCACAATTTGACTGAGCTGGTAAATGGAATTATCGCCTATATTGAAAACAATGATATCACCATACCCGAGTTGATGCAGCATGTGACAGCTCCGGATTTCCCCACTGGCGGCATTATCTACGGCTACCTAGGAGTTAGGTCTGCATTCGAAACCGGAAGGGGACGGGTAGTTATGAGAGCTAGGGCTGAAATCGAAACCACTAAAAAGGGCAGGGAAAGGATTATTGTCACTGAGATCCCCTACATGGTCAATAAAGCCAACATGATCGAAAAAACTGCTCAGTTGGTTAACGATAAAAGAATTGAAGGGATTTCAGATATCAGAGACGAATCTGACCGAAATGGATTAAGAATTGTATATGAACTTAGGAGAGATGCTATCCCTAATGTAGTATTAAACAATTTATTTAAGTATACACAGCTACAGTCCTCATTTGGAGTTAATAATGTAGCATTAGTAAAGGGCCGCCCACTGACACTGAACCTAAAAGAATTAATCGGTTATTTTGTAGAACACAGGCATCAGGTGGTTACCCGCCGCACAGAACATGATCTTAGAGAGGCGGAGAAAAGAGCCCATATTCTGGAAGGCTATCTTATTGCGCTTGATAATCTTGATGAAATAATTTCCCTCATTAGAAACTCCAGAGATCCGGATTCAGCCAAAACCCATTTAATGGCTCAATTTCAACTCTCAGATATACAAGCAAAGGCGATTTTGGAAATGCGCCTTCAACGGTTGACAGGGCTGGAAAGAGACAAAATACAAAAAGAATACCAGGAGATAAAAGAACTGATTAAAAGCCTGCATAAAATCCTGGAAAGTGAAGAAATCCGCATGCAGATCATTAAAGATGAACTTATTGAAATACAGGAGCGGTATGGTGACGATCGTCGTACTGAGATTGTTCACAGCGCGGATGACTTTACTGACGAAGATATGATACCTAACGAGGAAATGGTAATAACCATTAGCCACCAGGGGTATATAAAAAGAACACCACTAACCGAATACAGGACCCAGGGCAGGGGTGGAGTAGGGGCTAAGGGGGCCAGTAGTAAGACTGACGACTTCACCGAACATTTATTCACTGCATTCACCCATAACTATCTACTGATTTTTACTGAATTTGGTAAAGTTTACTGGAAGAAGGTGTGGGCTATTCCGGAGGGGAGTAAGGTTTCTAAGGGACGCGCTATTCAAAACCTCATTAATATCGAGCCGGGAGATAAGGTAAGAGCGGTTATTAATGTGAGGAGCCTCAGCGATGAAGACTACATTAACAATCACTACTTGATCATGTGTACACAACAAGGCACCATTAAAAAAACCACATTGGAAGCCTATAGCCGGCCAAGGTCTAACGGGATTAATGCCATCACCATTAAAGAGGGTGACAAGTTGCTGGAAGTAAAACTGACTAATGGCGATAATCATATTGTTATAGCCAAAAAGTCCGGGAGGGCCATTCATTTTCATGAGCAAGACGTAAGACCAATGGGTCGAACTGCTGCAGGCGTAAGAGGAGTGAGGCTGGAAAGTGAAAATGATCGGGTAGTTGGGATGGTTTGTGTAAGTAGAGATGAATCTGACCTGATGGTGGTTTCTGAAAAAGGATATGGCAAACGTTCTTCTATAGACAATTACCGGATTACCAAAAGAGGGGGGAAAGGGGTTAAGTCCATTAACGTAACCACTAAAACCGGCGAACTGGTAGCCATTAAGGAAGTAGTTGACACTGATGATTTAATGATTATTAACCGTTCTGGTATCACCATTAGAATGCAGGTACAATCAGTCAGAGTGATGGGAAGAGCCACTCAAGGGGTCAAATTGATACGATTGAATGAAGGCGATGAGATCAGCTCTGTAGAGAAAATCGAAATGTTCGAAGAGGAAACAGGCACGGAAATTGATAATTCTGAAGATGAGACCAGCAAAAACTGAAATTAAAAATAATATTCACTAACTTATATATTAAGGGAACAATTTAATATTACTATGAAAAAGCTCGCAACAATTGTTATTTTTTGTCTGATGGTAACTGGGGTTTATTCCCAGAACTCAGCAGTTAACAAAGCTTTACAGTACCGAGACAGAGGAGAACTGATGAAAGCAAAAGAACAAATCGATTTAGCTACGTTCCATGAAAAGACCATAGAAAAACCAAAGACCTGGTTCACCAAAGGGGAAGTTTACGAAGCAATTGCCTTTGATTCCAGCAATCAAGACATGCAAGATGAAGCTTTAGTTGAATCTGTTGCTGCTTACAACAAAGCAAAATCCTTGGACGCAGGAGGGAATTATGATGGATTAAGCACTATCAAGATCGATAATATGTGGGGAATCATGATTAACAATGGAGCAGAAGCATATAATAAGGAAGATTATGAAAATGCGCTTACTTATTTTGACAAATCAGCAATGATAAAACCTGAAGACACTACTGCCTATTATTATGCCGGTATTGCCGCCCAGCAGGGAGAACTCTATCAACAAGCTCTGGACAATTATTACAAGTTAATAGATCTCGATTATCACAGTGAAGATATTTACAGTAGTGTGGTGTATCTGGAAAGAACCCATAACAATGATAATGACAAGGCTCTTGAAGTTCTGGAGCAGGCAAGAGAGCATTTTCCGGAAAATGAAACCTTGATGAAGGAGGAGATCAATTTATTGATTATTACCGAACAAACAGACAAAGCCAAATCTAAACTGACAGAAGCAATCAAAGCCGAACCAGATAACGCAAACCTATATTATAACCTAGCTTATATCAGTGAACAAACCGGAGATGATACGGCAGCGGTAGCTAACTATGAAAAAGCCATTGAAGCTGATCCGGAATATTTCGACGCCACGTTTAATTTGGCGGTAAACTTTTATAATAAGGGAGCTGAAATTCTTAAAAAAGCCAATGATATGGACCTGCGAACCTACCAAAAAGAAGGCAAACAAGTGGAAGCAGATGCCAGAATAGAATTTGATAAGTGCCTTCCTTATCTTCAAAAGGCCCATGAGCTCAAACCTGATGACCGTACGGTTTTGGAAACCTTGCAAACCGTTTATGTTCAAGTTAAAATGAATGATAAAGCTGAAGAGGTAAATTCCAAGATTGAAGCACTGGGAATAGAAGAATAGATTACTATATACTTATAAAAGCTTAGTTAAATACCCCTGCAATGTAGGGGTATTTTTATGCATATATGCCAATGCCGAACCATAACCTGGTTAAATTTTTTTACCTAAAGGGGTTACTATTTTCCACTGTAGTGTATGTATACTAAATTGCATTATGATAAGTAATAATATAATTTATTTAATACACCGATAACAAAGACAGATATACTAAACAGGGCAAATGACTCTGTAATATAAAATTATTTAGGTTCATAGCTGGTTGAAGATAGGTCGGGTCTCGAGTAGGCCTGGCCTTATTTTTTATAGATAACTTAACCACCAATGCTCCTTATGGGCTTTTTTGTATTTCGCAAACCACCAGCATAAGGGATAACATATAAGAATTACCAAGGGCCAAATTGCATATACCAGAGACAGGTCAAGCTGATAATTATCAGGAAACCCTGAGGGTGCTCCCAGCCACCACTCACTGGTTCCAAATCGCCATTGCGACCAAATAATGGCTATTGAGTGAACAAGTGCAAAATGTACCAGGTAGAAAAAGAAAGGTACTCTGCCAAACACGCTGATAAATTTTACTTTCACTCCTTGCCATTTTTCAAGCCAGGGAATCATCAGTATGCTGGGTCCCAAAGTCATGAGTATGAATAGTAGGGAAGGCGGGTATTTTTCGGTATTAAGAAAGCTCAGAATAGTGTATATGAAGCCACGTTCCTGGTTTTCCCATGGCACCGGATCACCGTAATAATTGACGACTCTTAACACCAAGAACAATACTACTCCAATTAATCCCACTGTCCAGATTCTGGCATTTCTATTGGGTGAAGGCAATACCAGTATGCTACCAAAGAAATAACCCAAAGCCATGATTCCAGGCCACGGTAGCAAAGGATAATATGCAAAAACCGGTATGGGTTTGGTCATGAACATATGCTTTTGGTGCAATAAAAAATACAGCCAACCTCCTTCACCATCGGCGAATAAATAGTCCAGTAGATTATGTCCAAATACCATTATTAATCCGAACAGCAGAATCACAGATCTAGGCAAAAAGATCAACCCGGCCAACAAAATCATGGACCATCCAATTACCCACAAAATCTGTAGAAACACCAACTGGTAGGGCAGGAACTGAACCATAAAGTTCAGTACGAAAATCTCCACAAAGATAATCCAAATTCCACGGGTAAAGAGGAAGTTCCTAAGGGTTTGAAGGTCACAATTGGTATTACGAGCAAGTAGGAAGGCGCTGGTGCCAGCCAGAAAAACAAATACCGGGGCACAAAAATGGGTGATCCACCGGGTAAAAAATAACAACACACTGGTTTGGGTGGGGTCTTCAGGGGCAAAAGGGGTAGCCCCCATAAAAGTGCGCACATGGTCAAGGGCCATAATGATCATCACCATACCCCGGAGCAGGTCCACCGATTGAATCCTAAAACGGTAAGGGTTCAGTGCGTTTTCCATATTCAACTAGTCCAATGTAAGAAAAGAAAGCGAATGATTAGCACGCGGGAACCGGATGTTATGAAATAAGATTCATGTAAATTTTGCTTTTCAATTCATTTTCAATTAGTTATATTAAGAATCCAAACCAAAATATTAAACATTATGGATACCAAAAAATTTCTTATCGGAACCGTAGTAGGCGGTTTTACTTACTTCATTTTGGGGTTCTTATTCTACGGTCTCCTATTTATGGATTACTTCAATGGCAACCTCGGTAGCGCAACCGGTGTGTATAAAACTGATGACCTAGTCTGGTGGTCGTTGTTACTAGGTAATTTTGCTGGAGCTGGACTCTTAACTTACATATTCCTCAAGTGGGCCCATATCAGTACATTCAAGAGCGGGCTTAGGGCTGGCACTGTAATAGGACTACTGATGACTCTAAGTTGGGACTTGATCAGTTATGCCACCAGCAATATACTTAACTTACAAGCCTCTTTGATGGATGTTGTAATTGGCACTATAATGACAGCAATTGCCGGTGCAGCTATCGGCGCAGTGCTTCCCACAAAATCTGAAGCAGACCACGCGGAAGACTAATGTAGTTCCCAAAAACAACCATTTCTGTAAAAGTTATGTCTTATGTATAAAGAATAGAATTTATCATATGAGACATATTATGCTGTTATGCTTCACACTGTTGCTACTATTATTCGCCTGTAGTAATGACGACACTGATTTAGTTGCTATCAAAGAGCAGCGTATGGCCCAAATATCCGAGAATGTTGAGACTTTAATTGCCAATAATTCCTGTAACGGGTCGGATGACTGCGCATCTATTGCTTGGGGCGCGAAACCCTGCGGTGGTCCTTGGGGCTATCTAGTTTATGCACCCAGCAATGTAGATGTTCCACATTTGGAGCAGTTAGTTGATGAGTACAACCAATTGCAAGATGAGGTGAATCAGTTAACCGGTGCGGCGTCAGATTGTGTCTTTGTTACTGAGCCGGAATTGGAATGCCTGGACGACATATGTGTGGCTATATAGAAGAAAGTTAAACACCAGCTGGCCTCGTGAAAAGTCAGGCAAAAATAGAAAAGAGGTGGTGCACATTATGTTATAATATTGGAAATAATTTGTCTCAAATAAAACATACAGGTAACTAATTACGTTTAATTTAATATAATAGTGTCATATTAGACGAAATTCATCTCAAATAATACAAATAGCTATGAGTTACCGGTGTTTACAAAATGTACACAAGTTCGAGAACCAATTCAAAGTATCAGAGGAAAGCCCTTCTTATATAGTGTTAACAGCGGGTATATCCGGCAGAAGAAAGAAGAACTGGTTGCATATACTACTTAATTATGAAGGGATTGGTGATTTAAAAATTCCGGGCTCTTTTATTACAGCGGTGTCGGATATCACCGAGTTTCCTGTCAATGAGGTAGTTGAGATACTGGACATCAGCAGATCTACCTACTACAGAGTTAAGGACGAGCCTAAGCTGGATCCTGAGATCGCCGATAAAATATCCAGTGTACTTAAATTATTTTATCACGGTCTAGAGGCTTTTGAAGGGAGTAAAGAGGACTTTCGTGATTGGCTGAACACACGCATACCCAATTTAGGGAATAATAAGCCTGTGGAGCTGCTAAAAACTGAAAGCGGCAGATTTGCGGTACAGGAAGCCATTGGCCGTATTGAATTCAACGTATACGGCTGACACTGATAAATGCTGTTATACCGTATAGAAAAGGCAAAATACCTCCAGGCATTCCCGTCACGTGGATCACTATTCAGCGAAGGGAGGTGGAACCGAAAAGGTATGTGGGTGGTGTATACCTCAGAAACCGTAGCCCTGGCAAAATTGGAGGCCTTGGCCAATAGTGGGAGTAGGTTACCCAGCAACCGTTATCTGATAACCATAGAGATTGATGACAAGGCGCCTGTGGTGGAGATTACCCAAGAAGAACTTCCAGATGATTGGTACAGCATCCCATATAGAAAGAAACTGTCACACTATATCCAGCAGATCCTAGACTCCAGAATGTATGTAGCTGCTATAGTTCCATCAATACAGTCACCAAAAGAGAAAAACATCCTGTTGTTTCCAGATTATCCTAAATTCGATAAATATGTAAAGCTGGTGGAAAGTGAGACGGAGTTGTAGGATTGAATCACTGAGTAAAGATGATTCACATAGGAAGGGGGTGCAGGGTTATAATATTGTTTACTTAACATAATATAAATTATATAACAATACAGGAGCGATATGTACATAAAATAAGAGATCAATCTCATACCTTAAAGAAATAGACCAGAGATCATTTGCTATGG
>CAZAWQ010000344.1:0-2796 GCA_964488585.1 uncultured Roseivirgaceae bacterium
AACAAATGAAACAAAATATTTATAGCATTCTGATCGCCATACTTTTAATCACTGGCGCAGAGACCCTTTGGGGACAGGTTAAAGATAAAAGAGTAGATCGAACCTTTACGGTAAATAACAACACCAGACTCCGAATTGATAATAAATTTGGGAAGGTCCACATCGATACTTGGGACCAAAATAAAATCACCGTCCAGGTTATGATTGAAGTGGACGGAAACGATGAGGCTGCCAGAAATGTTTTGGACCGTATCAATATTGATATTTCTGAATCAAGTAGTGAAATAAGGATTAAAACAGACATTGATGAATCCAGAGATAAATGGCGAAACCAAAGATTCAAGATCAACTATACGGTAAATATGCCAAAAAATAATCCCCTGAGTGTGGACCACAGACACGGGGATGTTTATATAGACAATCTTGACGGGCCGCTCGATCTGGAACTGGCCCATGGACAGATTGTGGCGGAAGAGTTAAATGGAAAGTCCCGTATCAGCCTTCAGCATGGAAACGGCGGACGCATTGCCGCGATCGGTTCCGGTTCGCTGGAAATGCAACACTATCAGCGATTGAGGATTGGCCGTTTGGGCTCAATGGATGTGGAAATTGCTCATGCCAGCATTGAGGCGGAGGAAGCTGGAGATCTTGATATTGAAGTCAGGCATAGTAATGTAGTGTTTGGAAATGCCGGAACATTGAACATGGAAATGCAACACAGTAAGTTTGAAGCAGAGTCACTGCGAAGCGTTAGCAGTGATATGCAACATTCGACAATGGAAGTTGAAAAACTAGAACGGTTGCTGGAAGCTGATTGTAACCACAGTCATGTGAAAGTAAACCAGTTGTCAAATAAATTCACAAGAGTGAACTTTGATGGGAATCACAGCTACCTGAGACTTGGGATGGAGCGAGGTACCAATGCCACACTTGAGGTCGAGCTAAATCATGGTAAGCTGAATTATCCGGAGTCAGGAATCAATATGAGCCATATTAATATAGAGAACAATAGCCGTGAGTATAAAGGTAAAATTGGGAACGGTAGCAGTGGTCAGATAGATGTGGAGGGCAATTTTACGGATGTTAGACTTGAGATCAACTAGGCATCGCCTAGTTGATCTCGTTCCGGGTTAAATTCTGCATAGTTGTTCCCCAGTTCAATTGTTCCCAAGTTCCATGCACTTTGTTCAATGCTAAAACGCGTCATTTAGCTCAAATTCTTCAAGGTTCGAATCCAATAGTTTTCCCTGATCGCATTTCAAAATTCGGGCAGGGTACTTTTTTATGATGTTGTAGTTGTGGGTGGCCATTAATATGGCAGTTCCGCTATTATTTATGTCCTGAAAAATCTTGAAAATCCCTTCCGAAACCTGTGGGTCTAGGTTGCCGGTAGGCTCGTCGGCGATAAGAAGTTCCGGTTCGTTTACCAGGGCACGGGCGATCACTACCCGTTGCTGCTCACCACCGGAGAGCTGGTGTGGAAACTTTGCTTCGATAGATCCCAAACCTACTTTCATCAAAACTTCGGCCAATCTTTTTTTCATTTTGGCCTTGTCTTTCCAACCTGTGGCTTGCATGATGAAAAATATGTTATCGGCCACGGACCTGTCCTGAAATAGCTGGAAGTCCTGGAAGACAATACCCAATTTGCGTCTCAGATACGGTACCTTAGATCGTTTCATATCTTTGATCTTGTAACCAGCCACGGTAACTTCTCCTTGATGGAGTTGAAGGTCACAATACAGGGTTTTAAGCAAGGATGTTTTTCCGGAACCCGTACTACCTACCATGTAAACAAATTCACCCTTTCCTATTTCAAATGACAGCTCATTGAGAATGGTGTTATGGTCTTGAAAAATAGTGACGTCCTTGACAGCGACGACGATAGCATCGGAGAATGTCATACAAATTTAGCTCAATACTTGGGCTGCGGCTTGCTGGGCTTTTTTGTGATCGGCCAGAAATTGTGCCAAACCTTTGTCCGTCAATGGGTGATTCAACAGCTCCAAAATAACCTTTGTAGGACAAGTTACTACATCCGCACCTACTTCGGCGCATTGGATCAAATGCATGGTATGACGAATACTGGCGGCCAATACCTCGGTACCGAAATCGTAATTATTATAGATGTGGACAATTTGTTGAATCAGCGCTACTCCATCGGTTGAAATATCGTCCAGGCGTCCTATAAATGGTGATACATAACTGGCGCCTGCTTTTGCCGCTAATAAAGCTTGCCCGGCACTAAAGATCAGCGTACAATTTACCCTAATACCCTGAGTGCTTAGGTGTTTGATGGCTTTTACTCCATCCTTGATCATTGGTATTTTCACTACGATCTTATCGTCAATTGTTGCCAGTGATTCACCTTCCCTGATCATCTCGCTGAATTCAGTGGAAATCACTTCCGCACTTACATTATCGTCAACTATATCACAAATGGCCTTGTAATGAGCCCGGACATTATCCTCTCCGGTAATACCCTCTTTGGCCATTAGTGAGGGATTGGTAGTTACTCCATCAAGCACACCCAGGTCCTGTGCTTCCTTGATTTCTTTAAGACTGGCAGTATCAACAAAAAATTTCATGTTTTAATGTTTGTGTAAAAAGTTAGTAAATATAACAGTTTATTAAACCAGTGGTGATAATTACAAATAAAAAAAAGGCAAATCAGATATCGCACCGCTACAACTATCTACCCTTGCTTCCTTCCGGATCTGGGGGATTTGACAGGAGCTGGTCGTATCGATTTGCCGATACAAAGTTAATAATAATATCTATGATCTCATATCTATG
>CAZAWQ010000345.1:0-2537 GCA_964488585.1 uncultured Roseivirgaceae bacterium
ATGTATCAATGCTTTACTAGGGATACAACCGGTGTTGAGGCATTCCCCACCAATATTTTCTTCATATTGCTCAATCAACAATACCTTGAATCCCAACTCGTGCATGGAGAGTCCAATACTCAATCCACCGGATCCTGCTCCTATAACAATGATGTGGTATTTATCCATTTGTTTAGTCAAAAAAAAAGCTGCCCATTCCCTGGCAGCCTTTTAATCAAATTCTTAAAACTCGATTACTTGGGCCGGATAATTTCGAAAAATATGGAGATACTCACCTCGTCTCCAATTACAACAGTGGCCGCCCAATCACCGGTGCCTACTCCGTAGTCGTTCCTATTCAAAGAAAACTCCGACTTTAGAGCCCCTACTAAGCTACCTTCTTTCATCATGTGGTCCCTCACTCCCAATAGCTCGAGTGGAATGGAAATATCTTTGGTGACGTCCCTTATGGTCATTTTACCACTTACCATAAATTTATTATCACCTGTACTTTCAAACTTTTCTGATTTGAAAGACATGGTAGGCCATTGCTTAGCGTTAAAGAAGTCTTCGGATTGAAGGTGACCGTCCCTCTTGGCATTCTTGGTATTGATGCTGGATATCTCTACGGTAAAGTCTACTGAACTGGTAGCTAGTTGTTCCGGATCAAAACTGAGGCTCCCGGTGAACTTATCGAATGCACCGTTTATAGGAGTAAAAAAATGGGTGACGGTAAAACTGATGGAGCTATGGTCACTATCTACCTCCCATTTGGGAGCGTCTAACCTTATATCCGATTCCGTTTTAAATGAAAACGAAACAAAAGTTAAGATAACTAAACTTACGGCAATCAATGGTACATATATCTTTTTCATATTTTTTGATTATTTATAATAGTAATTGAAACTGATTTAATGTTGGAACATGAAATTAATAAATTTTCTTACAGGAAAATTATGTTTTAGTTAAAAATTTGATTTAGCTAGTTTGCAATCAAAGATAAGGGGAATTACTGATTGCTTAGATGACTTCTTTTCATGTATTGCATGATCACAAAAGTGGCAATAAATCCCGTTGCTACTCCTTCCAGAGCAATAACAAAAGCCAGGATGTAGGGATTTAAAAATCGACCAAAAGATTCTTTTTGTTTGATGGTTTCCATCAAACTATTATCCATTTGCAAATAAGCAAATACAAAAACAGCAAAAAGAACCACAGCCACTGCCGAAATCAGCAGTCCCAAACCTATCCCCTGAAGGTAAACTATTGGACCACCTGTTTTCGCTTTGAAATTTCTCATCCCCATTAGGATTCCCCCAACAATGATAAATAGATTGAAACCTCTTAACTCAATCACATGGACTAATCCCAGGAGTTTCATAATTAAAAAATAGGCTATTAAGCCTCCAGTGGTGTACAAACCATATTTAATGGCTGCGCTTTCAACGGATTGCTTTTCTTCCTCCATGACGTAAAAGGTTTATTCCCCGGTTCAAACAACAAAATATACTTTTAAGATAACTTTTCAAATTATTTGTCTTCATAAAAGCACATCCCCCTGGTAGATGTGCTTTGATTTGCTTCATTACTTTTATTTGCCTATGGTAGTATAATTCATGAAATTATAATCGGTAGCCATTGCATTGATATGACAACTACCACAGAAAACCCCCAGTTTGGAGGTTCCACTACCTCGGTTTTTTCCACTGGCTCCGTCCACGAATTCCCAATCTCCAGTCTCTGGTGAGGTGGCTATCGAAAGTTTGATCATTATGGTCAATTCCGGCTTCTTTTGCTCTTCCCAGGAACCCTTATCTTTAAATGCTTCCAACACAATTATTGTGCCTTCAGGGTATGAAAATTCAGCTTCTCCTTTGTTGGTGGCTTCGCCGATGCTGTTTACAAATACATCCCGGTATGCTTTTACACCGCGGTGTTCCTTATCAAGAAATCCAGTAGGATCTCCGGTATTGGGCTCTTTTGTGACCTTGTACCAATTTTTATAATCAGCCCACTCCTCTGGACCTATCACTTTTTTATCATTGCCTTCCTTTTTCCACTGGGTGGCAGTAAATGCTGAAAGATACAAAACGCCGACCAGAGCTAACATCAAGAATCTCCAACTGAACTTTGTAGTTTTGGTTAAATTTTTCATCATAGCATATTTTAAATGAATAACAGATTCTGACTTATTTACAACCATTGATCCAGTCATTTCTAAGAAAAGATAATTAAGATTGAGTGAATTTTCATGTGCTGATGATAGAAATTTAAAGATTAAATAAATTACCGTGAGGGTATGAGGTCCTTACCTTATACTTGGAAATTTACTGGGCAATCGAATCCAATTTAATGAATTATTCTAACTAACTTTGATCGTAAATCTCCGGATTGGGGTAAAAAGCACCCCAGGAAAACCAATATCCGATAAAGGACTGGGTTGGTGTTAATTGCTGTCGCTGCCTGGGTCCGGATGTGGCCACTCCAAAAACATCCCAGGTATTACCCTCATTATCTTGCATGATCACATCGCCTCCATCCTGAACCGCAGTAAAAGT
>CAZAWQ010000346.1:0-4102 GCA_964488585.1 uncultured Roseivirgaceae bacterium
GGTTTTGCGGCACGTGCCATAAAGACCATGGGGTTTTCATCGCTGCGAATAGTAGGAGAGCCGTTACAGGATACCAGCGCCGCTAGAAAAACCGCCTACGGCGCTCACGATGTATTAGATGAAATTACTACTTTTCAGTCACTTCATGAAGCACTGCTTGACTTGGACCTGACCATCGGTACTACTTCAAAAGCCAGAATCAAAAGATACGACAATCATGCACCTTCAAAGATCACCAGTATTCTGCGAGAGAAGCAAAATATTATGACCAACGTGGGTTTTGTTTTCGGATCCGAGGAGAATGGCCTGAGTACTGATGAATTGGATCAATGCGATCTGGTCAGCACTATCCCAATGGCCACTAGCTACCCTTCACTCAATCTGGCGCAAAGTGTATTGATCTATGCCTGGGAGATTTTTCGATCAGACATACAACCTGCCAATAACAACGCTGATAACCCTGAACTTCAGGGTTTACTAAAAGAAGAAGTGGAGCAACTACTGACCAACTTAGGAATTACCAAGAAACCGATAATGCATCAACGCATTATGGATCGAGTCATGTTGTTAAATTCAGGAGATTCTGAACTACTGATGGGGTTTCTTGGGAAACTAAAAAGCAGTCACCCAGATTAATGAACACCGCACCACACCAGAGCAAGCTGTTCCTATTATTGGCTCGGCAATAAAAATTCACTGTTGTTCATCCTTGGATTTAATTCTACTGACTCTACTATTAGCGGTTGAGGTGGCGCATCTTTCACCCCCTGGGACATGGAAAATGGGAATAGTAACCCATGAACCTCCCTATAATCGCTAAGAGTAATAACCATTATGGAACCTCTTATAGGGCCATGTTTCATTTCAAATTCCTTGGCAATGGGAAAATATGTTTTGCTATCAAAATAATAGTAGCTGATATCATCAAATTCTTTCCCGTTAATGGTAATGGGTTCTTTGACAAGTTTCACCTTAAAAGCCTCGGTGCCTTCAATTGCTTCTTTTCCCACAAGCTCAACTTTATAGCCCTTTTCATTATAATTCAAAAGGGCATCGGGAAAGTCGTTAGCGTCAAGTTTGACATTTTTGGTGGTTTCCTCATCGGACTTTTCGGGTTCCATAGTTTGGAAATTGGTACGCCATAAAATTTTCCCATCAAAAACCCCTTGTTTGATGTCGTCTCCCTGGAAGGTAAACTTGGTATATTTACGACCATCGGCCAGTTGAACGATTTCCAACGGAAACTCTACTCCGCCTTGGTCAAATTTGGCGATTATCTTAAAACCATTCAGATTTGTCCATTTTGCAGCCCCGCCGGTATTTTCAATAGACTTGGTTATTATTTCATCAACATTTTGCCCTTTACTTGAAGCAGCGAGGCAAAGAGCTGCTATTAGAAAATATGCGACTTTCACTATGAATGGGCTTTAATACTAATTTAGTGATAACCAGTGACACTTGGAAAACTTACTTCCATATCTCATCGCTTAGCACCTAGCGCCCGGCGCTTTGCTCCATGCTCCATGCCTCATACCCCCCAAGCTCTTAAAACAAAAAATTCAAAACTAATAACTGTAAAATCTTCTTATATTGACAGTTCACTATAGTTCACAATTATGCAAATTATTGAATCACCGGAAACCTATGATGTAATAGTGGTCGGCTCAGGCGCCGGTGGCGGTATGGCCTCAAAAATTCTGGCTGAAAATGGTTTGAAGGTAGCCGTTGTGGAGGCAGGCCCCATGTTCGATCCTACCAATGATGCGCACCGCACCCAACTTCGTTGGCCCTGGGAATCTCCCAGACGCGGAGCTTCAACGGTAAGGGCTTTTGGAGACTTTGACAGTGCCTACGGAGGTTGGGAAATAGAGGGTGAACCCTACACCAGAAAGGATGGGACTGAGTTCGATTGGTTCCGCTCTCGGATGGTTGGAGGACGCACCAATCATTGGGGAAGGATTTCCCTAAGATTTGGCCCCAGAGATTTTAAGAGAAAAGACAGTGACGGTCTTGGGAGTAATTGGCCCATTGGTTATGATGATGTTGCACCTTATTACGATAAAGTAGACAAATTAATCGGAATATTTGGGACCAAGGAGAACTTCCCGAATGAGCCCAATGGATTTTTTCTGCCACCACCAAAACCGCGACTTCATGAACTGTACTTTATAAAGGGTGCTAGGAAAGCCAAAATTCCGGCCATACCAAGCAGGCTTTCTATCCTAACCAAAAGAATCAACAACGAAAGAGGCGTTTGTTTCTACTGCAGGCAATGCAGCCGGGCTTGTATGGTCCATGCCGACTTTTCTGCAGGTACTTGTTTGATTTTTCCCACCCAAAAAGCTGGGAAAAGCATAAAGTTATTTACTAATGCCATGGTAAGAGAAGTACTTACCAATGATGAAGGCAAGGCCACTGGTGTATCTTATATAAACCGAGAGGACCGCAAGGAATATACGATCCGTGGCAAAATAGTGGTGCTGGCGGCATCAGCTTGTAGTAGCGCCCGGATTCTTTTGAACTCCAAAAGTTCCCAGTTCTCCAATGGCTTGGGGAATGGCAGTGGACTTATAGGCAAGTACTTGCACGATTCTACCGGTGCCAGCAGATCAGCAATAGTGCCGGCCATGTTTAACAGAAAATTGTACAACGAAGATGGTGTTGGTGGGATGCACGTATATACTCCCTGGTGGCTGGACAATAAGAAACTTGATTTTCCCAGAGGTTACCACCTCGAAGTATGGGGTGGGATGGGCATGCCGTCTTATGGTTTCGGATTCAACGCTACTGACCTCAATGAGCAATTCGGCGGCACAGTTGGAGGATATGGAACCAAACTTCGGGAAGATGTAAAGAAATATTACGGGGCGGTAATGGGTATCAGTGGACGAGGGGAGAGTGTACCTCAACTCGACAACTACTGTGAAATAGATCCGGAATTAGTGGATGAATATGGTATTCCTGTGCTACGTTTCCATTACAAGTGGACTGAATACGAGCGCTCCCAGGCTAAACATATGCACAATACATTCGAACAGATCTTTGAAGGCATGGGGGCCCAGCCCTTGGGAGAAAAACCTGGCAAAGACCAGGATTATGGTTTACTGGCACCTGGAAGAATTATTCACGAAGTGGGTACTACCAGAATGGGTAATGACCCAGCCAAATCAGTAGTAAACAAATATCAACAGTTACACGAAGCAGACAATGTTTTTGTGGTAGATGGCGGTCCGTTTGTTTCTCAGGCTGACAAAAACCCTACCTGGACCATATTGGCCCTGGCGTGGAGGACCTCCGACTACATTATTGATCAATTGAATAAGCAAAACATCTAAATTATGGATAGGAGAGAATCATTGAAATCACTTCTGGTAAGTTCGGTAGCAGGAGGTTTGGTACTGAATGGTTGTGCACCTGCAGAACAGCCAGCAGATGTATCGGTTGAAAAACCTGTAGGATATGGTCGAACCGCCACAGAAAAATTACACGATGAAAGACTGCGTGCTGAGCAGTTCTTAACTGAAGACGAGTTGGGAACCATTGCCATACTTTGCGACATCATATTACCGGCCACTGCCGACTTTGGGTCAGCAACTGAAGCTGGAGTGACGGCGTTTATTGAGTTTATGGCAAAAGATATTCCCCGGCACCAGGTGCCATTGAAGGGAGGATTAATGTGGCTGGACAACCAAACCAATGAGCGGTTCAATCTGGATTTCAAAAGCTGTTCAACAGATCAACAGCTAACCGTCATCGATGAAATTGCCTACCCTAATAAAACTCCAGAGCATTTGAAGCACGGAGAGGTGTTCTTTTCATTAATGAGGAACTTGACACTTACAGGATACTATACTTCCGAAATGGGGATTAAAGATCTCGGCTATGTAGGAAACACACCAAACGTTTGGGATGGTGTGCCTCAAGAGGTATTGGACGAACATAACCTCTCGTATGATCCTGAATGGATAGCCAGGTGCGTAGACCAAAGCAAACGAATGGATATTGCTCAATGGGATGAAGAGGGTAATTTGATCACCTGAACCGGCATTTGTTTTCTAACTGAACCCACCAGAGCATTTCATGCATCATGCTGCCGATATCC
>CAZAWQ010000347.1:0-3652 GCA_964488585.1 uncultured Roseivirgaceae bacterium
AATTATCAATTTATGATCATGTAGTATTCATAATCCATAAATTGTAAATTTTAATTCCCTCATCCCTCGTCAAGGACTGGTGGATTGAAGGCTGGTCCCTTAATTTTGCGCTCTGAGCCAGGCGCCAGGCGCCCCGTGCTAAAACGATTCCCTGATATTCAAATAAAATCCCGGATTCTGAGTGCCAAACCCAAAGTCAATTCGAATGTTTAGTCGTTCTTTGGCTTTCGCGGCATAGCGGAGTCCAAATCCCCAAGATGACTTAAGGTGGTCAAAACCCAATTGCGAAACACTGGGCGCTACATTGCCAAATCCAACGAAACCCACCACCCCCCAGCGTTCCCAGAACGGAGGCTTCTCTCTTTCGTCTATCCAGTATTTTCTAGCCAGGGGTAACCGGTATTCCATTTGTCCTGCCAGCATAGTATTATCACGGAACCGCCCAAGAAAGTGCCCGCGCATGATTTGTTCACCTCCTAAAAGTGCCATGGTCTCAAAAGTCGGATTGCCCCAATTATGTTCAGCTACTACATTAAAGGCCAGCACATGACGATTTTGGAAGGTTTGGATATAATGGCGGAGGTCAAATCGGAGCTTAGTAAACTCGAATTCACTTCCTAACCAGGACCGGTAGGTGGTCAGGTTGCCCTGAACATAGGGGCCGGTAATGGCATTGAAATTATTGTCTCGTTTGTCGAACCGGGCGATTAACCCTACACCGCTGGTTAACGCTCCTTCATTGCCAGGAATTAACCCTTCCTGGTTTAAAAGTCCATCTTCTTCGACCTCTGTGATCTTGCTGTCTTGCCGGATATAACGCACCCCTAGGTAAAAACTGGGCTTTACCTTGGCTAGATAATTTAAACCAAAAGTCATGGTGCGGGTGGTATAGACTTCTTCGTTTGCATCAGGAGTGTTGTTTCCAATGCCCCAGAACAACAATGGGAACTTAATCCATTCTGCTACTCCCTTGAAAATATGCTTGTTGTCGTTGAGAAAGATCTCATAAGACAATCGGGCTTTGATCTGGTTGTTCAGGGTATAATTAAGAGGTAATTTTATGGTAGAAAGCTGCGTGCCTTCCGGAGCGTCTTTTCCACGAAAAAAATAAATGCTTATTACTCCTAATCTAAGTGAAGTTTCAGGAGAATAAGTAATTATTGGCAATACCAAAAATGAGCCATTCCTGGACTTGACAGAATCTGTTTCTTCGGCCTCCACCACCACCTCTTTATTCTCCATTTTCTCCTGTGCAAGTCCTGGAAAGTTCACCAAGAACCAAAAAAATGAGACTATAAAGAGCGAATTTGACGGAATAGACATCATTAAACTGACCCAGAGTTATTGTCTAGTCATAACGTAAGTTATAAACATAAAATAGGTTTAGCTAGTACCAGTTAGATCAGACTGACGACTTAACCCATAACTCAAATTCCTGTTTCCTTTGATCATTGCAGTCAAGTATACTCAAGGATTGAAGGTTTGAAGGTTTGAGGGATTGATGGTTTTTATTGCTTAGCAATGCCCACTTTACACCCAGATTATTCCCAAGCAACCCTGCTTGCTTACCCTGTTCCTCTGTTGCTCCGCCTATCAGTGCACCCAGCTGAAAACTAAACTCAGTAAGTGCTCCTGATTTCAATTTTAGGATCTTCAGATAATCATCGCTATCGCCAAGGCCTTCCTGTAGATTTAGGGACAGTTGCTTACCTTCACACACGCTGGTAAAGCACTGATTAAACAATCGAATCACTGGCTTGATTAATTTTTGATCCACTTGGATCATCAGCTCATAGGCTTTGAAGATCATAGCATCGCCAGAGAGAATAGCCACGTTATCATTCCATTTGACATAAACACTATCGCTGCCTTTGCGGTAGGGGTTCCGGTCCAGGATATCTTCATGGACCATTAAAAAATTATAGAAAACCTCCACGCCTATACCCGGCATTAGCGCTTTTGTGGTATCTCCTGAAAACAAGTAACAGCCCCAAAATGTTAACAAGGAGCACATGCGTGTTTGATCTAACTCCAGCATGTAGTGCATAGGTTGATACAGTTCCTTTGGTTGACTGCCAAATGAGTATTGTGCTAACGTTTGATTGATTTTTTGAATTGAGGCCTCAACATCCATAGGCTAGGTTTTCTGCTTTTAATATTTTCGCTACAATATTCAGGGTTTTTTGGGCTTTTTTAAAATTCCAGGCCAGCTTAATGATCGACACCCATTCCCAGGGGGATATTAAGGCTGTTTTTACAAAGCTCGCCAGCTTAAACTTTCCATCCTGCCCTATGCCAGCTAATACTGCTTTTGACAATTTCATGTTGACCGGGTCACTCACCGCTCTTATCACCGAAAACGGAATGTTTTTTTCGGCGGCTAGTTCAGCCAGCGCTCCACTTTCCATATCAGCGGCAAGGCATTGACTGCTTTCGAATAGCTGCTTTTTACTCTCAACAGAAGTCAACAGTCTTGCTGATTCACAAATTGGTCCATGATGTACTGGAATTCCAGGAGAAATCTGGTTTAACAGCTCATTGTTAAAACTACCATGGGTAAGATATGTCTTATCATGCACTTTAACAGACCGGGGAATCAACAGATCACCGCCAGCCAACTCTGGACTCAAACCAGCAGCGCTACCCCAGCTTATCAGCACCTCAACATCTTTTGAAATTAATAGTTGGGCGGCTCGTTGAGTATTTTCTCTACCAACTCCACTTTGACAAACAGTAATGTCAGCGGTAATTTTCTTACAATGCGCTGGTTGGATCTTTTCTCCGGTTAGCATTTTCATTTCCTGAGGTAAAGGCACTAAGATTCCAACTTTCACAAGGGGTCTAGTTTTGAGCTGGTTGGTTAATTAAAATTTCCTTTCTATATCTGGCCAGGGCCCAGAGAGGAAAGTAATTATCATAGCCATGATATTTTAAATAGAAAACCTTAGGGAATCCGGGAGCGGTGAATTCAGGATCCTTCCATAGACCATGGTCCTCTCGCCTTTCAATTAGATATTGAACTCCTCTTTTTACCGGCTGGGTGTTGATTTGGCCTGCCGACATCAGTGCCAACAAGGCCCAGGCTGTTTGAAAACAAGAACTTCTCTCTGCTTTGCCGGCAAAGGTTGGATCGTAATAGGAATAGTTGTCCTCGCCCCATCCACCATCGGATCTTTGCTTTTCTTCCAGCCAACTGACGGCTTTACGTATTCTGGGATCATGCTTGTCAATACCATAACATTCAAAAGCAACCAACACCGACCAGGTGCCATAAATATAATTGGTACCCCAACGGCCAAACCATGAGCCGTCAGCTTCCTGCTCTTTGCTAAGGTATTCCAAAATATCAGTACACACTGGACCGAAATCTTGCCGATTCTTTAATAAGCCCCCCAGTAACATCAGGCATCGTGCGCTTACATCACTAGTAGGCGGGTCCAACAATGCCCCGTGATCAGCAAAAGGTATTTCGTTTAGATAATAATGGGTATTGTCTACATCGAACGAACCAAATCCACCATTCCTGGACTGCAAACCAACCACCCAATCCGCTGCCCGGTCTATATTGTGCTGAAACTCCTGCTTGCCAGAACGGGCCAAGGCATATGCAGCAAAGGCAGTATCGTCTAAATCGGGATAGTGATCATTCTTA
>CAZAWQ010000348.1:0-14940 GCA_964488585.1 uncultured Roseivirgaceae bacterium
GACCTTAAATGAAAATGGTGACCTTGAAAAAATTGAGCCGTTTATGCCCAATATTGAGTTTAATAATCCAATGGACATGGAATATGGGCCAGATGGAAAGTTGTATATGCTTGAGTATGGAACCGGATGGTTCACCCAAAACGTGGATGCTCGTCTGGTAAGAATAGACTACCAGGCTGGAAATCGGTACCCCATAGCCCGTATAAGCGCAACCAGGACCGCGGGTGCAGCTCCGCTCAAGGTTCTGTTTAGTTCAACCGGTAGTGAGGATTATGATGACGACCCCTTAAGCTATAACTGGGAATTCCATCAGGGTGCCACTTCACAGGAAGCCAATCCGGAATTTATCTTTCAGGTACCTGGCATCTATCAGGTCAAACTGACGCTATCAGATGCTAATGGGGGAACTACCAGTGAAATCATGGAAATACAGGTAGGCAATGAGCCACCGAATTTGGAATTTGAAATTTCAGGAAATCAGACGTTTTATTGGGACGGACGTCAAATTGACTATGTGGTAAAGGTATCTGACTTAGAGGAAGGTAGTCTTTCTGATGGAAATATTAACCCGAAAGATGTAATGGTTACCGTAGAGTATCTGGAGCAGGCCTCAAAAGAAACCATCAAAGGCCACATTATTGATGATGAAGAGCAACATTTGGCTACCGGGCCCAGTTTGATCGCTGGTAGCGATTGCAAAGCATGTCATGCTCCTGAAAAGAAATCGGTAGGCCCAAGTTATGTTGATATTTCAAACAAGTACCGCAAGGAAGGACGGGCAGTAGCCACCTTAGTTAATAAAGTGATCAACGGAGGCAGTGGGGTTTGGGGAGAAGCACCCATGGCGGCCCATCCGGCAATTAGTTTAAGTGATGCTCATAAGATGGTGCAGTACATATTGTCTTTTGGAGAAGAAGGCAATGTACAAAGCCTACCCGCTAGCGGAACCTACACTACAGGAGTTGACAAAGATAAGCAGCACCAAGGAGTCTATATTTTTAAAGCCATGTACACGGACAAAGGAGGGGAAATAGCTGGGCCCGCTACTGGTCAAAAAGTATACACCTTGCGCAATACGGTAGTAAAAGCAGTAGATTTTGATAGTCAGAATGGAGTACAGGTATTTAAAAACGATGAAGCAGAAGTGGTAATTTTGACTGATCCAAGTTATATTTCTTTTGAAAAATTGGACCTCACCAATATTGGCTCTCTCACTTTTTCTGGATTTAATAGGGGACCACAAGGAGCGCTGATTGAGGTCCATTTAGACAACATCGATGGACCCGCAATTGCAAAGACCAGCATGGAATCAATTGGAATTGAAGTTAGGGAGGGCACATTTGCTGCTCAGGCTACTGTTCAGCTGAAGAAAGCAGTTGGCCTCCATGACATTTATATTACTGCAAAGAGTAAAACGCCAGAAGCTCCTATTGGTGGATTGTCAACTATTACTTTCAATCCGCGATAAGGCAGCAGGAGTTTTAAATATTATGACCCAAAATAATACCATGAAACAAATTGCAGTTATCGGATCCGGAACCATGGGAAACGGTATTGCCCATGTGTTTGCCCAAAATGGATATCAGGTAGCTTTAATAGATATTCAGCGATCTGCCCTGGATAAGGCACTTTCGGTCATTTCAAAAAACCTGGACCGGCAAATTAAAAAAGAGTTGATCACCAAAAATGACAAAAACCAAATCCTGAATAGAATCAGTACTCATACAGATATTTCTGTGGGTGTTTCAAATGTGGACCTGGTAGTAGAAGCTGCTACAGAAAACCTCGATCTTAAAATCTCCATCTTTCAACAACTTGATGAATGTGCCCCTCCGTCCTGTATACTAGCCTCCAATACTTCGTCTATAAGCATTACCAAAATTGCATCTTCTACCGGTCGTCCTACTCAGGTAATTGGCATGCACTTTATGAATCCGGTACCGGTAATGAAATTGGTGGAAGTGATCAGGGGTTACGTAACCTCCGATCAGGTTACTAAGCAGGTAATGGCACTTGCCAAAAAACTGCACAAAGTACCGGTAGAAGTAAATGACTATCCGGGATTCATTTCAAATCGAATCTTGATACCCATGATAAATGAAGCAATCATTTCGTTACATGAAGGAGTGGCTGGAGTAGATGAAATCGATACGGTGATGAAACTGGGTATGGCACATCCAATGGGCCCGCTACAGCTAGCGGATTTTATAGGACTGGATGTTTGTTTGGCTATTCTAAAAGTACTTCAAGACGGATTTGGGCAGTCGAAATATGCTCCCTGCCCATTGCTGGTAAGCATGGTCGCCGCGGGACACCTGGGAGTAAAATCAGGCCAGGGATTTTACTCATGGAAGCACCAAGGCAAGGAGCTGGTGGTTGCTGATAATTTCCTTAAATAACCCCTATTTCATACATCAGGGAATTCTCTTAACTATTTTGTGGTTAACTTTACCTGATGAATATTAAGATCCTACTTAGGATTGGTTTGCTGGTTTTGGCATTGAACTGGTGTGGTGATCAGATCGTTATGGCCCAGGAAAGCACTGATCGGCAGGTTGATGAGCTGTTGGAAGTGGCCATCGGTCAAATGAATAAAGGGGAATATGAAGACGCTAACCTGACTTTTCGCCGGATCCTAAAAATGAAAGCAGTATTTCCGGACCAACTGAGTTATTTGTTCGCCGAAACTCTGTATATGGTGCATCAATACCATAACAGCAGGAGTTTTCTTGATAAGTACCTTCGTTTAGCAGGACCCAACGGCCGCTACTATTCACAAGCAATGGACCTTAAACGTTACCTGGACGATGAATACGAATTAATACTGGTTTGTAAATTATGTGATAGCCGGGGATATCGCTTGATTCCCTGTGATCTGTGCCATGGTACAGGCGAAATCATCGACGAATGTTTTTACTGTATGGGAGTGGGTGTAAATCGTTGTGAAGTGTGCAAGGGGAACGGGGTTACAACCTCACTCAATGCATTTAGTGAACTTCAATATCACACCTGTCCCAATTGTTTGGGAAAAGGGCAAGTACCATGCAAAGTATGCCATGGCGAAAAAGTGATCAGAGAAAGTTGTCCGGACTGCCATGGCACCCACAAAAAGCCCGGATCAGAGATATGCGATCATGAAGATGGTGGGAGCAGTAGAGCAGTGAGAGCAGGAGAGCAGTAGAACAATAGAGCAGTAGAACAATAGAACGCCGAACGCCGAATAACGAACGTCGAATCATTAAGCCCTCAGTCATTGATCTCTGAGTTTATCATATTAATCAGGTTGTCAGTAATTTGGTCAGCAGTTCCCGGCATAGTCCTCGAAACCATAGCCTCATAGCCCCCTTCCGCATAGGCATCATCTGTTAAAAGATAGCCGGCGCTTCCGTTGCAATGTGTAACTACCACCGTGTGACTATAGGGCGATTGTTTCTTGATTTCCATACCTATTTCGGTCATTACCTCGCCGGAAATACCCGCGAAGATCACTGGTCCTACCCTTAATACCGATAAAAAAATCTCCACGTCCGCAGCTGGCTCTAACTTCTGGTTCGGTAAGCGATTATCTGTTGGTTTTCTTCCTTTGGCCACGATGATTCTTTTCGCGGTGGAAATTGATCCTCCATCATGGGTCTTTACCGATTCAGCCACCTTGATAACCTCCATCGCTAATATGTTACCAATGGCGTCAATGTCTGAAAATTTATCATTTGGCCCATAGATAGGATTAATATCTCCCGATGCGCCAATGGTAATAGGAACAAGCACCTCACCTCCCATACGGGATTCAACAAACCTTGAAGTGGCCCCAGGCCAATCTCCGGAGATTTGATAGTTTTTAGGGCCACCTGTGGTACCATGGCAGGGCCAGTTTACTAAAATGGCCAATGTTTTACTTGACATATCGTCAATCCTGACCACCGATACATCATTATCACAGGGTCCATCCGGATTTCTTCCCAACCAAATGTTACCATCAGCAAATAGTGCCCTACGATTTATATTCATATTACAACTCCCGGTACCGGTACCAATCCGAGCAGGGACCAGGTTTTTGATAGCCCTTACTACAACCTCTACCAACTGCTTCTGCATAGAGGCTACATAATCCGACACATCTTTGCTCGCATTAGTCCCATAGGTGTTATTTACCGGCCCATCATGGTTATGAGTAGCGCTAATCAAAACATTTGTACCAGGAATTCCGGCGGCTTTTTCAATCATATCTGTAGTTTCTTTACAGAATTGGTTAGAAAACCCAATCAGGTCAGCAGTAATTAGCACCGCCTTCTGGTTGCCATCATCAAACACCACGGCAGTCGCATACAGTGAATCGTGAATCCCTTTAAATACCTCATCTCTGCTATCATAGCCGCTCATGGGCACGGGGGTTTGAGGAGTTATATTGGTCTTTGCAACACCAACCTTTAGGGTAATATTCTCTTGCTGTGCCCCTGAAGACCACTGGGAGTTGGTGAAAGCAGAAAACAAACCTGCAACCAGCAGGGTAAGAACTGCACCGAAAGTAGCTAACCTATTCATGGGAATCATTCAATGGTGAAGTTGAATATAGGGATTTTCCCAAAGTAATCCTTCAGTCCTTCAGTCCTTGATTATGCATCAGTTACAAAAACTCTTAATCGCCGCCTCAGCTTTTTCCACATTTAGGGCCTTGGCCTTGTTGTAGTCTTCACAGGCGCTTTGGCTTTGCTTTAGATAGGATTTCAGTGCACCACGGTAAAGATAAGCCTCGCCAAAGTCCCCATCAAGAATTATGGCCTGGTTGTATCCCTCCATGGCCTTTTTCTTTATGCCTACTTTGTGATAGGCCCGGGCACGAAGGAAATGTGCCTGGGCATTGTCCTTATGATACTTAATCGCCTGGTCGAAATAATGTTTGGCATTGTCGTAATCCTGCTTGCGATAGTAGTAGCCTCCAACGCTCAAATTGGCCTGTAAATTTTTTCCGTCTTCTTCCAGTACGGAGACGAAATCTTGAAAAGCCAATTCAAAAAGCTCCAGCTCCTCGTAAGACCTTCCCCTATTATAAAGAGTTTTGACATTGGCAGGATTTAACTCCAAATATTCAGTGTATGACCTGATGGCCTGTTCGAAATCTCCTGCCTGATAAAATTCGTCGCCTTCCTCAGATGCCATTTCACTGCAACCAATTAGTAGTAGGAAGCCAAAAAAATACATTAATTGTTTCATAGTGTTTAAAAAAGGAAGGTAAAGTTACGGCATTTTTTGGTTAACAATCCCAAGTGATAAAGTTAACTGGGTTAGAATTTAGCGTACAAAGAATCGTTTCAGTCAAGAGAGTAAAAAACAATCCCAAATTTCAAAATACAAATTGATGCTTGTTATTTGTTGTTTGGAATTTGTTTAGCACAATGTGCTAAACCGCCACATTATTTTCTCTAAGTGCATCATTCAAAGAAGTTTTGCGGTCGGTACTTTCTTTTCTTTGACCAATGATCAAGGCACATGGAACCTGATAAGTGCCCGACGGGAATTCTTTGGCATAGGATCCGGGGATCACCACCGAACGCTCTGGGACAAAACCCCGGTACTCTATGGGTTCAGGACCTGTTACATCGATGATCCTGGAACTTGAAGTGAGGGTTACATTGGCTCCCAGTACTGCTTCTTTCGACACATGTACTCCTTCTACCAGTATACTTCGGGACCCAATAAATGCTCCATCCTCCACAATGACCGGAGCTGCCTGCACCGGCTCCAGCACCCCACCAATACCAACCCCGCCACTGAGATGCACGTGCTTGCCAATTTGCGCACAACTACCCACGGTGGCCCAGGTATCGACCATGGTACCACTGTCCACATATGCACCAATATTTACATATGATGGCATCATGATCACTCCCGGAGCCAAATAACTTCCATGTCTGGCCAACCCATGTGGTACTACCCGTACACCTAAGTTATCATAGCCCCTTTTCAATGGGATCTTATCATGAAACTCGAATGGGCCTACCTCAAGAACCTTCATTTTTTGGGTAGGAAAATATAAGATCACCGCTTTTTTTACCCACTCATTCACTTGCCATCCATCCTCTAGCGGTTCAGCCACCCGGATGGATCCCTTATCGAGATGTTCTACAACTGATTCAATCGCTTTAACCGTCTCCGTCTGTTTCAGTAACTCCCGGTTTTCCCAGGAAGCTTCGATGATTTCCTTTAATTCTATAAATTGAGTTTCCATTGTGTAATTATATGTCCGAGAAAGTTGCAGTAATCGCCTCTATACTTAAACCACTTGATGATACCCGTTTATACGAAAAGCTAGGCCTTTCAATTCGCGAATCAAACAAATACCAGGTTAATATCATAGGCTTTGGCTCAAAAAAACCATCCTCCCATTCAGGGATCTGTTTTCATTCTTTATATCATGGGCCCCGGCTTGGAATAAGCAGGCTGCTGGCGCCCTGGAAATTTCTACACAAGCTGGCCAAACTGCGACCAGCGTTGACCGTGGTCTGTACACCGGAACTGCTGTTGCCCGCTGCATTATACAAGATTTTTTACGGAACAAAATTATGGTATGATGTTCAGGAAAACTATAGAAGAAATGTTCAATATCAATCCGCCTATCCAAACCTTTTAAAGCCACTGTTCAAATTGGCCATTTGGATGGTAGAAACAGGTACTCGTCCGTTTGTCGATCAATATTTACTTGCTGAAAAGGGTTTCATAGGTGAATTGATTTTTGTTAAAGGCAAGTATACTGTTTTAGAGAACAAATATCATGGAACTAAATTGCCTCGTCAAACAACAGTAGGTGATCATGTCCATTTTGTTTTTACCGGTACCGTTTCCAGAGAGAATGGCATTATACAAGCCATTTCATTGGTACAGGCGTTGCACCAAAATCAATATCCTGTGCGACTTACCATAGTAGGTCAAGTTCCGGAAACTGGATTATTAGATCAAATTAGAAACCAGATAAATAGCCAACAGTATCTAATAAAACTTATTGGCGGCACCGAATTGGTGCCGCACCGGGAGGTTATGGAGTATGCCAGCACCGCTGATTTTGGATTAGTTGCACACCAACCAAATCCCAGTACTGAAAACTGTATACCAACCAAGATCTATGAATACCTTGGACTAGGTCTCCCAATGCTACTACAATCCCAAACACTCTGGGAATCGGTGGTTGCGCCATATGATGCCGCGGTAGTGCTGAACTATAATAACTTCCAACCTGAAACAATATGGAGACATATCACCGAAGATCATTTCTATACTAAAACGCCGGGCGCTGAGATCACTTGGGAACAGGAGGCGTTAAAGTTGCTCAAAAAATTAGAAATGATGAATGAGAAATGATGAATTAATTAGGATTCTTGGTTCCATTC
Organism: uncultured Roseivirgaceae bacterium; assembly: GCA_964488585.1. Taxonomy (GTDB): domain Bacteria; phylum Bacteroidota; class Bacteroidia; order Cytophagales; family Cyclobacteriaceae; genus SZUA-3. The sequence goes on from CAZAWQ010000348.1 coordinate 7,383, forward strand.
AAAAAACGGTCTTAGCCAGGGATTTCTCAAAATAGCGCCCATGGCACGACAATTCATCATTTATAATCCATAATTTCCAATTATACAAATTATTTTTTAGATTAATCTAAATTTTATTATCTTTAAGCACTAAAAATAAATTTCATGTTAAGTCTGGTTGAAGAAAACTATTTAAAGACCATCTATCACCTTTCTGAGGAAGGGAATGCACAGGTGTCCACCAATGCTATCGCTGATGCCATCCATACCAAGCCGGCTTCAGTGAGCGATATGGTACAGAAACTGGATCGCAAAGGCGTAATTAAATATACTAAATATCAGGGAGTTAAGGTCACCGGTGAAGGCAGGGAAGCGGCGCTAAAAGTAATCCGAAAACATCGTTTATGGGAAGTGTTTCTGGTACAACAGTTGAATTTTAGCTGGGATGAAGTACATGAAGTGGCAGAACAGTTGGAGCATATTCAATCCCCCTTATTGATCGAAAGACTGGATGCATTTTTAGGCCATCCCAAGGCTGATCCTCACGGGGATCCAATTCCTGATGCTCAAGGAGCCATCAAAATTAAACCTCTAAAACAATTGCATATTCTTAGTCTCGGAAGTGAAGGAGTAATCCGGGCAGTAAAAGACAGCAGTCCCACGTTCCTGCAACACCTGGATAAACTAGGCGCTTATCTAGGGGCGCCAATTAAGGTCCTTGACAAGGTTGCATTTGACAGTTCCATGCAAGTTATGATCGACCAGTCTATAACAATATTTGTTTCCAAAGAGGTGGCCCAGAACATCCTGGTGCAGGAAAAATAATGGGCATGCTCAGGACGTTTTTACTACCCCCTCTACTGATGATATGGTTGCTGGTTAGTTGTCAGGGTGATCCAGATCAAACCTCTGGAAAAATACGCATAGTAACCACCACTGGAATGATTGCTGATGCTGTAATTAATATTGCCGGTGACACCCTGGAAGTAGAGGCATTGATGGGCCCAGGTGTAGATCCTCATCTGTATAAGGCCACTCAAGGAGACTTGAAGAAACTTACCAGCGCAGATCTGATACTCTATAATGGACTTCGTTTGGAAGGAAAAATGGGAGAGATTCTGGAGAAACTGGCTCGCATCAGACAGGTAATTGCCGTGGGCGCTGCTATTGATACCTCACAGCTACTAAGCAGTCCGCTGTTCCACAATGCCTATGATCCTCATATTTGGTTTGATGTATCCATTTGGAAACAGGTGGTAAAAAAAATAAATAAATCACTGCAGGAATTTGATCCTGCTCACGCTGAATACTATGATGAAAATTCAGAAAAATACCTGCAACGTTTGGATTCTCTTCACCACCAGATTAAATTCCAAATCGCCCGCATACCATCTGAACAAAGGGTACTAATCACTGCACATGATGCCTTTGAGTATTTTGGCAGGGCCTACAATATTGAAGTGAGGGGATTGCAGGGTTTATCAACCCTTACAGAATTCGGTTTGAAAGACGTCACAGATCTGGTGCAGTTCATCATTGACCGTCAAATAAAAGCTGTTTTTATGGAAACTTCCATCTCAAAACGATCGATTCAGGCGGTAGTGGAAGGCTGCCGGAAAAAAGGACATAACGTACGTATTGGGGGAAGTTTGTTTTCCGATGCTATGGGGGGCAAAAATACCCCTGAAGGAACTTATATTGGCATGGTAAACGCCAACGTCCAAATGATAACTCAAGCTCTAAAATGATCCATCAGGTACAAAACCCCATAGTAGAACTACACGACATCACCGTCACCTATCACAAGAAACCGGTACTGTGGGATATTGACCTCACATTACCGGCTGGTGCAATTATTGGCATTATTGGACCAAATGGGGCTGGTAAATCAACCATGATCAAAGCCATAATGAATCTGGTTGAGCTTAGCAGTGGCTATGTCAAACTCTTTGATAAGACCCTGGACCAGGTGAGGTCAAGGGTTTCGTACGTACCACAAAAGGAATCTGTTGATTGGGACTTCCCCGCCTCAGTGATAGACGTAGTTTTAATGGGTCGCTATGGCAAGTTGGGACTGTTTTCCAGACCACGAAAGGCCGATAAAGAAGTGTCCATGGAATGTTTACGGCAAGTAGATATGGATGGATATGCCAACCGTCAGATATCACAATTATCCGGTGGTCAACAACAGCGGGTCTTTTTGGCCAGGGCGCTGGCACAGGAGGCCGATCTGTACTTTATGGACGAGCCATTTTCAGGAGTAGATGCGGCCACTGAAAAAGCCATTGTTAAATTGATGAAATCTATGTCAAAACGAGGGAAAACCGTGGTGGTGGTCCATCATGACCTTCAATCAGCCAGAGAATATTTTGACTGGGCGGTACTGCTTAATCTTAGACTTATTGCCAGTGGCCCAACCCATGAGGTCATGACTAATGCACTGTTACAGGAAACCTATGGAGGGAAACTCACCTTGCTGGCCGAAGTGGGCGACCTCCTTACCAAAAAAGAATTTCCCAGCCGCGAAAAAGATTGATTATGGAGCACTTGCTGGACTTCCTTTCACTTTCGGACCCTAATGTACGCTATGTGGTATTAGGCTCAATGCTGTTAGCCGCCAGCGCTGCCATTGTTGGCACCTTTACGCTGTTGAAGAAAAAGGCTTTGGTCGGGGATGCAGTGGCTCACTCGGTTTTACCAGGAGTATGCCTGGCATTTATGCTTTCAGGGGTAAAAAATCCCATTTATCTGATTCTAGGCGCTTTTGTTACCGGCTGGATCTCTCTGGTGCTTATAGATATCATTACCGCCAGGTCCAAGATAAAGGAGGACACCGCCATTGGCCTGGTGTTGTCAGTATTTTTTGGTATTGGGATATTGATGCTCACGGTAATCCAGAAATCAGGTAATGCCGCCCAAAGTGGATTGGATCACTTTCTTTTTGGCCAGGCCGCCAGCTTGATTGGAGAAGATTTGATAGTATTTAGCTCTATTGCTTTGATACTGATTACCGGGGTTTGGTTGTTCTTCAAAGAGTTCGCCCTTATTGCCTTCGATGTCAATTTCGCACATAGCATTGGCTTTCCGGTACGGGCCCTAGAGCTGGTGCTCACTACCCTAACGGTGCTGGCGGTGGTTACCGGTATACAGGCTATTGGTGTAGTGCTGATGGCGGCTATGTTAATCACACCGGCAGCAGCAGCGCGTTTTTGGACCAACAAGCTGAAGGTAATGATTTGGTTGGCAGCGGGATTGGGGGCCTTTTCAGGACTGGTAGGCGCCTACATCAGCTATATAGCACCTGCCATGCCTACTGGTCCCTGGATTGTTATGGTGATATCCATCATTGCGGTATTTAGTTTCTTTTTTGCACCCAGGAAAGGCATACTTTTCCGTATGGTCACCCAACGAAAGTTTCAAACCCAGATGCTTGAAGAAAATATTCTGAAGCTATTCTATCAGTTGGGCGAGGCACAGGATAACTATTTTCAGCCCAGGACCATTGAAGAGATTACTTCCCGCAGGCCATTTCAGCTGTCGACACTCCAGCGTGGACTAAAGAATCTCTATAAACAAGGCTTCCTCCAATTGTCTTCAAACGGATGGGCTTACACCCAGGCGGGAAAAACTAAGGGCCAACGAGTCACTAAGCTTCATCGATTGTGGGAATTATATCTTACCGAATACCTCCGTATTGCACCGGACCATGTACATGAAGATGCTGAGACTATTGAACACATCATCACACCGGAGTTGGAACGCCGGCTGGAGAAACAATTGAAATACCCCAAACTGGATCCGCATCAATCTCAAATCCCTTATCGCAATTGATGGACGCATTTTGGATCATATTGGCCGGAGCTTTAGTTGCTATCCCTTGTGGCTTACTGGGATGCTATCTGATATTGCGTAATATGGCCATGGTGGGAGATGCCATTTCCCATGCGGTATTGCCGGGAATAGTGATCGCCTTTTTTGTCAGTGGCTCCAGGGAACCGGTAAGCATGCTATTGGGAGCTGGTATTCTGGGAATACTGACTACATTTCTTATAGAGTTTTTTCACACCAAAGCACGGTTGCAAACCGATGCAGCCATTGGCGTGACCTTTACCTGGCTGTTTGCCCTGGGAGTGATCCTCATTTCGGTTTTCGCCGGACAGGTCGACCTGGACCAGGAGTGTGTCTTGTACGGAGAGATAGCCTATGTGCCTATAGACCTGTGGATTACTCCCAGCGGGCAAATCATGGGACCGCGGGTGGTGTATATTATGGGCGTAGTTTTTTTGTTGGTCCTGATGTTTATAACCATCGGCTACAAGGAACTTTTTCTTACCACCTTCGACCCAAAATTTGCCGCAGCAACAGGCGTTTCCGTAGGGCTTTGGCATTATCTTTTAATGGGTGCGGTAAGCTTTACCACCGTCGGCGCATTTGAATCTGTGGGAGCCATTTTGGTAGTAGCGTTCTTAATAGTTCCTCCTGCCACCGCCTATTTGCTGACTGAAGATTTCAAAAGGATGATGCTCATAACCGCTGGTTTGGGTTTAGTTACATCCTTCGTCGGGTACTATTTTGCAGTTTGGCTAGACGGATCCATCGCCGGAGCTATGTCGGTGGTAGCCGGGACGATGTTTGGGATGGCATTTTTGTTTTCTCCACAAAATGGAATTCTTGTGAAAAAGTACAGGGCAGAGAGCATGGGGCAAGGAGCATAGGGCAGGTGAGCAGTAGAACAGTGGAACAGTAGAATAATAGAGCAATAGAACATTGTGGGATACACCTCCATGATGGGTCAGGATGAGTCCTCAACTTTGGAGTTGGTTCGCAAAAGCCGGGATATCCAAAAACCACTGGTAGAGAAACACCAGGGTAAGTGGTTAAAAGAAATGGGCGATTTCACACTCTTCTCCCACACTACACGCTACAATTCATGATTTCTCATTTCTAATTCCTCAATCTAATTGTAAATAGACATACAAACGTAGTATTCTAGGGGTTTACATTATTTTTTATTTGATACAATCGTTAAATTTGGCAAGGTTATTGGCATTATTTTCTTAAAATCCGTATTTTACCATTATGAAGGGACTATTATTGAATATGAAGGTGTTGATGGCATTATTTGCATTGTTGGTGATACTGGCGGCATTTACCGGGCAGGGCACTAAACAAACCAACTCCATAGCGGATTCTGAGATCCAGTGGGTCGCTTTGGATGATTTACAGGAGTTAAACAAAAAAGAACCAAGAAAAGTATTTATCGATATCTATGCCACCTGGTGCGGTCCCTGCAAATTAATGGACAAGAAGACCTTTGCCGACCCTACAATTGTCGAATATGTAAACGCCAACTACTACGCGGTAAAACTGAACGGAGAGGGGAAAAAAAATGTCAATATTTTCGGCAAGACCATGACCGAAGCGGAACTGGCTTATACATTCAAAATCCGCGGCTATCCCAGCATTGTGTTTATGGATGAATCCTTGCAGCCCTACGAGCCAGTAGCGGGTTATATCCCGGCACAGAATTTCATCAAGATGTTGAAGCAGTTTAACGATGACTCGTAGATCTTAGATCTCAGTTCTCAGATCTATCATCTCAGATCTTTGGCACACAGATTTTAAATCTAATATCTGAGGTCTAAGATTTAAATGCTAATTTTGCTCCGTTGTGAGCGAATCCTTTCATACCGATACCATTGTGGCCCTGGCCACTGCTTCAGGGCAAGGCGCCATTGCCATTATCCGTCTTTCCGGTCCCGAGGCTATTTCCATCTGTAATCAGCTGTTCCAGCCCAAAGATCTGGCCAAAGAACCCGGCTATACCATACACCACGGTACCATTCAAGACGGAAATGAAGTGATTGACGAGGTATTGGTTTCGTTGTTTGTGGCGCCCCAAAGTTATACCAAAGAAAACCTGGTGGAGATCAGCTGCCACGGTTCCAATTTCATAGTACAACAGATCATACAGCTCCTACTACGTCATGGGGCGCGACTAGCCCAGGCAGGTGAATTTACCAAAAGGGCCTTTCTAAATGGCCAGTTCGATCTGGCCCAGGCGGAAGCAGTGGCGGATCTGATCGCCTCAGGCACACAAGCCGCACATCGCACCGCCCTCAATCAGATGCGCTCGGGATATTCGGGGGAGATTCGGCAATTACGGGAGTCATTGATCCACTTTGCCTCAATGATCGAACTGGAGCTGGACTTCAGCGAAGAAGATGTGGAATTTGCCAGTCGCGAAGACTTGAAACAACTGGTGGAAAAGATCCAGTTGGTAGTTAGTCCGTTGCTGGAAAGCTTTCAACTGGGCAATGTCATCAAACAAGGGGTGCCCACAGTGATTGCTGGCAAGCCCAATGCCGGAAAGTCCACCTTACTGAATGCACTACTAAATGAAGATAAAGCCATCGTATCGGAAATCCCAGGCACCACTCGGGATTTTATTGAAGACGTCATCACTCTGGAAGGGGTCAGTTTTCGATTTATAGACACCGCCGGATTACGGGAACCCAAAGATGCCATCGAGAAGCTAGGGGTGGCGCGTACTAAGGAAAAATTGAAACAAGCAGCCTTGGTTATTTATGTGGTAGACCTGACAGCGACCTCTATAGATAAAATCAATAAAGAGCAGCGACAGTTGGAGCAACAGGGTGTGCCATTTATCATGGTGGGGAATAAAATTGACCAGGTGGAATCGACATTTTTGTCAACCCTGAAAAGCAGCGATATTTTGCCGCTATCCGCGAAGAACAAAACCAATATGGAGAGATTAAAACAGCGCATACTGCAAGAAGTGTCTCTGGAGCAAGTGAGCGAAGACCAGACCCTGGTGACCAACCTGCGCCACTATGAGAGTCTGCAGGAAACTCGAAAAGCGCTGAATGACGTTGCAAAGGGCATAGAGCAAAGTGTCACCAACGATCTGCTGGCGCTGGACATCAGACAGGCCTTACATCACCTGGGGGAAATTACCGGAGAGATCACTACGGAGGACTTGCTGGAGAACATATTTAGTAAGTTCTGTATTGGAAAATGAGCTAAAGTTAAACAACTGATTATCATTTATTTATACTTTTAAAAGTATTTGTTTTCCAGAACTTTTGCTACTTTCCCGCTTAGTATTTACAGCGAACTCGCATTGACTTCTTTTATGTCAGACAGTATTTTTAGCAGATTCTGTATTGGCAAATGATCTAAAGTTAAACGACTGTTTATCAATTGTTTATATTTTTAAAAGTATTTGTTTTCCCGAACTTTTACCACTTTCCCGCTTAGTATTTATAGCGAACTAGCATTGACTAGTTAACTGCTTGGTTATCCAGATTCAACGGAGCCAGCAAACATATTAATTCATTTTAAACCTTAAGTAGCCAAGTTTGATTGAATTAATTATTTACCTACCTTCTATAACTTTAATAACTCATCATTTAAACAATCAACTCATGAAACTTCAATTCACCATCTTAGCTCTGTTCCTAGTGGTTATCTCATGTACCAAAAAGGAAGAAACTGTTGAACTTGCCCAAGAAGAAGCCACTGCTGTAGATCCTGAAGCAGAAAAGAGTGCTATTAA